>JAZSIZ010000003.1:0-22928 GCA_045534015.1 Victivallaceae bacterium | reverse complement strand
TTCCTAAGACCGCTTGGCCTCAGACTTCAAAAATCTATTCTGTGTACTTGAAATATGTGTCTCCGGACGATATCCACGTTTACTCCATGGCCAAGGTTTTCACTGACGCTACCAGTTATTTGAAACTTTACAAACTGACCGCCCGTGAGTTTGCCATGAAGATGATTCGGGATGTTTTGCAGACCACCGGCATTACAGCCACTGCTGGAATCGGTCCCAATATGTATCTCTGCAAAATCGCTATGGATATCGAGGCAAAACACATTCAGGCAGATAAAGACGGCGTCCGGATTGCAGAGCTGACAGAACGCTCCTACCGGGAAAAGATGTGGTCGCATCGACCGCTGACCGACTTTTGGAGAGTCGGAAAAGGATATGCAAGCAAACTGGAAGCAGCCGGAATGTACACTATGGGCGATGTTGCCCGGATGTCGGTCAAGAATGAAGATCTGCTTTACCGGATGTTCGGCATCAATGCGGAACTGCTCATAGATCACGCTTGGGGCTGGGAACCTTGCTCCATTGCCGACATCAAATCGTACCGCCCGGAGAACAGTTCGGTAAGTTCTGGACAGGTTCTTCAAGATCCATACGAACACGATAAAGCTCGGTTGGTCGTTATGGAAATGACGGATATTCTTGCTCTTGACCTTGTTGAAAAGCGGATCGTGACGGACCAGCTGACTTTGAATATCGCTTACGATGTCCTTAACCTGACAGATCCGGAGCGGCGGCAGAAGTACACCGGAGCAATCAAAACGGACTCTTACGGCAGGCAAGCCCCCAAGGATGCTCACGGTTCAATCAATCTGCCCCGGCATACCTCTTCTTCAAAAATCATCATTGACCATATGATGCAGCTTTTTGACCGTGTGGTTGATCCCAATCTGCTGGTACGGAAGATTACCATCGGGGCGAACCACATTCTGAACGAAGGCGATGTTCCGGAAGAAGTCCAGGAACAACCGGATCTCTTTGCCGATCACGAAGCGTTGGAGAAGCAGAAAGCAGCTGAAGATGCTGAACTTGCCAAAGAACGCCGCCTTCAGGATGCTCTGTTGAGTATAAAAAAACAGTTTGGCAAAAACGCTGTTCTTAAAGCCATGAGCTTGCAGGAAGGTGCAACAGCCAAGGATCGCAATCAGCAAGTGGGAGGGCATAAGGCATGAGCGTTCTCAAGAAAATCCTGCTTTCACTTGCTGTTCTTGTTATTGTTGCAACCGGCACAGCTCTGTCATTCGTGCCGTTTTACAACAGAACCCCATTTCGTGTAAGCATTGGAATTATTCTGGCGGTAGTTTTGTATATTGGGCTGCTGAAAAGTCTTGTGTGGAGGAAAAAGAAATGAGTCGATACGATGACATTATAAACCTTCCGCATCACGTTTCTCCGACTCGCCAGCGAATGTCCATGCACGACCGGGCGGCACAATTTGCTCCGTTTGCAGCCTTGGTCGGCTACGATGATGCCGTTGCTGAAACAGCCCGGCTAACCGAAAGCCGTCCGGAACTGGACGAGCAGGAGCAGCAGGCTATCAATGAGCGCTTGGCGTACATCGCTGATCATATCCACGAACAGCCGGATGTTCGCATCAAATATTTTGTCCCAGATGAACACAAAAGCGGCGGGGCTATTGTGGAAGTTTCAGGCAAAGTCAAAAAAACATCTGCCACAGATGCAACCATCGTCCTGACTGATGGTTGCAAAATACGATTATCAGACATCACAGATTTGAGTATTGGCTGACTTGCTTATTTGTAAATATTGATTATTTTCTTTTTACAACCGTTTCACCAGATATCTGTGTAGCGTTTTCAGCCAGTCGACGGAAAAAGAAAACTGATTTTCATAATCGTATCTTGTCAGCAATCGCTGCTCGCAGATCGGGTAGATCGAAATATTTCATGATGCCGGAAATCATGTACGACATCGGAGAGCTTTCCGCATCAGGCTCAGCCGGAATAATCATGCTTTCCCAGGATTCGGGCGTTCCGAACAGCCGGAGTGCCTGGATTTTGTCAGACAGTACGGCCGCGATCAGGGCGGGGATACCGCCGATTCCATGCCCTTCCAGCTCGATATGCCCGGAGTACTGAGACAGCAGCTCAACGGTGCAGAGGATATCCTTAACTCGTCCGCCGAGGATGGATTGTCCGAGCATGCCACCTAGCGCCGCATAATGAAAATCGAATCCGTAGCTGTCAAAGAAATTGGCACCGGCAGGAATGTTACAGGTCGTCGGCGTACATTCGCCGATGCCGCGGACATCCAGTCCGTAGATATCCATCTGATCTTCCGTCTGGTGTTCGGCAAATTCGGCAACAGAATCCTGATGCGGGATGCAGAGCAGAATCTTTTCCGAATCGGCAAAATGAAACCGCAGCTTCTGGAACAGATGCAGAACACACATGACCCGTCCGGGTTCCGTTTCCAGACCGAAGCGGCGGACCGTGACCGAAGGTACTCCGCAAGGCGGACACGAACGCAGAACTCTGTAATGGGGAAGGACAGGTTCATCCATACCCATGCAGTTGATGAGGATTCGGCAAATCTCTGGTAGCGTAAGAACTTTGCGTGCCTTCTTAAGCGAGGTGGTCTGTTCCAAGATTAGATCATGGACCTTGCGTTCATCCAATAGATTGGTCACTTCCCCGCCGGGGGCGGCGAAAGTATCCTGGTTTTCCGGAGGCGTGATTGTGCCTTCGGTTTTGGAGGGATTTTCCACTCCCGCCTGACGGCAGAAGAAGTCGTAGGCGGCTTCTCTCAACGTCACGGAAAGTCCGTGACTGGTGGGACCGATGCAGAGATCGATCCGGTCCTCACATCCCAGCAGACGGTAAAGACCTTTAAGTTCGTCCCTTACTTCCTGAATGCCGCGCGGATCGAAGAAGTCGTTCTTCTGCCCCAAGAGAAGGAACGGGCGCGGTGCGGCGGCAATCAGAAAATCCGCAATTTCCAATCCGTATTTCATGGCATTGGGCGGACACTGCTCGATGTCGGACGGCAGTTCGTTTTCGATGTTATACACCCAGGTGGTGACGAAACAGCTGGGGGCGGCGGCGAAAAAGCGGTCATCAACCGCAGAGACCCAAGTGGCGAGCGTTCCGCCGCCGGAATTGCCGTGAACTCCGACTCTGGCAGGATCGATTTCCGGACGGGTCAGCAGGTAATCCATGCCGCGCACTGCATCATAGGTACGCCAAGCTCCGAACCATTCACCGTTTAGGAGCATCTGCTTGCCGAGGATATTGTGCTCGCGACAAGGATCGTCTGTAGGGAAACCCGGCACATCAAGGAACTGATGGCGTTCCCCTTGCCCCACGGGATCGATGGCCAGCACGGCGAAACCGCGTTGCGCGAAACCGCGCATCGCCGTCTGATAAGTAGTGGAGGCTTTGCCAACTGCGGCATGTCCGCACATGAAGAGAACAGCCGGAACTTTTCCGGTTCGTTTTTTCGGCAAGAAGAAATTACCCGAAACGGTATAATTTTCGCGGCTGTGGAACAGAATCTTTTCCACCGTGAAATCTGGTTCGTCCTGAATCCCGGTAATGCGGGCGTCCAACGGACATTTTTCCGTGGGGAACTGGAAACAGGCGCGGACTTTTGCACGTATTTCATTCACCAGTTTTTCCGCATCCTCGCGAGTTTTTAGTGTAGCCAGACGTTCTTTGCGTTCTGCCTGATTGCGGCGGACTTTTTCCAGATAATAATCCTGAACCGCCTGTCCAAAAGTAATTGCCATATCCGATCTCCTGTACCATTGGTTAATGCTATAAGTTAATTTGCGTGGAAAATACATCCTGATTACTTGCTGAGGAAATCCGCCAGCTTTTCCGCAATGAGGCGGTGTCCATCCTTTTTCGGATGGGGCGTGTCGTTGAAAAAACCGTCAATCGTCAGGAGCGTAAAAGCTTTGCTGAAGAACATCATCATACCTCCATAATGTATCGATTAAGTTGTATAAAATCAAGTTGAAATTCTGTTTTTTGATTTGATAAACTATTTTTATTTTATCAAGCAAATATTTTTTGTTAGTGAAATTTTTAACACTTTTTCAAAACCGAGGAAATCTGCGATATAATCACGAGAATTATCTGCTTTTATGTGGTTAAATTGCAACTTTATAATATGTATTATAAAGACATTTTTTAAGTCTCTTTTCCCGTACAGAACATTATGTATAAAAAAAGGACTTTCGCTACCCTCCCCGAAAAGGAAATTTGTGCAACGGGAAATCATATACAACAGAAAAATTACGTGCGAACAAGTGTCAATGATGCTTTCTCATGTCTATCTTGACTTCTTCCCAAAACAGAGTATCTTCAACCGGTTTATTGTCGATTTCCCAAAAATGATTCATCACATCCTCTTTGCGGATACCTGCTGCTGAAACTTTTTCCAAATATACCTTAAGTACATCTGCTGCAACAGCTTCAGTTGCTTCAAGTGCATCGGCATTATTGCACAAAGCTGCTAACAGATTATCTGTGACCGGATTGGAAAACCATTCAAGCGGCAGCATGGTACATACGGTCAGCATTCCTTTACCTGTTTTTACGGTAAAAAGATGTGAGAAGTTACGGAACGTATCTGCATCAATGAAATCTTTTACTCCGTGAATAAGCACTTTCATACGGTCGCGAACCGGTTTATCAATGCCGAAAATATGTTCTTTAACCAGACCGGGGAAATCATCAAGATTAACTTTGTAAGTCGCCTCAAGCAGCGGCTGCATATTTTTGTTAAAGTAACGGTCTGCCGCAAGTGCTTTGCGGATAACATCATTCTGAATCACACCACCGAGGTTGCTGCCGCGATCCCAGATACAGGGCTTGAAGCGTTCTAAGGCACCCGGAAGATAATACTGCTGATCGGGATTATCGCGGTGATAGAACAGAATAACATGTTTCCCATTGCCAAGATGCTCAAAAACGTTATCATTCAAGCGATCTGTAATAACAGTGTTTTCATCAGTATCGGCATCAAACGAATTGAACCAGGCAGCAAGTTTTGCATTCTGCAATTCCAATTGCGGCAGAGATTTGATTTCAACATGTGGATAGAGCCACAAATCCCAACTGTTGTGCAATGCGATATTTCCGGAAACAAAATCGGCAGATACGACTGCTTTTCTTGCTGCTGATTCAGATTTGAAATTGAGCGTAAGTTCAGCAATCTTCTGCAAACCTCCGGCAAGGGCAACATCCTTTCCGGTATAAACAATTTCGCCATCAACTGAAACTTTCACATCACCACGGATTCTCGGTGACGGCAGGAAGTTGGAAACTTTGAGCGTCATTTTCACCGGATCATCAAAATAAAAAACTTCATTTTCAAAACAGCCGAGCAAAACGGCATCACCGTTGATGGCGAGCATCCACTCCGGAGTAATGAATTTATCATCATCAAAACAATCCAGAATACCGTTTTTATTTTCGTATTTCAGGCAGTCTGCAAGCTGAAGCATCTCATAACCGACCAATGCAGAATCCCGCATACGCTCAATGTAAGTTTTATAGCCGAGCTTTTTGAAAACTTGCGAACCGATAATGTAATCCGGCAATTTGTGTTCCAATCCTTTGCGTTTGATCAAAGTCGGCAGTTCCGTCATAAAGCGAGGCTTTTTAATATCGTTGGCTTCCAGATACTCCTTGCCGACTTTGGCACAAAAATCGTCGAATTTTTTATTGAGAGCCGCATAGTCGGGAATGTCAATATAGTGCAACGCTTCGTGAGCAAGGACCGGACGCAACGGCACAGCTTCACGTCTGATTTCTGCACTGACATTTTCTGTCTTGCCGGAATCGGTCAAAGGGCAATCGTAGGTAGAACCGTTGAGCCGCCAGCAGTCATCAGTGATAAACATATCCTTGTGGTGCTTGTAAGGAAAGTAGTAAGCGATATGCTGTGCAAAAATATCTGCGGTCGGACGGTCATATTCCCCCCATCCGGAATTATCCATAATAAGTTTCCCCGGAGCAAGTTCTCTGCCGGTATCGTAAAGTTGGTAAACTCCGGGCTGGTGACCGGAATTATGCATTTCGTTACCGATACAAAAAATAGCCACAGACGGATGATTACGGTATTTCAAAATTGTATTGCGCCAATCGGCATTATCCATGGCGAGGGATTTTTTGTTTCCACCCTCATCAAACTCATAAGCGAATCCGATTTCCATATGAATAAAAAGACCTTCTTCGTCTGCGGCTTCCACAAACTCAAGGGAGGGAATCGTACTGTGAAAACGGACAAGGTTGAAACCATATTTTTTTGCCTGCCGGATATTTTTGACAGCGGCATCTTTTAGTGTTCCGCCGGTCATATTCGGATGTTCGTGAGCTGTGATCCCCCGGATGTAGCCGCGCATATAAATGCGTTCTCCATTGAGCAAAATATCTGTATTGGAAAAAGAGGATAATTCACAGAATCCGAAACGTTCCGTATAATTATCAGCTTTGATCGTGTAAAGCACCGGTGAATCAGGTGACCAACGGTTCAATTTTGCAGCATTGAACAACGCAGAAAATTTACCATCTTTTTCCGTCGTCCCCAAAAAAACTGCTCCGGCATCACACCCTGCGGCATCCAGAATCACCGGATTATGCAATGAAGAACTGCTTTCAACACTCAATAAACCGGCACTGACATAACTGCGAATGTAAACTTGAATATCACTCATCTTTTATCCTTTCTGCTGCAAGTTATAATTAACATCTTGTCTTCTGGTATTCTTTGTGTTTTATATAAATAACAGAGCCGTACTCGATCTCAGACAACATTTTATCCGAAGGTTTGAAATATTCACACATAACGAAACTTCAATAAATATTGATCATTTCACGATTGAAGAACCTGACATCCTCCGAATATTCCGCACAATAATAATCATCATAACCGCTTCCAGTTTCCGGAATATCCTGTGCCGTATCACTCTGTCATACTTATTTTTTCCGGGAGGATGATACTTTTTTCCGGCAGACCGTTTTTCCACTGTACCGACACCTGAATATCGCCATGCGGAGTGGGGACTGTGCCCTGGATATCGATACCGGGAATCAGCAGCGGAGCAAATTTTACCGTCTGCCAACCGGGAGATGTCTGCGTTACCCCCAGAAGTATCTGGGAGAAATGGACCAATGGATGGGCACTCCATGCGTGGCAAAAACTCAAATCATCGGAAAATTTCTCCGGAAAATTTTCCGGAGTGGTGGAAAATCCGGCATCGGTAAATTCACCCCACCACTGGCGGATACAGTCGATCACTTCCTGATAAAATCCTTTGACTTTCAGAGCTTCAAAGATATAAAACATAAAGTACGAACTGGGCTGTATCATATTTTTTCGGTCACTTTTTACCAGCGGCAGCAGGATATTTTTCAACCAGATATCATGGGATTCCGGCAGAATGTTCAGCAGAATGGCGATCGCTGCCGCGTGGGGAGAGCTGGTTTTTACCGGCGTATTATCCCTGGTCAGTCCGTCATAAAACATCCGGCTATCCGGTGCATAGAGATATTTGATAACAGCGGCACAGCCATTGTCCAACTGTTGTTGGATGCGGTCGCACATGGCGGTATCCCCTGCCGCAGCGGCAACGGTCAGCAATTTTTTCAAGCTCCACAGCCATATCAGGTTGTAAAGTGTCGGCGTCCCATTTTTGAATATTTCCGCGCACCAATCCAGAAATAACCAGTATCTCCGGTCAAAGGTCAGCAGTCCCCGGGGATTATTTGCCGCCTGCCGGGTGAAATATCCGCATATCAAATCGATTTTATCATGCAATTCCGTATAAAGAGCAGTACTGCCGGTTTGGAAGTAATGGGCCCAAATGGTTATCAGCCACATCGCCGAATAGTCCGGCAGGATACAGGTATGACCGGCAGTTGGAGCCATACCATAGGTCACTCCTTCGGGAGTTAGTTTTTCTGAAATCTGCCGGAGGCCGCGTGTCAGCAGTGCCGGATCGGCAGTAAGGCGGAAGGTATTTTGCGACTGTACCAGAGCATCTCCCCACCACTGGGCATTCTCCCGTTGTGGACAGTCTATGTAACTGTCTACTGAGCAGCATTTTTGCGTATGTTCTGATATTTGCCATATTTTCTGCAGTTCTGGGTCAGAAGTTTCAAATTTTCCATGTATATCCAGCGGATAACGCACCTGCCGGATGGACAGACGGACTTTCAGCTCTCCGGTCTGATGCTTCCAGAGTATCACATACCGCAAACCCCATGGCAGAGTCAATTCATGTTTATTTTTTCCTTTGCGCAATATCAGCCGGCCGCCGAAAAGAGTTTTGGGATGGCAGGGGGAATCCGGGATATCCGGTTTTTCTCCATTGAGCCGTTCTCGGGTGATAAAGTCCAGCACTTCGCCGTCGCGCGGGCAATCGATTTCAAAGATAAGTTTGCCGACCGCTTCTGCACCGAAATCTGCCGTCAGAGCCGTTATATCATCATGAAAAAACAGAGTATCGCCTCGGGTATTATCCGGCTGCCACCGGAATTGTTCATTGCGGTAACTGTAGAATATATGGCGGTGTTTCTGCCAGTTTTCTTCTACCGGGCGGTGGCAGGAGTATAATACGCTTCTTTTTACCGGAATAATATCCGAAGTCAGCAGCGGAATATTTCTCTCCTCAAAACTATGCCAAGGCATACATCCGGCCACCCGCATCAAGTTGCACGGGGCGTTATTCCACGAACTATCATCATATTCCGGAGCGAACCAGTCGTCATCTGCCGGATTGAAGTCAAAAAACTCCTGAAAAGCATACTGCCCGGAACCCCGCGCTACTGCACAGATATACCCGGGGGCAGGACGCATTTTCCAGCCGGGACCGGAGGAAATATCCTCTTCTCCGATCCTGCCGGACAGCAGAAAGCCGTTGTCACCGTCATAAACATAGGTATAATTGCCCATCCCGAATTGGTAGAGCAGAGCCGCGATAACATTTTTGCCACGTTTCAGATACGGGGCGATATCCAGCCGATCAAAAGGCCAGTGCGGCTGAAATCCCCGGGCCGGGCCGAAATTTACAAAATGACCGTTGACATAAAGTGAATACTTGGCATCCGCAGTTACGCATATTTCTGCATTCTCCGGTATCCCGTCCAACTCAAAACTCCGCCGGAATTGGATCCGGCGGTCCCGTTCATCGCGTTCCGGTGACGGAGAACGCAACCAGTACGCTCCGGGAAAGATATCACCGGCATTGCTGTAATAATTCATAATCTCCTTGCTTGAGGCAATTTCAAAACTCCTCAAAAACTCTTAGAATTCATCGTTGCGATTCTAAAGCGGGGCGCTCTCAATCTCATCAACGCTGATTTTTCAATGTCTTTTCGAATTACTTTTGAAATTACCTCTCTTTATAAAAATTTACGGGTTGTCGACATCCCGGGAAAAATGTTCAAAGAGTGGCAGGTCCTCTCAGGGCCGTCGGATTTCCGAAAATCAATGTTTCCGCATACTAATCCATGTAACCGATGGTTGAACTTTTCTTCTTACTGTGTAACTTCGCTTTCTGAAAGTGAATGTTTCATTTGTTGTCTTTCTTTTCAGTTATTTTTGAAAATAATTTTATCAGTCATATCTTCCACCGGCCCAATATTGGGCAGCCATTGAATTTTTTGGTTTTACTGCGGCGTCGGTGGTAAACAATTGCAAATAAGGATTATCCAACGAAGCCTGTTTGGCTTCCACATGACCGTCGCCGAAGAGAATATTTACACTTTTACTGTGCCGTGAGTGCGGTTGTCCCCGGCCTTCTCCACTACCTTCGCCTGCTACGATATGGATACTCCAGACGACCTGACAGCCGACCTGTCTGATGGGATAATTTTTATTTGCATCAAAACTGTCCATCAGAATATAGAGCATACTGGGAAAACGTACTTCTGATTGTTTGAGTGAGCCACTGGCATCTCCTCTGGCTTTACTTCCGACAAAATATTGATTATAACCATAATGAGTATTACTAGTCGGTGATGAATTGCTTGTCTTATACGGTGGATAGTCAGCATTGAATGGCATGGAGGGACAGGCAAAGTTTTCTACACCAATGCTTTTGGTTGCCAGAATTGCATCACTCCACCCTTTTCGTTGTTCTCCACCGGGATATGTGACCGCTTGGTTTATCCAGCTATAATTCGGATAATAATCATTATTGGTATCGGTGTAAACGTCAAAAGCCATTCCGAATTGCTTCAGATTATTGATGCAGCTTGCCGCCCGCCCGCGTTCTCTGGCAGAGTTAAGGGCCGGGAGTAAAATTGCCGCCAGAATCGCAATGATCGCGATGACCACGAGCAATTCGATGAGTGTGAAGCCGTGCGGCTTCACTTTCTTGATAGAAAGAAAATGTTCCATTTGTTGTTTTCTCCTTTTGTTTAATAAGGTTATGTTTTTTATGATTTCATTAATTTTTCGATCAATACATCCGGAGTCATGCCGGAATTAGTCAACATATCAACAATTTCATGCATAGGTATTTCCAGATGTTTCCTGACCATCCGTCCAAGATAACTGCTGTCTCGCAGACCGGAGAGTGTGGCACTCTCATTTACGCTCTTGCCGGTAAAAATCATTTGCAATGCACTTTTCAAACGCAATATCTGCAGATATTGTATCGGGGAAAATTTTGTCACCTCTTTGAAGTAATGACGGAAAGAACTTTCACTCATAGCAACATGCTGCGCGATCTCCTTCAACGTCAGTTTTTTTTCCAGATTTTTTTCAATGAAAGTCAGAGCCTTGCTGATGCGGAACGATAAGATATTATCCTGAAGCTTTGTCTGCGGCTTGCGGTTGCGCCACAATACTATCAGCAGTTTTACCAGCAGAACCGATATCATTTCCCGGTGTCCGGGAGCTTTTTCATCCTGTTCCCGATTCAATTCAAATGAGAGATCAATGGCTTTTTTCAAGCCGCTGTCATCCAGTTGGAAAATCCGGGTTCTTTCTCCGTATTCCGGAAAAAGATCTTCAAATTCCGGCATGCAATTCTTTTTCAACAACAGCTCATTATCAACGATATCCTGATGTATCAATATATTGAAGTATTTGGCACTTTGTATATTGTCGTAATGGTGTATCGAGCCAGGAGCATATACAAAGAAATCCCCAGGGCGTAGGATTTGTACGCGGTCATCTCTCATCCAGTCCAACACCATCCCATCCACGAAAATCACCAGTTCATAGAAATCTTCATGGCAGTGACGGGTGTCTCTGGATTTTTCCAAAGTGAGAAACGGGCGCATAAACTTGCACAATATCGGATACGATGTATACTTCGCCAATTTGAAGTGGTGATATTCCGGCTTCATCAGTTTCTCCTTTATCGGTGGCACACCCGAATGATTTGTCCAACATATTCAAATTCAGATTACCTTGAATTTCTTTTATTGCGTTTTACGGCAGTTCACCTCTCTTTTTTCAGCTTCTCCTGCAATTTTTTCGCATCATCCCCATAGTAAAAACAGCTTGTTTCATGTAATCCGGCATTGAATTCTATCCGGTCGGTATTCCGCATCATTTCACCGGAAATGATATTCAGTACATCCGTTTTGCGTGGCAGTGTGATGACTTTTTTCCCGGGATAACGGGTGTGAAGCATCAGCAGAGAATCATTGGCTTCAAAAGGATCAAGGGTTTTGCTGTACCGGAATACTCCCGCCCGGTCAAGGATATCAGATATGAATTTCATATCAAGCTGCCACACTCCGGAAAATATGGAGAGTGCCTTGCCGGTCCGCATCGCTGCAATACCGGTCTGCCCGTTATTGTATTTGCCCAGTACTTCCACCCCGGGGGTGTTTACAGCAAACATCGGGGTGACGTTGGCCGCAGGAGTGCCGAGCAAAGAACCGTCATTGCGGATGACCGCCGCCGGAATACCATTGTCAATGCGGCTAAAATCCAGTCCGGTGAGCTCTTTCATATTGGCGGTACTGCTGTTTACTCCTTTGATATATCCTGGAGCATAGAGCCAGAGCAGTACGCAATCGCGTTGTTGAAGTTTTTTCACTGCGGCAAGAAATTTGTCATCGTATTTGAAACAGTTTATGAAGACATAGAGTTTGTAATTTCCCGGATTGTCTGCCAAATCTTCAGCAAGCAACTGATCCACCGGAGCTCCGGAACGGTTGAAACGTCCCTGATTGCCGATGAAACTTTCAAAGGTCAGCACCGGACGGATCCGTTCCCTTTTGGCAACATTTCCATTGCCTTTATAGTACTGGTCAATGATACCACTCCGCACCATCTGAGTGACTGGCGGCATGGCTTTGATGGATTCTTCACTGACAACCAGTGCGATTTGAGCATTACGGGCGGTGTCGTTATCCAGAATATGCTGTCCGGTGATTTTCAGATTATTGATGAGCCCGGCCATCGCCGGAAAAGATATCTCTGTTCCATAAATCAGAGGATAATAGTAATTCGGTGAATTGCGACAGATGGCGATCGCCATATTGCGCAGTTCCTGGGCGATAGTCTGTTTTTCTGTGATGGTTTGCCTCTGACTGCCTTTGACATCATAACTGTTGTGGGTTCTGGTATCATCTTCGCAAACCGGAATGATATTGTTTTTCAGCAGTGTGGCAAAAGGTTTCATCTCTCCGCAGGTATCCCCCATGTTGCGCAAAGGATAACTTTGGGGCGACATGATGTAATCAACCGCTCCGGAATCAAGAACTTTTTTCAGCGCGTAATGATTGCGGTACTGGCTCCGACCGGTATGGTGAAGCGTGGAAACGTAACCGTAATAGGTACCGATGACCTTGTCTTTGCCGACCAGTTCTTTGGTTTTCTTTGCCAGATGTAGCATGAAATCTGCGGTCATATTGGAAGAAAAGTCATTGTAAACTATCGCTTTAAGATGTTTTTTCTGCTCCCACAAGAGTGATTTGCCATCCCGTTTGCTCCGTTCCGCACCGGAAGGGACAGTGAAATTATCCAACTGCGGATATTTTTCTTTGGCAAAAGCGGCAAATGCTTTTTTGCCCGCCGGAGAGAAGTCCAGAGCTTTGCCGCTGGCCGATTCCCACCCCAACCATTCGATAGAGTGTCCTCCGGTGATACGGTAGCCGATGATACGGTTGGCATAAGGAGAATTTTCCAGATATTCTATGGCTTTCAACATCTGTTTTTCAAAATCCTGCCGCGCTTTGAGTGAAGCCAGAGAATATCTGTCGCTATTGGGCAGACCGTTTTCATCCTGACACATCTCATCAGGATTATTGCTGCGCCAGTCTGCCGGAAATGTGCAGTTCAGTGTCCACATAAAGTAGGCATCGGGAAAGTCCCTGGCTACCCGCTGTGCTTCATGGTCCATTACATCGGTAAGGATCGTGTCACCTTTGCCCCACCAGTGTATAATCTGAAAATGCACGGTTGCCACATTGGCAGGGATCGGGGCATTCGACTGATATTTTGCCGGAGGATTGACCCATGCTGCAAAAAACGGTTTACCGTTGAGCTGAAACACCGGATTGCCAGAAGCGGCTCTGACCACCTGAAAAGTGTTTTTCTTTGCAAATTTCGGGTCACGGTCGATGCGTTTGATATCCAGTGTAATCTCTCCGGTACTGCCGGAATTTGCGGAAAAGATATCCGATTCCAGAGAAACGGTATATTTGTTATTAAAGTAAAGCGGTACCTGATAGTTGAAATCCAGAGTCCAGAGTCCATTTTTACCGGGAACGAAGTTGGATTTGTCAACCCTTATCTCATCCCGCCAGATCAGATTTTTTTTCAGCAGTACCGATACCGTAACGGGGTTATCCGGGATTTTTCCTTTGCAGGTGATTTGAATACGGACACGTTCCCCGGCAGTAACTTTTTCCGGTGCAAGTGATATATTTTTTACCTGCTGCATATCACTGAAGTAACGGTACGGCAACCGTATCCCCCAGGGGGCTGCCGGCGGAGGAGCACAATGCAGAATGCCGGCCCAGGATGAATCATCGAATCCGGCTTTATTCCAGCCGGACTGTTCTTTGATATTGCTTTTGAAATTTTCGTCAGAATTTATTCTCTCACAGCTGCCGTCAGCATATTGGACATAGAGTTCTGCGATCACTCCACCATGGGTGTTTGTATTGAAGTAATGTATGCCTAATACATTTTTTCCCGCCTGCAGGAAATCACTGACATTGTAGACCTGACAGCTACGCCAGTCGTTGGAAAATCCGGCAGAATGGCCATTGACAAATGCCTGTGCGCAATCATCAGCAGTGTATTGCAGATAACCGTGAACCGGTTTTTCTTTCAATTCAAACTCCCGGCGCAGAAAAAATTCGTGGTGTTTGCCACCCCGGATCTTATCTTCCGGGGATTTTATCATTTTCCCCTGAAAATAGTGCTTCCCTTCCTGGATATTTTTACTGCCGTCACGCCAGATCTCCGATTTCAGATTGGGCCACTGCGGGGCATCCAGTTTCGCTTCAGTTACTTCAAAGGAGTTTTTTTTTAACGCGGCAAGGTCACGCTTCTCCAAAATCATCTCTTTTATTTCAATTTTCCCTCCCGGCGAATCAGTCGGGTCAAACCGCAATTGGATAATGTTTCCTCCGGTTAGCCAAGACTCCATATCTTTGGGGGAAACCGATACTGTGTGCCACTGGCCGTCTGCAGTCAGCGGGGCGATCCGGCAGGAACGGGCATCGGAATAAAACTGTTTTGGATGAGCAAAGTAGAGTTGCCCGCCGCCTTTGCCGGTACCTTCTGCACGGTAGGTGAATGTGAAAGTATTGTACAATTTCGGATCAATTTTCAGTTTTTTGATTCCGATATTGCAGTCTTTTTTGATATCGGTCAGAGTCAATATTCCGTCGATGACCTCTTTTTTGGTATTGTGAGAGTATGTCCACAAAGCGAAATTATCTTTATTCCAGATGATTTTTTCCGGAGGAGTGAAGCGTTTCTCAAATTTGAGTTCTTTTATTTCGATTTTTCCTCCGGCAGCATTGGTCGGGTCAAACCGCAGGGAAGTGATCATCCCGCCGGTACGGAAAGAGGTGAAGTCATCCGGAGTGACGGAAACCGTATGCCACTGGCCGTCGGCAACCATCGGCGGCAGACTCCATTTACGTTTATCGGCGAATTTTTCCCCGGCATGGGAGAAAAACAACTCCCCGCCCCGTTTGCCCGCTCCATCGAATGCCCGGTAAGTATAGGTGAATGTATCATAATTTTTCGGGTCAAAATTGACTTTGTAGTTGGACATCCGACAATCAAAACGGATGTCGGTCATGGTTATCACTCCGTTGACGACTGTACCGGTGGCATTGCCGAAGTGTTTCCAATTCTGAAAATTATTTTCCCCATTCCAAACGGCAGGACCGTTATTATTTCCAAATACGGTGAAAGCGAATAACAACAGTGCGATTTGACAAAGAGTTTTTCTCATCGTTTTTCTCCATAATAATTGGGTTGAATGATTCTGTCCTCTGTATACTTTACTCACAGAGACAGAAAAAAGCAATTACTATTTGGCAACATTAGAGGACATTATGGCATTGTTATCTGATTTGCAGAAAAATTACTATTTTTCACAGAGGTAGCTGTTGTAAAAAATCTTGGTACGCATCGCGGCCGTGTTAGCACCTTGCTCCTGTGTCGGCGCAGCAACATCGTACTCGAAACCGAAAATATCGCCTTCGATTCCATGGAAGAAATGCCACCGATGGGATCTGGTCTGGGACGCCCCAGTGGCTGGGGATGCAGGCTGACCGCGTTGCGCTTCTAGGCGACAGGCTGCTCCGCCGCAGATATGGGGCAGATAGGCGAAAGGGAGATCCGGTCCTTCAAAAGCGCCTTAGGACGGTGCGGCGTAGCCGTTCCATCGCCGGTTCCAGTTGGGCGCGCGGCATGCCGAAAGCCAGCCGGAAGTGGTGCTGGCTCCCGGTGTACCCCTGGATATCCGCAGTATCGTAATAGTGCCCGGGATCGGCGGCGATCCCGGCCTCTGCCAGCAGATCATGCACCCCTGCCGTATCCAGTTTCAGCTCCGAACAGTCCACCCACAGAAGGAAGGACGCCTCCGGCCGGCACGCCCGGATCGGCAACCCCTCCAGATAGTGCAGCATGAGATCGGCATTCGTCTCCAGCTGTGCGAGAAGTTCTTTCAGCCAAAGACGCCCCTGGCGATATGCTGCAGTCTGGGCAACCAGCGAAAACAACGGAGGACGGCCGCATTCATGGCCGTATTCATAAAGTTTTTTCCGCAATTTTTCGCGCAGAGCGGTGTTGGCCGTCACAGCGGAGCCGATGTGGCAACCGCCGAAATTGAACGTTTTCGAAGGCGAAAAGACCGTGATTGTGCGTTCTGCCATGCCGGGAAGCGATGCGATTTCGCAGTGAAGATGCCCGGCGTATACCAGATCCCGGTGGATCTCGTCGCTCACGACGGTCACATCGTAGCGCCGCACCAGATCGGCGACCCCTTCCAGTTCGCCGCGCGTCCACACCCTACCGGTGGGATTGTTCGGCGAACACATCAGCAGGACCCGGGCACCGGACCGGAAATGTCTTTCCAGATCGTTGAGATCGAAGGTGTAATTGCCATCGGCCGTGCGGAGCATCTGGTTTTTGAGAGGGATCCTACCCTGCATCTCCGCGGTCCGGATCGACGGCGTGTGCAGCGGCGTCTGCACCACGACCCTGTCGCCGGGGGCGGTCAGCATATACATGGCGCATCGCATGGTGTAAAGGACGCCTGGCGTGGCCAGCAGGTGTTCCCGTGGGATCGTGATGTTGTGCCGCCAGGCATTGAAATCGATTATCGCCTGATAATCGGCTTCGTTCATCAGCGTGTAGCCGTAATTGGCGAAGTTGATCCGCTCTTGCAGTGCTTCACTCACTTCCGGCGGGGAACAGAATTCCATGTCGGCGATGGTCATCGGTAAAATGCCGTCCGATTGGTTCAGCCATTTGCAGGCGGTGTACGGCCGTCGGTCTGTGACGGATTCAAAATCATACTTTCTCATATCGTTTTCTCCTGGGGATGTTCCTCTGCTTTTCTCAACAGACGGTTTTGCTGTCTCTCCGTATTTTCTCGCAGATCGTCCGCTCTATCTACGGGGATCTCAGAATCCAATTTTTCCGAGCCACGCGCCGGTCAATTCCGGTCAACAGACCGCATCCGCAAATTCCAACCGGCCCTTCGCAAGACCGATTCCGTAGTGTTCGAAGGGAAAGATATGCAGGTCGGAGAGTTTGGCACTCTCATTGACGCTTTTGACGATAAAAATCATTTGCAATGCACTTTTCAAACGCAATAGTGCGATTTGCCAAAGATTTTTCTCATAGCTTTCCTCCATAATTATTGGGTTGAATGATTCTGTCCTCTGTATATTTTACTCGCAGAGACAGAAAAAAGCAATTACTATTTGGCAACATTAGAGGACATTGTGGTATAATTATTTGATTTGCAGAGAATCATTATTTTTTGAGACAATTTTTCGAGGAGTTTTGAAATTGTTTTTATGAGTGAGGCAATTTCAAAACTTCTCAAAAACTCTTGGAATTCATCGTTGCGATTTTAAAGCGGGGCGTTTTCGGTGGTTATTTATTCAATAGCTGAAATAGACAGGTACAAATATGATAGAATTTCAAAACAAGGAGTTGAAAAAAACGGACAAGGGGTATTAAATTATGTCCCAACAGGGAATCTTTGCTCAGAATTGCCACGTCACTTCTGATCGAGTTGAATGAAACATGGCTCAGCGAGAGTAAACGTTACATCTGAGGCGCAGCAGGGATTTTAGAGAATTTACAGAAAATATGTTACGTAGCCGCAAGGCGTTGCCAAAGAAAATTCAACCAAACTAGAACGGCAAATACAACCGGAAGGAACAAATAAATATGCAGGAAAATAATCGAAAAAGAAGCATAAAGTGGATTGCAAATCATGCATTCGATAGTATAGTATATTAGTGTTTGTACAAAAGTAAGGAGTATCAGTCATACATTTTGGAAATTTTACAGGGCAGGAATATGGTAAGGACTGCCGACCGAACACATTTTCAGGAAAAGGAACTGCGTCATGCTCAATGTTTACTCGACAGATATGTGGTTGAACCATTTACGCCAGGACATCATGCCATTTTGGACAAGTCCCGGAATGCTTGGCACACCTTTGGGAAATTTCCCTACCTTTGCCAATCAAAATGGCTCTCCGATTCCGGATAAAGAACACTACATGCGGATGCTCGGACGGCAGATTTACTCTTATCTTACCGCAGCGGAATTATTGAATTGTCCGGAATATCTTGTATATGCCCGGGCGGGGTTCAACTGGTTGGAAAGCCATGCCCGCAATCCGGATGGAGGATATTTTTCCCGATTGACGGCAGACGGCAAACCGATCGACTGCCCGATCACGGTTCAGGACTTATGTTACACGGTCTTCCCGTATCTCCATTTATATCGTCAAACAGGCAAACTTGAAGATCTGCAGCCAGTGCTTGAAGTGATCCGCCTGATTGATGGAAAGTTCCGGCACGATGGCAAGATGATCGACGCGATGAATCCCTCCTATACCCAGCGTTGTGATTTCGAAGGGAATTCGCTGAATATCGTTTCGGTGCTGGACCTTATGAACCTGCTTGTGGTTCCGCTGGTGCGGATGGAGGAACCGGTTCAAACGGTTTTCCCGGAAGGGATGGAGCTTCTCGAGCGCCTGCTGAATCTGCTGGTAAAAGAATTCTGGTATGACGGGATTTTCTGGAACAACGCGAAAAACAGGAACGACTATGCGGCCAAACATGTCGATTTCGGACATACCTCCAAAGCTTATGGGATCGTTCTGGACGCCAATCGTATCCTTACCCAACGCGGAGGTCAGGTCAAGTACCGTCAGTTGGAACGGTACTACATACCTATGCTACAAGCATCCGCCGATTCCGAAATCGGGTGGAAGACTGACTTCGACTGTTCTTCCTGTACATTCCGGAAGGGAGCGGTACAATGGTGGCGTTATATCCTGATCGACCAGGCGGCAGCCCGCTATGAGGCAGATTATCCGGAAGTAAGACCGTTGCTCCGGAACGGTCTCGAACACTGGTTTTCCCTGCCGTTTGTCGATAAGGACCGGGCCGTCAGAGGCATTCGGGAAGGACTCCGGGAAGACGGGACCTTGTGGGGAGACGATGTTTCGTTCACCAGCAAAGCCAATCTCTGGAAAAATGGATATCACGAAGTGGAACACGTCCAGTCAATGCTGCAATATCTGCAGAAGTCTACCTCGCCCGGTCTGTAACCGTTGGCAATCAGCCTTAACCAGCAAAGGAGACAATATGATCGGGATAGACGATTTGCTTTACGATTTGGTCAAATTCTGTTTCTTTGGAATATTCAAAAGTGTATGGGATAAGACCGATCTGATGAAATTGCGGGATAGAATTGAGGAAGGGATGAAGTATATTGAGGATACAGCAATCATAAGGTCCGCCCCTTCCGAAATTTCAGAAGACACTCATGGATGTTCCTGTTTCAAATGCTGTGTCGGGAAAACGGGCGATGAGACCGGAAACGTTATGAACATGACCACAAAATTGTCCAACTACCGTAGTACTTTTTCGAAAATCAACGAACATTTGGAGAAATTGGGCATAAAAAAAATGGCGAGGCCCGAAAACTGGCCCCAAAAATTCGTATTGAAAGATGCCAACGTCCAAAAAAATGGAGACTGGAAGATACTCTTTGACAAGTTTGAAGAGATAAAAGAGTCCATTGTCGAACCAGGAACCAAACTGGTGCTTTCCTCCTCATCGCGCAGGGCGTTCAAAGACCTGTTGCTGGAATGGCTGAGCGTGGTCGAAGAAATCATATTTGCCTGTCACGATGCGGATAAACATGTCAGCAATGACATCGCCTGGTTTGAAGCCAGATGCCGCCTGTATGGCAACGACGAATATAAAATGTATTATGATCTGGAGCGCCCGAAAGGAATCGCCGAAGAACTGCTGTCGGTTTTAAAAAACCATCCATCTAAAAAAGAAGACTCTCAAAAGATCCTCTTTATCAATTTCCCTTGGGGCTGGCCGAACCTGCGGAATGAATTATGGAACCAGAACAAATCTTTGTGGCTCCAATGTGAACTTTATCAGCTTGACTACAAGTCAGGGACATTCAGCAAATGCAAATCAAATTGCGATCCGGGGGAAGAAAGTTCCTGGGAAACGGTAGGCGCAGAGACGATTCTCTTTGACACGGTCATATGCTGGCATTTCATGCAGCACTGCTCGAAAAACTATTCCAAATTATGTTATCGGGAAATCACCAAAAAGCTTAAGTCTAATAACGGGCTTCTGATTCTTTTTCTTGCAGTGTCGCGGGCTCCGGAGATCAATACCATCGCCATCGAAAAATCTTGTGAATACACGGTGTTTTACAAGGAAAGGCTGCTGGGAAAGAAGCACGCTGATTCCAGTAAAATCTGTTATGGTGATAATTATTCTTTTCTCACGACTCCCGTGGGAGAGGAAGAAGACGGACAGAATGTTCAAGACGTTTGGCAGATTGATTTGGAGTCGAACGACAACAGCATTTACGGCTATTTGCTGAAATTTCAAAACGATTATCTGATTTATTGGAAACATTCTACAGACGTCATTCAGGCTGGCGGGGAGATTATTTCCTCCGCCGGCGACAATTCAGCGGAACTGTTTAGAGGGACTCGCCTGGATGATAAATTCCCTTCTGAAATTGAAATCATCCGCCATGAAGACAAAGTCATTTTGAAATATTTCGGCAACCCGTTTTTATGTTATGGCTACACGCCCCGACATTCGCCGGACGGGTCCGAGACTCCTACTCCGGCCAAGGAGGCGGAAGATATCGTCAACGCACTTTGGGAAAATCCGAACAAACCGCTGTGCTTTTTTGACGAGCACACAGACCATCCTCTTTTCTTGGTTATGAAAGATTACAAGCTCAAAAAGTGCTGCGATTATTGTAAACGTGAATTTTTCCGCGGCACGAATGGTGAGACTTCCTTGTCAGTCGATGTATTCATCCATTCCCGTTATGACCTTGACACCGAGGCCTATGTCCGTTTTAAATATAACGGCCAATGGTATGTGACTTATTTCCCAACCCTGGTCTATATGCACGAACGTCTTGCGAATGCAAAACTCTGTGCATGTGAACGCGATGGTCAATATGCAGGATCGGTGACTCACCAGATTTCTTGGAAAACCTTGGAAAGACGGCTCGCCGACAACAATTGCCGACTGCAAAAAATATGGTATCACAACTTGGGTCCGAGAGCAGCAAGTGATCCGGATCTAAAAAAAATATCGAGTCAACAAAACCAACAGGATTCGAGATCCATCTATTCCGTTTTGACGGCTTATCTGAATACTCATTCCGGCTTCCCGTTTACAGGAAAAATAAAGAAAAAATTGCTTGAGTGGGATGTTCATGACGCGATGGTTGTCGCATGCAAGAACGATGTCGTTTTAACGTTGCCTGGCAAAATCAATATGATTATCAGACAGATCTTCAAACGCACAAGACAAATTATTATAAGAGCTAAAACGTTTTGAAATTGGCTCCAATGTTGTAAACCTTTGCAGGATATGGTATATTATCTGTGAGACGGTTATTTGAGTATGAAAGGGATGGCGATGAAGAAGTTAAAATCTATATTGTGGGTATTGGCTTTGTTCCCTTATTTTTTGCTCGCGTCAGGTTATGCTTGCAACAGTACCTTGTCGGCATATTTGAGTTACTGTGCATTAGGAATGGAATTGTTTTTTGTAATTTATCTCACATACTTTTTAACGAACATCGCAAAAATCCGTTTGTGGAAATCTCTGCTGTGGGCAATCTGTGCGCTTATTCTTTATGCCGTAATTTTTATATTATCTTGGCTCATATGGTTTGAGTTCTTTGCAAAATGGGAAAACAGACCAGGTCCGACAGAACAACCAATGACGATAACAAAACCCGAATTGCGGCGTTTTCACATCGAAAGAATTGCCAAGGGCTTTCGCTATTTTGAAATACAAATTCCTGATGATAGCAAATATAATACCTTCATCCTGTTTCAGAAGACCTTTCCGGATAAATTAAAAATATGCGGCAGTTTTTTTATCCCGCCAAAGTCAATTGACTATGTATCAGCAGAATTGTATTTAAAAGCAATAAACAATAAAAATCTGCAAATTTTCCTTCGCAGAGGTCGAACCGAAGGCGGCTGGTGTGTGTTCGCAAGTATTACAGGGCTGCTCCGGCACAAAATATAAAGAAAAAGATGTTCAATGGAGGGAGTTTTTCTTTAAAACCACAAATGAATCTGATGGAAAATTTAAGTCAGAGTGGAATGACCTGGTAGAAGGAGAGGCCGGATTTTTTATTTATCCCTTGTGCAGTTCGACAAGTTTGTCTCCCGATACACTGGAAAAAATAAAAACAATGCTGAATAATCAGGAGAAATAATTATGTGGAAAAAGTTTGGTTCTTTATTTGTATTGCCCCCGGAAACGCAAAAAATTTTCCTTTTGCAGTTGTAAACATCTGCAGGATATGGTATATTACCTGCGAGGTGATTGAGGAATGAAACTTTTTGACAAATATTTCCAGCCTTACGCAGAATATTGTTCATCGTTTAAGAGTGTTGCCATGCCATGGCGATGGATGAAGTTCCGCAAATCCGGCAAGACTTTGAAATCCTGTTGAGAACTTTGGAAAGGAAAAGTCATTAGCCATATTCAAGTGTGCTGAATTTGAGCGGAACGGATTTCAAAAATACGAACCGCTTATTTTTTGCGGTGTTTGCTGCAGAAATGGCATTCATTTGAGTCACACAGCAGCACTTCGGGATCTTCACTGAGCAGTTCCAAACCGATTTTCCGCAGCTGTTTGAGATCCACCAGCAGAATTTTACCCAAACCGAGGTCAGCAGTTTTTACTTCCAA
>JAZSIZ010000081.1:0-13828 GCA_045534015.1 Victivallaceae bacterium | reverse complement strand
AAAACCCGACATTGTCGCACGCTGCATCCACCGATAGAAAACAAACCGTGATTTGACAGTTGACAAATCGCTGTTTGGGTGATATGTTTCATACATTGAAAATTATGTTTTTTGCAAATTTATATTTCAGCTTCACAAAATTTGGGACATTACCCAATTTTTGAGCTTTGCAAAATTCCGGACATTGCATAAAAAAACAGTATAACTTAAGTGGTTTTGTTTGACAAAACCTCTTTTTTGTATTATATTCAATGTGTAGTTCAACCCATCAAAATAAGGAGAGAGGTTATGTTCAAAAAAATTTTCACTGTGTTGAGTCTGTTCACACTGGCGGTTTTTGCCGCTGAACCGGCGGCCCCGGTTGCCAAACTGGATTACGGAAATCTGGTGATCCCGACTTTGAAACCTGCCGGCTCCGGCAACATGGCAAATTCAGTTGTCCACTATATGCTGCGCGGTCAGCATGTACTTTTCTTCTGCGTCAAAGACGGTGAGGAAATCAAGACCTATGTCAAGCACTTCGGTGACAAGAGCCGTCCGATGTCAATCAGTTATGTTATTCTTGACCAGCAGAAAAATGTGCTGAAAGAGGGGATCATTACCTACGGAAAACTGGAAATGATCTCACACAAGGTCGGAAAAGGCGGCACTTATGCCATGGTGATAACTTCCGGAGTTGGTGCTGTTCCGTGGTACACGGTTGCTTCCAAAACTCCTTTCACGGCACTTGCTTCCACTGGAAAAGAGATCTATCTTTTCAGCCAGCAGACGATTTATGTTCCGGGCAAAGCTCTGGGCAACAGTGAATTACAGGTGCGCAGCACTCCGAAGGAGTCTTACGCTTACAGCATCGATGGAGCTGAAAAAATCAATCTGGAAATGCCCCGGATGGTTAAACTGCCCATGCCGGAAAAAGCGGTGGTCAAAGTGCAGTTCTCCCGCATTCCCAAACAATGGTGTCAGAACTTTATGATCAGTTTCCCCGGCGGCAAAAATCCGTTTATTTTCTACGGTCTTGACCGGGCAGTGGAAATTGCAGAATGAAATAATATCCGGCAATCAAGGATAAAATATCATGTTTAAAAAAGTTTTTGCTCTTTTGAGTCTGTTTACTTTTGCTGCTTTTGCTGCTGAACCGGCAGCTCCGGTTGCTCCGCTGAATTACAAAACTTACAAAACTCTGATCATCCCGATGTTGAAAGCAGCCGGTTCCGGTGATATGCTCAATTCCGTCAGACAGTATGTGCTGCGCGGTCAGCATGTGATCTATTTCTGTGCAAAAGACGGCGAGGAACTCAACGCCACGATCAAGCACTTCGGTGATAAGACCCGCCCGATGTCGATCAGTTATGTTTTTCTTGACCGCACAAAAAAGGTGTTGAAACAGGGGATCATAACCTACGGAAAAACAGAAACTCTTACCTGCAAGGTCGAAAAAGGTGACACTTATGCATTGCTGATCAATTCCGGTCACGGTGCCGCACCGTGGTATTCTGTGGCAACGACCAATCCTTTCGCTGTGGTTGCTTCTACCGGCAGAGAAATTTATCTTTTTGCTCCGCAGTTGGTTTACACTGCCGGGAAAGCGATGAATAACAGCGTGCTTCAGGTCAATTCCACACCCGGTGAATCTTATGCCTACAGCATTGACGGTGCGGCAAAAGTCGCTCTGGAAACGCCCAAGGTCGCCAAAATCGATCTGCCGGAAAAAGCAGTGGTCAAAGTGCAGTTTTCCCGCATTCCCAAAAAGTGGTGCCAGAACTTCATAATCAGCTTTCCCGGCGGCAGAACCCCCTATCTTTTTTTCGGTGAAAACCGGGCAGTAGACATCGTGAGATGAGGTTTTATCATGAAGGGACGTATTTTCTATACCTTTGACCCATACGAGGATTACCCGTGGGAAAATGCCGTCAAAGAGGCTTATGCCGATGGAGTAAGGATCTATTCCTTCCTCTATCCGATGGTTCTGGCGTGGCAGGAAGACGGCACTTTTGATTTTACTTTGCTCGACACCATAACCGACCGGATCATGGAACTTGCTCCGGAAGGAAAGATGATGCCGCGCGCGTTTCTGACCACTCCTTTCTGGTGGGATGAAAAATATCCGGAAGAGATGCTCAAATTCAGCAGTCCCATGCCCCGCCAGACTGATTTTCCCCACGCCAGAAGCGGCAACCCGAAGTGGATCTATGAGAATAAACTTTTCCACGGTTCAAACAACGCTTCGGTAGCTTCTCTGCAATGGCGAAAAGATGCCGGAAATGCGGTCTATGCCACGACAAAGCATCTGATTGAGCGTTACGGCAGAGAACATGTTTACGCCATGCAGATGGCTTACGGAACCTGTGGCGAATGGGGGGCTTTCGGCAGTTATCTTTTCGGTCAGTCTGCCAATGGGGATTTTTCCGAACCGATGGTGAAAGCCTATCGTAATTTCCTCAAAGAAAAGTATGGAAACAAGCCGGAATTTGAAACCATTCTGCCGCCATCCAAAGCAGAAAGACAGAAATCTGAATTCGGAATTTTGCGCTCGCCGGAATCCATCAGGTATGTTCTTGATTATTATGAAACTGCTGCCAAAGTCAAAAATGAAGCTCTGGCGCACTTCTGTGCCCGTGCCAAAGATGCCTGTCCGGATATGCTTTGCGGTTCATTCGGCGGTTCTGCAATGAGCATCGGTTCTTCAGCATCCACGCTCAATTACGGCGGATGCGACAGCAAATATCTGCTCAAGATCAAAGAACTTGATTTCATTTCCACGCCCAACAACTACTTTGCCCAGCGTAAAGGCGCAACTTTTTCCCATACTCCGGTAAAGTCTGCCACTTTGCATAAACGTTTTATCGGGGAATGTGATACCAGAAGTGCCCTTGCCAACAATGCCTGGTCTCCTGAAAAAGGATTTTCCGATGCCCAGTTTATCCGGGAAACGACCTTCAATCTGGTAACTTCCGGTTATCTCTGGCATTATGACTTCGGTTTGAATTGGTACACGCTGCCGGAATTGCGTTATATCCGCAGAAAATATCTTGCCCTTGATCCGGCGATTTTTGAACCGGAACATCAGGCACAGATCGCTGTTGTAGCTGATCCGGAAAGTGTAAACTGCACCGCCGGACAGGTGGGTTTTTACCGTCAATTCGGCGAGACGCTCACCCGGGAACTTTCCCGCTGCGGCGCATTTGCCGATCATATTACGATGAATGATATTTTCGATTTGCCGCCGTATAAACTTTACATTTTCCGGGATGCGTTCCTTTACCGTCCGGAATTGCGGGAGTTTCTGGAAAAAAACAATGCTTCGGCATTGTGGCTCGGACCGGCAGGATGCATTGCCAGTGATAAAATAGATATTTCTCTGGCGGAAAAGCAGACGACATTCAAACTTAAAGTTGCCGAAAATGTACTTGCCACCAATACTGTAACGCTCTATGGCAATGAACACTTCCTCAACAAGGGAATGGTTCTGCCCGCCACACCGAGCGGGGTGGAGGACATCAATGCTCTGTGGAGTCCGACTCTTTATGCCGAACCGGATGAAGATTGTCAGGTCGCCGGTCTGGTGGAATCGCTCGATCTGCCGGGTATGGTTTCCAGAAAGAGCGGAGAAAGATTCGATGTATGGAGTTCTTCGCCGCTGCTGTTTGCCGGAACTCTCCGAAATCTGGCTCTTGCTGCCAAAGTTAAGCTGCGGGTGCTGGATGGTGATGCGGAAATCTATGGTGACGGCAAAACTTTCGCCATTCGTATTATGAATGATCAGCCGGTCGTGCTGCGTGCTGAAAATACTTTGACCGATCTTATTTCCGGTGAAAAATTTGAACCGGTTGACGGCAAAGTAACTTTCAAAGGCGAAAAGAACAAAAGTTATCTTTTGTACGTCGGTTGAAAAATGCCCGGGGAAAGGCATTGAGAGATTTTGAGAATTTTTTGGGAATTTTTTGAGAATCTTTGAGAAAATACAATTTCTCTTAATCTCTCATAAATTCTCATCATCTCTCACTATCTCTCACAAAAACGCCCGCAGACTGCACGCAGCGGGGTGTGGGGTGCAACCCCACCAAGGGCGACAGCCCGCCAGAGCCATTCCAAACAGAACGCCCGCAGACTGCACAACTTACCCCGCCCGCGTGCAAACAGAACGCCCGCAGACTGCGCAACCGCTATCGGGGGTTCGGGGGCGGAGCCCCTGACAAGGGCGACAGCCCGCCCGAGTCATCCCAAACAGAACGCCTTTTTTGCGGGGCAGTGTGAGGTGAGGTCGGGTTTTGCAAGGAATTTTGCGAGGGAGCGTACTTCCGTACGTGACCGAGCCGGAATTCCGCCGGCAAGGCCCGAGATCACCCGCAATGCCCCGCAAAAAAAGAGAGGATTTGTATGGCAGTCAAACGGGGGGAGGGTTCCGGTTTCATGCTTATATTGGCGTAACGCGCAAAAGTTTTTCTACGTACAGAATTCATTGCCGAGAAAGCGGCAAAAGGATCACTTTCTTTTTGCAGAAACGGCGGTAATCCGTTGCGGGTTATGCGTTCAAAAGCGGTTTTATCATCCGTATCGATACAGACGGTAAAGCCGAGCTGCTTTTTGATCTTTTCCGGCAGGAATTGATTATCCAGAGCACCGCCGCCGAGGGCGATGATCTGTTTAGTTGTGGAAGCGGCGAGTTTTTCCAGAACCTCTGCTTCGAGTTTGCGGAAATATTCTTCTCCATCCTGTGAGAAGATTTCCCGGCATGAACGGTTTTTGCCGTCAAGTTTTTCGATTTCGTTATCGGTATCGACAAGCGGCAGATCGAGGATGGCGGCGATTTCTCTGCCGACAGTAGTTTTGCCGCAGTGTTTGATTCCGCACAGGACGATATTTTCCGGCAGATCATGACTTTTTTTATAACAGAGCCATGAATCGCGTAAATTTCTGCCGTGCCGGAAAAGAGCGGCAAATTTTTCCCCATTGCCGGTGATCAAAGTTTCCTGCATTGCCTGCAAATTGGCATTGAATTCCGCAAGTGCGGGTAATATGGCTCCGGCGTTTTCCATGCAGATCTCCTTCCACATTTCAGGAGAGCTGGAAGCGATTCTGGAAGTATCTCTGAATCCGGTGGCGCATCCGGCGTAGTGTCTGCGCTGTTCAGTAACATCCTGCCGGTCGAGAATGCTGCAAGTCAAAGCGGAAGCGATGATATGGAGCATGTGGCTGGTGTGGGCGACCAGGGAATCATGTCCGGTACAATCGATGATCGTGGTGTGGGCATTCAGGGACTGCCAGAAATTTTCGATGCATTTTATACCTTCGGCAGTAGAATATTTTCCGGGCACGACAAAGACATCGGCATTATCGTAGAGTCCCTTGAAACCGGATTTGTAACCGCTTTTTTCGGTTCCAGCCATGGGGTGACTGCCGACGAAATTCAAACCGTCAAATTCTTCTGCGGCACGCATTACACTACCTTTGACACTGGCAATATCGGTCAGAACGGCACCGTTTTCAAGCAGATGATGATATTTTCTGATGAATTGCTGTGTCACCGGAATCGGCAGGCAGAGAATAACAATATCAGCGGCAGAAAATGCTTCTTCCGGGGTTTGGCAGATCTTATCTGCCGCCTGCTGTCTGACAAGCCATTCGCATGCGCTGATATTGCGGTTCCAGACGTTGACCCGGTAACGTTTGCGGTCGATACTCAAAGCGAGGGATGAGCCGAGCAGACCGACCCCGAGGATGGCGACAGAAAGTCTGTTGTCAGAAGCGGCACTTTCCGGATCGAGGCGGAATGAAAAATATTCATCAATAAATTGTGCTGTAAGTTGCGGATCAAGATCGGCAGTCTGCACTTTTCCGGCAGCAAGCGGCAGGACGGCACGGAATTTACCGTCACCGTTTTTCTTGTCGCCTTTCATCAATTCAATGATTTTTCCGGTATCCTGCCGGATTGCGGCAGTCGGGAACGTTTCCGGAGCGATGGAAAATTTTTTCAACAGTCTATGCTGAAAATCGATCAGACTCTTATCGCACAAACCAAGTTTGGCGGCGGTGAATGCGGCAATATCCATTCCGGCGGCAACGGCTTCGCCATGGGTGAGCATGTAGTGTGAAAGGTGTTCGATGGCGTGACCGAAAGTGTGTCCGTAATTGAGAAAAACCCTGCCGCTGTCACCGGATTCTTTTTCATCCTGCGACACGACCATGGCTTTGATTTCACAGGATCGTTTCACGGCGAAACGGATATTTTCCGGATCATCGAGGAGGTTTCCGGGCATAGTGGACAACTTTTCTGCGAAATCCCGGTCAAGGATCATGGCAGTTTTGACGATTTCCGCCATTCCGCTGCCGATTTCCCGTACCGGCAGAGTTTTCAGAAGCGAACAATCGATAACGACAAGTTTCGGTTGATGGAACGCACCGACCAGATTTTTACCGTGCGGGGTATCAACTGCAGTTTTGCCGCCGACGGAACTATCTACCATAGCCAGAAGAGAGGTCGGGATCTGAATAAAATCCACTCCACGCATATACATGGAAGCGGCAAATCCGGTCAAATCTCCGGTAACTCCGCCGCCGAGAGCTGCGAAAAGCGAGTTTCTGCCCATTTGCAGAGAGCTGGCAACGCCGCATAATTTCATTGCGTTATCAATATTTTTGGAAGCCTCTCCGGCGGGGAACACCCATTCATGGACGGTTTTTCCGCTTTTTTCCATAGCGGCACGCACTTCGGGGAGATAGATTGCCGTGTTGCTGTCGGCACAGATAAGCACATTTTTCTGCGGCAGAGAAGCGAAGGCACTTTGCACTGCCGGACTTTGCACCGTGTCAAAAATTATATCATAACTGCGTTCAGCAAGCTCCACGCGGACTTTCTGACTTTCCATCACTTATTCTCCAACACTTCAATTTGCATGCCGAGTTTGCGGAAATCTGCCAGAAATTCCGGATAGGTCACTTCACAGCATTCGGCATCTTTTATCCGGGTTTTTCCAGAAGCCCCCAGAGCCGCCACGCTCAACGCCATGGCGATCCGGTGGTCATGGTAACTTTCCACTTCGCATCCGGTAAGCTGTTTTCCTCCGCGAATGATCATGCCATCGGGCAATTCGGTAATATCTGCCCCCATTTTCCGCAGTTCTCTGCACATTGCGGAAATCCGGTCACACTCTTTGAGTCTTGCCTGCGGTACATTGATCAGGGCGGTTTCTCCGGAAGCATAGCAACCGGTGACTGCCATAAGCGGCAGAGCATCGGGGGTTGCGTTGAGGTCAAAAGTTTTGCCGGTCAATCGAGAGGCACGTACGGTAACTTTATCCTGAGTGTGAACGATATTGCCCCCCATGGCAGAGATGTATTCAAAAACCCGTTTATCCCCCTGAAGATCGGTGAAATCCAGATTGAGTATCTGAAGTTCTTTTCCGGCGATCACTCCGGCACCGAGCGGGAATGCCGCTGTGGAAAAATCCGCCGGAATCACCCGGGTGAAAGGTTGATATTTCTGGTTTCCGGTGATTTGGCAATGCAGCAGGTCACTGGAAATATCCACCTTTATGCCGCACCGCTCCAACCAGTCAAGGGTGATACGGACATAGTCACTTTCATTGAGAAAATCCAGTTCCAGTACCGAATTTCCATCTGCCAGCGGCAAACTCATCAGCAATGCTGTAAGATACTGGCTGGTCGTGCCGTCTACTTTACTTCTGCCGCCGGTCAATGGACCGTATACTGACAACGGGGCAAAACCGTTGCTGCTGTCACAAATTGCGCCGAGGTTACTCAATGATTCCAGTTCGCCAGCCATGATCCTGGTACGCAGAGAAGCATCTCCGTCAAAGGTGATTTTTTGCTTTCCCAGAGCGGCGACCGCAGTGATTATCCGCATGGTAGTACCGGAATTTCCCAGATCGATCACCGGAACTGCGGTATTGAAATTTTTTCCGCATCCGCAAATTTCCCAGAGTTCCGGAGTTTCCTTGACCTGTGCGCCAAGCTGACGGACAGCATTCAAGGCACTGCGGGTATCTGCGGAATATAATGGAGCGATGATTTTAGAAGTGCCGTTGGCAAGCAGAGCAGCGATCACCGCTCTGACGGTATGACTTTTTGAACCGGGTACTGCGATACTTCCGGTAAGGGCATTGCCCGGTGAAATTTCCCAGATCATTTATCTTTCTCCCCGTTGATCAGACGCATTTCCCGTTCTTTGCTTACGGTGAATATGGTTTGGAAAACAGCGGCAACTTCACCGGAAAATTCTTCTCCTGCGATGTTGCAAACTTTGTCGAGGATCGCTTTTTCCCTTGCCGGATCAAAAATTGCCTGATTATTGGCGGCTTTCCATTGCGCAACAGCATCAAGCTGTTTCAAACGTGCCACCAGCAGCTGCGTGATTTCAGTATTGATCCGGTCGATCTCTTTTCTGGCATCGGAAAGCTGATTGTTATCCATGGGGTCAATCCTCCGCCAGAGCATCACTGAGTTTACAGATTTTTTTCATCAGCCGTGTGAATTGATCCGGAGTAAGACTTTGCATACCGTCACACAGGGCGCATTGCGGGTTGTTGTGAACTTCAATAATCAATCCATCCGCTCCGGCGGCGATCGCAGAAAGCGAAAGCGGTTCGACAAATTCAGCGATGCCGACAGCATGACTGGGATCGACGATGACCGGCAGATGAGAAAGCTTTTTCAATACCGGAACCGCTGCAATATCCAGAGTGTTCCTGGTGTAAGTTTCGTATGTACGGATCCCTCTTTCACAGAGGATGACATTTTCGTTGCCGCTTGCCATGATATATTCGGCACTCATCAGCAGTTCCTGATAGGTATTTGCCAATCCGCGTTTGAGCAGAACCGGTTTGTCGCCGTGTCCGAGCTGTTTGAGCAACTCAAAATTCTGCATGTTCCTTGCGCCGACCTGGATGACATCGACCTCTGCAAAAAGGTCGAGCTGTGAAAGATCCATGATCTCCGTTACAATGGGCAGTCCGGTGTCTTTTTTGGCTTCAATAAGCAGCCGGATGCCCTCTTCGCGCAATCCCTGAAATGCATAGGGGGATGTCCGCGGTTTGAATGCTCCGCCGCGCAGAAGTTTTGCCCCGGAAGCTTTGACGCTGCGGGCAACGGCGATGATCTGTTCTTCACTTTCCACAGAACACGGCCCGGCGATAACGACCGGAGATCCGCCGCCGATCTGCGCATCTTTCACCCGGATGACAGTATCCAGCGGATGAAATTTACGGTTGGCATTTTTGAATGGTTCCTGAATGCGTTTGACATCATCAACACATTCAAACATTTTGATCTGATCGATGTCAAGCTTTCCGGTATCGCCGATCAAACCGAGTACAGTGTGGGTACTGCCCCGGGAAATGTGAACATCAAAGCCGAAAGATTTGAAATTATTGACCAACGATTCCACCGCTTGCGGTGCGGTGTTTTCTCTCAAAATCACTATCATAAGACCAACCCTTTATAGACGATATGCGTACAGGTACTTAATTTACCACAAAAACGCCTTTTTGTCAAGCTTGGATATGGTTGTTTCAGGGGGCAAAAGTCTGTTGTTGCATCGGAGAATCCGGAATTTTTACGCCAGATGCAGCAGATGGGAAATTTCACTTTCCCATAGTGATTCGTCAGGAGTTTCCAGGATCAGCGGAATATTTTCCAGCCGCTTATCAGCGGCGATTTTTTCAAAAACTGCCATTCCGAGAGTTCCTGCTCCCAACGGTGCATGACGGTCAAGATGTCCGGCAAGCACACCTTTGGAGTCATTCAGATGCATGCCACGCAGAAATTTAATGCCGATGACCCGGTCAAATTCATTAAGAACAGTATCCAATCCCTCCGGTGTGGAAAGATCGTAACCGGCGGCAAAGGCGTGACAGGTATCGATGCAAATTCCGGTACGCTCCGGCATGCCGACTTTTTCCAGCATATCAGCAAGCTGTTCAAAACGGTATCCCAGATTGCTGCCCTGCCCGGCGGTATTTTCAAAAACCGCACACACATCCGGTACTTCATTCAAGGCAATGCGGACTGATTCCGCGATAATGGCACAACCTTCCGCTTCGGAAACCAGCTTCAGGTGGCTGCCCGGATGGAAATTGAGCATTGTCAGACCGAGGATCCGGCATCTTTCCAACTCATCGATAAAAGCTTTCACCGCATTGGCACGTTTGACTGCATCCGGCTGACCGAGATTGATCAGATAACTGTCATGCGGCAGTATTTGAGCTGGAGTATAGCCGTGTTTGCGGCAATTTTCTTTGAATGCTGCGGCTGATTCTGCTGAAATCGGCGGGGCACTCCACTGCCGCTGGTTTTTGGTGAACATGGCAAAACCTTTTGCTCCGAAAGCAGCGGCATTCAAAGGAGCGTTTTCCACTCCGCCGGAAATTGAAACATGCGGACCGATGAATTTCATTGCAGTTCACCCGAGAGAAGTTTTTCCACCAGCGGCACGATCTGGGCGCGGATGTCGGCAAAATCCGGCGTATTGATGGTGCATCCGGCAGCAAGTTCGTGACCGCCGCCGCCGAATTGCAGGGCGATCGGACGTACCGGGAAATTGGAATCCTTGCTGCGCAGTGATACCCGCCAGCCGTCGTTGCGACGGTGAACCAGCATGGCGATCACCACGCCTTCCAATCCACGCAGAATATCGATAAGTCCTTCATCTTCACGGATGTCAAAGTTGTGTTTTTCCAGCAATCCATCCGTAATACAGGCGAAAGCAAATTTGCCGTCACAGGCGGTTTCCAGAGCATTTTCCACCATATCTGCTTCAAATTGCAGTTGATTGAGCGGCTTATTGAAAAAAACTGTATTGGCAATTTTTTCCACATCGGCACCGTAATCCACTGCCAAAGCGGCGGCGCGCAGAGTATTGCCGCGGGTATTGGAAAAACAGAAACACCCGGTATCAGTCATCATACCGGTGAGCAAATAGGTCGCTCCGGCACCGGAAATCGGCTGATTGAGATAATCTATCATATCCATAACCATCTGACAGGTGCTGCCGCTGCTGCCGTCGATCCATGATTCTCCGGCACCAAGTGAATTGCCGACATGATGGTCGATGCAGATGAAATTGCGTTTGCGCAGATCTTCAATGGAAAACTCTTCACCTGTACCCAGACGCTCCGGATTGGCACAATCCAATGCCAGGAACAGATCATAATTATCTAATTCAGAGGGGAACACCCTGCCCAGAAATCCGGTGCAGAGAGTCGTATAACGGCGCGGCATTTCACCGGGGAGCAGAATATCAGCTTTGATATTGTTGCCCCGGAGAAACTCCATCATCCCGAAAGTACTGCCCAGAGCATCCCCATCGGGCCGCTGATGAGTCATCAGCAGAACATTTTTTGCCATCATCAGTCTGGTGGCAATAATAGCACACGGATGGATATTATTCATCACTTTTCTCCGCCGGATCATTGAGCAGAGCAAGTACCCGGTCGCCCATTTCCAGACGGCGGTCGGGTTTGAATGCCAAGACCGGAGTGTGTTTGAAAGCCAGATTGCGTGCCAGAACTTTCTGCATATCCAGACGTTTGCTGTTCAAATCTTTGAAAACCTCTGCACGCTGATTGTTTTTTCCACCGAAAATACTTACCGCGACAGTGGCATTGCGCAGATCGACACTGGTATTTACTTCCGTGATGGAAACGAGCATATTTTCTGCGGTTGCCAGCGGGAACTTTTCCAGATAATTGGCAAGTTCCCTTTTGATAAGCTCATTGACTCTGGTCAACCGGTCAATTTTTTCAGCCATTACAGTGTCGCTTTCTTATATTCGATTTCGTACAATTCGATTTCGTCGCCTTCGATAAAGTCAGCGAAGTTATCCAGACGGATACCGCATTCCAGACCGGCTTTTACCTCACGCACATCATCCCGGAAGTGACGCAAACTGACCACTTCACCATTGTAGATAAGTTCACGGTTGCGCCAGACCCGTGCTTTGGAACCGACTCTGACACTGCCGGATTCAACCCGGCAACCGCAGATTTTCGGACCTTTGCTCAATTCAAAGATCTGCAGAATGCGTGCTTCTCCGGTGACTTTCTCTTTGCGTTCCGGTTCAAGTTTACCGGCAAGAGCATCGGTAATATCTTCCAGCAGTTCGTAAATGATGCTGTAAAGACGGATCTCGACACCACGTTTTTTCGCCAGATCGTTCACTCCGGGGTTGACCCGCACGTGGAAGCCTACGACCAGAGAACCGGTGGCGGCGGCAAGATCAATGTCACTTTCGCTGATCGGACCAACCCCGTTGGCAACCACAGCAGCTTTGATCTTTTCACTGGGCAGCTGTTCAAGGGACTGGGCGATAGCTTCACCGGAACCGCGCACGTCGGATTTGATGATGAGCCGCAACGACTTGTGTTCCTGTTCATTAAGCTTGTTGAATAAGTTTTCGGCACTGCTGATGGTCTGGTTGGCAAGGTGCAAGGCACGGCTTGCCGCACGGCGCTGTTCGGCTTCCTGACGGGCGGCTTTTTCGTTGACGCAAGTAACCAGCTTGTCGGCGGCTTCGGGTACGCCCGAAAGCCCGACCACCTTTACCGGTGTGCTGGGACCGGCACTTTTGATGCGCTGACCGCGGTCGTTGATCAGAGTCTTGACTCTGCCGAACTCTTCACCGGCAAGCACCACATCGCCTACTGAAAGTGTACCATTCTGCACCAGGATACTGGCGGTGGGGCCCAGACCGTTTTCCACCTGCGCTTCGATAACTGTACCCACGGCGGGGCGTTTGGGATTGGCCTTCAAATCCAGCATTTCGGCTTCCAGCAGAATTCGTTCCAAAAGGTCGTCGATGCCTTCGCCGGTTTTGGCGGATACTTTGACCACACCCACAGTACCGCCCCAATCTTCGCAAGTAAGGTTATTCTGCTGCATGTGCAGATAGATCCGGTCGGGGTCGGCATCGGGCAGGTCAATCTTGTTGATCGCCACAATCAGCGGCACTTTGGCTGCCAGTGCGTGATTCATAGCTTCCACCGTCTGGGGCATAAAGCCGTCGTCGGCGGCTACGACCAGCACCACGATATCAGTAACGTTGGCACCGCGGGCGCGCATGCTGGTAAAAGCCGCGTGTCCGGGGGTGTCGATAAAGGTAATGGGTTTGCCGTTGAAGACCACCGTGGATGCCCCGATATGCTGGGTGATACGCCCGGACTCGCCTTCCACAACGTGAGTATTGCGCACTCTGTCCTGCAAGGAGGTCTTGCCGTGGTCAACGTGACCCATAAAAGTTACCACCGGGGGGCGTTCCGGCAAATTTTCCGGATCCGCAGGAGCGGGCATTTCGTAATCGTTGTCGGCTTCCAGTGCGGCTTTCTTTTCTGCCTGCACGATTTCCAGTTCCAGACTGAAATTTTTCAGCAATTTGCGCAGAGTATTTTCCGAAATCGGCTGGTTGATGCTCAACAATTCGCCCAGCTTCATCAATTCGCCGATCACTTCGTTGGGCTTTTTGCCGATAGCTTCGGCAACATTTTTTACAATAAAGGGTGCCGAAAGTTTTGCCACACCATCAACCACCGCGCCGCCTGCTGCCGGAGCAGATTCGTTGCGGTTTTCCTTGTTTTTGCCCGGTTTGCCGGGTTTGCCGGCACGTTCAAACTCTTCTTTGCCGCGGCTCTTCTGTTTGTTGCGCGGACGGTCATCTTTTACTGCCGGAGCGTCGTCGCCCAGGTAGAGTTCATCGAAGAGCCTTTCCACCAGTTCCACCATATCTTCCGGAATTTGACTGCTGGCGGCTTTTACGCTTACACCCTGGCGGGTAAGCTCGGCAATAACTTCGTCGACTGATACTTTATAAGTTTCTGCC
>JAZSIZ010000016.1:0-35955 GCA_045534015.1 Victivallaceae bacterium | reverse complement strand
ACACAAGCAGCGATTTGTCAACTGGCAAATCACGGTTTGTTTTCTATCGGTGGATGCAGCGTGCGACAATGTCGGGTTTTGCGACGAGTACGCAGAGGGAGTATACGACTGTATTCGACCTCTGCGGCGCAGGAGCAAGGCGCGAGATTGACCACGATGCGCCTCCGCAGTAAAGATTTTTTACAAAAATTGAGACAATAACAAAATATGAGTGTGGATATTTCAATTATAGTTCCGGTCTTCAATACGGCATCGTATCTGAAACAATGCCTTGATTCCTTATGTGCTCAAACAATAGAAAATGTGGAATTTATATTGGTGGATGACGGCAGTACCGATGAATCAGGCAGTATACTCAAAGAATATGCCCGGAGAAATCCCCGTTTCAAGTTGATCACTCAGGAAAACCGGGGTTTTGCCGGGGCAAGAAACCGCGGACTGGAAGAAGCCAGTGGCGAATTTATCGGATTTGTGGACAGTGATGACTGGATCGAAGCGGATATGTTCCGGAAATTGTGGGAAATCCATGATATTGATCCGCAGGCAGATATTATTCAATGTTCCTTTATTCACGAATATGTTAATGAATCAGTGTCTCTTCCAATTTGCAACAAAGCAATTATAAAATTACTTGCATCTTCAGGCGGGAGATTAAAAGGTGCCGAAGCTCTCATGCTGGATGACGGTATGGTTTGGAATCGCATATACCGCCGCAGCATGATAGAAGAAAATAATATTCGCTTCAAGGAAGAAATGATATTCGGAGAAGATGTTTTTTTCTATTGGCGGGCTTTGCTTGCCGCAAATAAGATCATCGCTTCTCCGGAACAGCTTTATCATTACCGCCGTAACCGTCCCGGATCACAGGTGTCAAGTACAGACCGGCGGATATTTGCTTATTTCAACACGATGTCCGGCATAGACCGGTTTGCAAAAGATCAGGGATTTACTGAACTTATTCCTTGGATAAATCATTTGAAATTGAGTTATCTGTCATGGGGATTTGAACGCTTGGCTCCGGAATTTCAGCAGGAATATTTTGCTCAATACCGGCAATTTTTGCTAACTACCGGCACGACTATAAATTCACCGGTGAAATTCCCGCCGTTTTCCGGGTGTTTCATGTATGATTTGCGCTATATGGTATTGAGAATTTTGCATTCTGTGACCTTGAAAGCAATCATCAGCGGAAATTTCAAACGGTTCAAACACATTACCGCATTGAGACGTTTTCTGGCAGCGTTGCCATTTAAATTGAAACGATAACAGAATGGAGAAAATTTATGAGGTCTGTAATTGGTATGCTGAAAGGAATCGTGAAATTTTTTGTCCGTCTGCTGCCGGTCAGGGTGGAAATCATGCTGCGCAACTTCGCTTTTGTCAGAAGAAATAAATCCGGCAGCTGGAAAGAAAAACTGGCGGTTTTGAAATTATCACATCCGGTAAGTTTGCCGGTGGAATTTTTTCCGGTAAATAGCAACATTGATAAAAACCGTGAAATCGTGTTTTCCCACAGCGGTCATATGGGAGATATTCTTTATTCCCTTTGTTTTTGCCGTGAACTTGCCGCATATTACGGAATGAAGAAATTCAATTTCCATTTGCGTACCAATGTCAGTGAACCGGGGTTGGAGGAATTGGGACACCCATTCAAATCTGTCAGAATGACGGTAAACGGAGCTGAATTTATTGCCGGAATGCTGAAAAAGCAGGAATATATCCATCAGGTGACATACGGCGACCAACTGCCGGAAAATGCATTTGATCTTGACCTTTTCCGCAAATTGAGAATAAATTTTGCTTCCGGACAGATTCAAAATCCATATTACAATCTGGTCGATCTCCATCTGCCCGGAGAGTTCTGGAAACCCGTACTCTTTTCCGGAGCGAGTGACAAATATAAAAATAAAGTAATTTTGTTTGCCTCTGCCCGCTATCGGAATGTGTTTGTTGATATGGCAGTACTTGAACCATTCCGGGAACATCTGGTCTTTGCCGGACTTCCGGAAGAATATGAGGATTTCTGCAAAAAATATTTCCAGCTTGAATATATGGCAGATGCAGCAACACTGGCGGATTTTGCAGAATATTTTGCCGGAGCCAAAGGAGTTATCGGCAATCAAAGCGGATTGTTCGCTCTGGCAGAATGTATGAAAATCCCACGCATACTGATTGCGGCGGAATTTATCATTTTCCGGAAAAATTTCACCCCGGGACCGGTCAATGTGATCCCGCAGGGCGGGTGGTGCGAAAGTGTTTCTTCCACTGAAAAGCTGATTTCTGCTGTGAAAAATCTGCTTGCCTGACGCCGGAAATCCTGAATGCTGAAAACAGTTTTTTGTATAACAGGCTCGTTTTTTGCCGCAAATGGTTTATTTCATTACCGCCGGATGGCTTTTTCATAATCGCAAATACTGTATTATCAAAAACTTTTATTTTCTCAAACCGCATTGGAGAAAGTTGCTTCCCGTTGTCCGGCAGAGGTATATAGCTAAAAAAATATTAATATCAGGCAGATTTTTTTTTGCTAAAAATGCAGAATTAATCTTGAAAAAATATTTTTTCTGTGCTATATTTTAAGCTCGGGTGTATTAGAGAACCAAAAATCTAAACAGAAAGTGTGACGTTAATGAACGCAAAATTCCCCGTTGATGCTGCCAAAATGGCAGCAAAAGTTGACTACCCGGTCGTCAACACTGTTTGTGCCGATGGCACTGCAACCTGGCAAATCGCCGCTCCTGCTGCTTTCATGGCCGATGCCATGATCAATAAAATTTTGGCTCTGGCTGGAAACGACAGCAAGATCGTTGAATCTGCGGTATTCAATGCCGATGCCGCGGCTGATGATTTCTACAACAAGAGTGTGCGTACTCTGATCGTTGAAGCCAAAGCGGCTCTGCCCGCTGATCCCGCCCGCGAAGTTGCTGAATTGCTCATTTCCGGCGGCGATGATTTCTTCACCGTCTACGGCGGATTCACCACTGCTGAAGCCAACGTGCTGAATGCGGCGGCTGAATTCATCCACAGTCAGCTCTCCTTTATCGACCGCAACGCTTATACGATCTGCGAGATCCGCCGTTTCATGGGTCTGTATCCGGAGATCCTGCGCAAACTGATGGATAAATTCCTTGCCGGTGAACGTTGTGTCTGCGATGTCAAAGAAGCCATTGCCAAAGTCAACAGCGGTATCGCTGATAAAGATGTGAAAGTCAAAGTGGTTCTTTCCTCCGCGGCTGAATTTTTCCATTGCATCATCCGCAGCAACTACAATCTGGAAAACAAGACTGCTCTGGCATTCAAACTTGATCCGGCTTTCATGAGTTTCTTCGGTGAACTCTCTGAAAAATATGTTCAGGCATTCCCCCCGGAACGTCCTTTCGGCGTGTTTTTCTTCTACCGCAACAAAATCAGCGGTTTCCAGATCCGTTTCGCCCCCATCGCCCGCGGCGGCTGGCGTACCGTTGTGCCCAAACCGGGCAACAGTCCGCTGGATAAATTCGATGCCTTCAATCAGGCTCATTGCGAACTTTTCCGCGAAAACTTCGTGCTTGCCAATACCCAGCACAAGAAGAACAAAGACATCTACGAGGGCGGTTCCAAGATGGTGACTATTCTGGAAAACCTCGACGGTGCCGATTTCAAAACCACTTTGTGGGCAGCCCAGCGTGCCATCTACGAGGCGTTCCTTGCTCTCTTACTGCAGGATCCTGAAGACATCATTGAGATCGGACCGGATGAAAACATGTTCGATGAGATGATCACCTACATGGGTGAACGCGGTGAAGCTGAAAACTACGTCCTCAAATCCGGCATCATCTCCGGTAAGGAAGATACCGGTATCAACCACAAACACTATGGTGTCACCAGCTTCGGTGTCTATCAGTACTTCATTAAAACTCTGAAATATCTCGGCATCACTCCGGAAACCGATGACTTCTCCGTCATTCTTTCCGGCGGACCTTTCGGTGACGTTGCCGGAAATATGATGAAGCTGCTCAATGACAAAAACTGCGACGGCAGCTATAAACTTGCCAATATCCGCATCATCGCCATTACCGATGGACCGGCGGCGGTCTATGATCCTGACGGTATCAACCGCGAAGAGATCAGCAGATTGATCCATACCGCGGCTCTGGATGGCTTTGATCCTGCCAAATTGAGCGGTGAAGGCGCATTCATGATCTGGAGTGCTGCAAAAGACGGTATGCATCGCATGGCACAGGTCGTCAACGGCAAAGTGGAAGAAAAACTGATCGACCACAACGAATTCATGTCGCTTTTCAGCAACAACATCTTCCGTGAAGCCACCGTCTTCGTGCCCGGCGGCGGTCGTCCCCAGACCATCCATGAAGGCAACTGGACCAACTTCGCTCCCAACGGCAAGCCGCTGGTCAAAGCGATCGTTGAGGGTGCCAACTCCTTCACCACTCCCGCTGCCCGTCTGAAACTGCAGGCTGCCGGTATCGTCAACGTGCTGGATTCTTCCGCCAACAAGTGCGGTGTGATCACTTCCAGCTACGAGATCATGAGCGGTATTCTGCTGGAAAAAGATGAGTTCATCGCCAACAAGGAAGAGCTGGTCGCCGATCTGATGGAAAGACTTGCCGTCTGTGCCAACAAAGAAGCCGATTGGCTCTACAAAGAGTTTGTCGCCCGCAAGGATGAGCCGATGACCAATTTGAGCAACGAGCTTGGCAACAAAGTCAACGAACTCAAAGCAAAACTCTTTGATCTCTTTACTGAAAAACCGGAATTGCTGGCTGACCAGCTGATCCTCGATCACCTGCTGCCGATCTTCCGCACCAAGTTCGCTGACCGGATCTCCCGTCTGCCCGAACTTTACCGCAAGGCGATCGGTGCCGCTGAAGCTGCCGGACGTATTATCTATACTCCGGAAGATCCGGCTGTTGCCGACATCATCAAAGCGTTGAAATAACGTTTTTTGATAAAGTTTGCAAAAATCCTCCTCTTTTGCTGAAGGGGAGGATTTTTTTATCCTGTACAGTTAATTGAACTGCAAATAATTGTATTTGATTGAAATTTGTGCTATATTATAACGTTGAACATTATATATCTGATACAACTGTATAATTATGCAGAAGATAAAAGAATTTTTCATCCGGCTTTACAATGCTGAAACCGGCAGCCGCCGCTGGTGCCGGTTTGTGATATGCACGGCACTTGGCATAGTGCTGGGAGCAGCTTTGCTGGTGGTGGTGGTCGATCCGCATTACCGTTACCATGAACCGTGGTTCTACGATAAAGTTTATTATGAGCTTTATGCCACAGCTCCAAATATATTGCAGAATGAAGATTACGATCTGCTGATGCTCGGAACATCCATGACCAGAAATTTTTTCCTTGAAGACATCAACTCAACTTTTGACTGCAATGCTGTAAAACTTGCCGCTTCCGGCGGGACATCGCAGGATCTCTGCAAATTTTTCCATGTGGCAAAGGCTGCCAAAGGAGATAAGTTGAAAAGAGTCGTGCTTTCTCTGGATATTTATCCTTTTAACAAAACCGAACCGCACTGGAAAGAATTTGAATATATGTATCAAGATGATCATTATGAAGATTACCGTTATCTTTTTTCCCGGCAGAGTTTTTCCAGTATGATCTATCTGATCAAACGTAAAACCAGTCCCAAAAAACAGCGTCCGCACCAGAGCGACCGCAACCGTATGTTTGCCACTGAATACAAAGGCAAGCCGTACGGATTTGATGCCGTGGTGGAAGATGCGGTTCACAATGAGGATTCCCGCCACTCGCCGACGCCTTATGATCCGGAAGCCCATGAGCGCAATTTAGCGGAACTGCTGGAAATTTTTGACCGCAATCCGGATATGGAATTTATCGTTTATCTGCCTCCGTATCACATTTACACCTTCTGTTTAAGTGAATATCTCGGCGAAGCCGAAGGTTTGTTGAAACAGCGGACTATGGTGCAGAAAGAACTTTTGAAGCGGCGCAATGTCAAGCTTTACGACTATCAGAGCGATCGCAAATATGTATGCAATTTTGATTATTTCAGCGATGTTCAGCACTTCAGCAATCCGGTGGCAAAAATGCTTCTTGCCGATTTGAAAAGCGGCAGACGCCAGATCACCTGTGATGCCGATGCTGATGCCTGCGAAGCTGAATTGCGGGAATTGATCGCCGAAAAGATGGCAGATTATCATCGCGATTTGAAAAATTACAGGGAGAAACACTGAAATGTTATTTCCGACTTTCACCTTTATTCTCGGTTTTCTTCCGCTGACGGTTATTCTCTATTTCCTGCTGGCAAAGCATAATTACACTGCTGCCAAAATTTTTCTGGTCATTGCATCATTTATTTTTTACTCATGGTTCAACTGGAGTTACGGTCTGATTCTTGCCGGATCGCTTCTGGGCAACTGGTGTTTTGCCTCATTCCTCTACAAAAAGCGCAGTATGGCAATTTTTGTTCTGGGGGTGATCTGCAATGTACTGCTGCTGGGGTATTTCAAATACTATGACTTTTTCGTTGCCAATGTCAATATGCTTTTCGGCACATCATGGCTGTTGAAAAATATTCTTCTGCCGCTGGGGATAAGTTTTTTCACCTTTCAGCAGATCTCGTTTCTCCAATTGGTTTATTCCGGAGAATTGAAGCGTTATTCATTTGCTGATTACGCGCTGTTTGTCTGCTTTTTCCCCCAGTTGATCGCCGGACCCATTGTGCTGCCCGATGAGATGATGAGCCAATTTGAAAAGGATGAGAACCGTTACCCGATGAGCAGAAATATTTCTTCCGGAACTTACATTTTTGCTCTGGGACTGGCGAAAAAAATTCTGCTTGCCGATCTTTTTGCAGAGATTGCCGATGCCGGATTTGCCAATGTCAACGGTAACTTTTTTACTGCATGGGGCAGTGTGCTGGCATATACGATGCAGATATATTTTGATTTCAGCGGTTACTGTGATATGGCGATCGGTATCGGATTGTTTTTCAACATCCGTCTGCCGAAAAACTTCGATGCTCCCTACCGGTCAGGCAATATCAGTGAATTCTGGCGCAGATGGCACATTACTCTGGGCAGATTCCTCATGTCAGGTATTTATATCCCGTTGGGCGGCAACCGGTGCGGAAAGTTTCGCAACTGCCTGAATCTGCTGATAACATTTTTTGTCAGCGGCTTGTGGCACGGGGCAAGCTGGCTTTTTGTTCTCTGGGGGATGCTGCACGGTATTGCGCTGGTCATCCATCGGATATGGAGTAAGTTCCTCGGTTTGAAAATGGCGGAAATACCGGCGAGATTGTTGACATTTTTCTTTGTCATGCTGGCGTGGATACCTTTCCGGGCGGCAAGCTGGGACGGGATGAAAGCGATCATCCGTGCCATGTTCATGCCGGAATCATGGAAATTCACCATGCCGGCGGCACTCGATATAATGCTTTATTTGACCGGTATTTTCATTATCATATTTATGACTCCGGCATCTGATATGGAGAAACGTTTCAAACCCACCTGGGTAAATGGGGTGATCGCCATTGTGCTGATCGTCTCTTCCATGTTCATGTTTGTCAAAGTGTCGCCGTTTATTTACTTCAATTTCTGATGATATGAGAGGGTGTTATGCAGAAAAGAGCATCGATTTCCGAAGCGTGGGGCAGAAAGTATCCCGATGAGGTGGTGCTTGCCATTACCAGAAGCAAAGATGGCAGGATCAATCTGATGGCGATCGGCTGGGTGTGCATCGTTTCTGATGAACCGCCGATGTTTCTGCTGGGGATCGATGATCCGGCATACACACTGGAGCTTATCCGGGAAAATAAAGAATTTGTCATCGCCTATCCATCCAAAAGCATGGCAAAAGAGAGTTTGTATTTCGGCACGACCCACGGGCATAATATCGATAAAGGAAAAATTTCCGGTCTGGCTTTTGAAGCGGCATCGGTGGTGGATGTGCCGCTTCTTTCCGATGCGGTTGCCAACTTTGAATGCCGTCTGGTCACGGAATACCGCCCCGGCAACTGCCCGCTGGTAGTGGGTGAGGTGGTGGCATCCAGTGTCAACAGCGATGAGTCGGTCAAGCGTCTGATCAATGCCGGAAAAGGGTATTTGCTGCAATGAGATTTACTTTGCTTGCCGATCTGTCAGAAGCAGCCGGATTCAAAAGCGAATTCGGTCTTTCTCTGCTGTTGGAAAATGATGGCGGGCAGTGGCTTTTTGATACCGGTTCATCCGATGCATTTATTTACAACAGCCGGAAATTGAATATTGCTGAAACAGCTTTGAAAAAGGTGATCCTTTCCCATGGACACTACGATCACACTGGCGGTCTGGCTGCGTTGAAGCCTGAAATGATCTATGCTGTCACGGGAGTTGATTCAGCACATTACAGCAAACATGCCGATGGGGAAATGCATCACATATCCATGCCGGAAGATTCCAGGAAAGTGTTTGAAAAAATTCCGGTAACGTTGATTACAGGATTCAGTGAAATTTCTCCGGGGATGTTTCTTTCCGGAGCAGTTCCGCGCATTTCCGGTGAAGATTGCGGTGGAGATTTTTTCCATGATCTTGAGGCGGAGCAAAAAGATATTGTCCCGGAAGAGCAGTTTCTGCTGACTGCCGACGGTATACTGGTCACCGGATGCTGTCATGCGGGAATCATCAATTCGCTGGAATTCTGTTGCAAATGCCATCCGGAAATCGCCGTGCGTGCCATTGTCGGCGGATTGCATTTGCGCCATGCCGGAAAATGCAGACTGATGGAAACCGCAGAATATCTGCGCTCCAGCAGTATAAAAGAGCTTTATATCGGACATTGTACCGGAGAAAATGCCATAGAATATTTGAAAACTGCTCTGCCGGAGTGCCGGATAGTTACTCCACAGCCGGGCGAAACATGGGAGATTTGAGATGAAAAAATTGTTTTATGTTGCTGTGTTGCTGGTCTTTGCTGCAGGATGTTCCTCCATTGATGTTGAAATCGGTTCACCATTCACCCCGACAATGGAAGATGCTTTGAAGCGTAAATTTATTTATGCTCCGGAGGCAAAACGTATGAATTATGAATTGTTTTCCATGAAGTATGATGAAAGAGCCGGATTCTGCCTTTTCGCTTCGGAAAATACTCCGCAACATGCCGTGTGGCGTTCCCGTCTGCCGGATAAGGAGCATCTTTCCGCATTCGGCACCGTCTACCGCCGCCCCTGTCATTTATCCAAACCGGGGCAGGAGGGGTTGCTGGAATTTGCTCAAAATGCCTTCAAAGATATTCCCCGCACCCGCATTCAGCTTATGGAACAGCGTTTTGATAAGATCAACTTTGCCGGACAGGAAGCTGTGCAGGTCTATTGTGTTTCCAAAGATACCGGCAAAGAACTTTATACCATGCAGACGACCATTATCTTCCCGTGTCCCGATAATGGCGGAGTGCTTTACTTTGTCGCCTGGAGCCAGAGAGGAAGAGAAAGTGATTTCCGCAAGGAAGAAATCATCCGTCAGGGGGAACTTTTCTTCAACAGTTTTTCACTGCGTAAAAAGGATTGATTTTTGCCGGGGATCCGGAAAAATCCTGAAAGATTCTGAAAAATCCTGAAAATTGCCGGGTAGCAGGTTTATTTATTCCCGTTTTCCCAGTGCCAGTTTTGCAGACACTTTTCTGCCTGCGAAAAAGGATGGCTGCCGAAAAATCCCCGGTAGGCTGACAGTGGTGACGGATGGGCATTTTCCAGAATAAAATGTTTTTTCCGGTCGATAAGACCGGCTTTCTTCCGGGCAAATCCGCCCCAGAGCAGGAAAACGATTCCGGATTTTTTTTCACTCAAAGTCCGGATAACTGCATCGGTGAATTTTTCCCAGCCGATCCCGGCGTGGCTTCCGGCACAATGGGCATCGACGGTCAATACGGAATTCAAAAGCAGAACTCCATTTTCCGCCCAACTGCCCAGATGTCCATCAGATGGTGCCGGACATTGAAGATCATCGGCATACTCTTTGTAAATATTTCTCAATGACGGCGGCAGAGCTGTCCCCGGGGGGACTGAAAATGCCAAACCTTCCGCCTGTCCGTCATCATGGTATGGATCCTGCCCCAGAAGTACCACTTTCACCTTTTCCGGCGGTGTCAGAATAAAGGCATTGAAAACCTTTTCCGGCGGCGGAAACACCAGGTTGTTTTCCCGGCGGGCATTGCTCCATGCCAGCGGCATCTGCCAGACGGATTCCGGTATTCCGGCATCGATCAGAAATTTCTGCCACGCTCCGGGAAGAGAGTTGGTCACTTCAAAGCCTCCTTGCTCATATAAAAGCTTACCGGCTCGATTCCCTGCGGAAATACTTTCACATTTTCATAATCACCGGATACCACGACCAGCGCATCCGGATAGAACATGAATGTGTAAGGCTGCTCATTGTGGATTATCTGTTCGATCCGTCTGGCGATGGCGATCCGTTTTTCCATATCAAATTCCCGGCGCAGTTCCTCGATACACTTATCCAGTTCAGCATTTTTGAATGATACGAAATTATCCCCGTCACCGTTTGCCTGACTGGAGTGGAAAATCTGATAAGGATCTGGATCTATGGAACCTGTCCAGCCGAGATTGCACGCTTCAAACTGCCGGTTTTTCAATCTTTCCAGCAGAACGCTCCACTCCACGATCTGCAATCTCATGTCGATCCCGGCGGCGGCGAAGTAATTTTTTATCATGGGCAGCATCCTCATTTGCATGGTACTGCCGGAAATCTGCAGCATGGTAAAAGTGAATTTTTTACCATCCCTTTCCAGAATGCCGTCGCCGTCTTCATCTTTCCACCCGGCATCGGCAAGCAGCTTTTTCGCCTGTTCCGGATCATACTTCCACGGTTTGACTGCCGGATCAGAGTAGATCGAACCGGGAACAAACGGCCCCTTTGCGACCTGTCCGTGACCGTACATGAGCTTGTCAAGGATCTCCTGCCGGTCGATCAGCATGGTCAACGCCTGCCGGGTTTCGGCATCTTTGAAACAGTGTATTTGCTGATTGTAACCGATGTAACTGTATCCGGAGCCGGGATATTTTATTTTGCGCAGTCTGCCATCGGTAAATTGCGGTGTGTGCGTGCGTTTTTCCCACTGTTCCGGAGTGAGTGACAGCATGCCGAGTTTGCCAGCCAGCAGTGACTGGAACTGGGTATTGGGCAGTTTGATGATGTCAAACTGCCGCTCCTGAAGTGCCGGAGCGGCTCCGTAAGCAAAGCCGATATAGCTGTCGTTGCGTTCCAGTTTGATCGACCGGGAAGTGTCCCAGTTCCGGAAAACATACGGACCGCAGCCGACGATCATCCGGTTACGCTTGTGATCATAATTGAATTTTTCCGGATCAAAGCCCCCGTCTGCGGTATAAAAGTGCCGTGGCAGCGGAAAAAGTCCCAAAGTAGCAGACATGGAACCGTAATACTCTTTTTTCCAGGTGATCATAAGTTCATAGTCGCCGATCACCCATATATCCTCTATATCCATATAGTAACTGCGTATTGATGCACAGTTGACCCGGGGATTGCGGATAACATCGACAGTGAATTTTATATCGTGAGCAGTCACTTCCACCGGCGGATGGATCTTTCCGGTATCCGGATCAGTGTAACTGTGCCACATCACTCCCCGGCGCAATTTGATAAAATAACTTTTCCGGTCGGGGGAGATGGAAAATTTCTCTGCCAGCAGCGGTCTGAATTTTTCCGGATGCTCCCAGTCTCTTTCCGCCAGAGTCATCGAGCATAAAGAGTATATTGCCGATGCTGAAGCCTCATTGGCAAGCAGCGGATTCAAACCCGGTGGATCGGCAGTTATGGCAGTGGCAAGTTTACCGCCATCCAACGCATCCGGAGAAAAGTAATTGCTGTTGGCAAAATCGGTACTTTCATCACTCTGCACCACTGTGATCCCGTTCCAGCCGGACATTTTGCGGATGGATTCTCCGGCAATTTTTTCAGCAAGAACCATCTTTGCCTGCCGGTAACGGTCAAAACTTATTGCCAGAACTGCTATTCCGGCAAAAATAGCTGCCAGCAGAAAAAAAGTTATGATTTTCAGCGTGTAACGCATCAGTTTTTTACCTCTGGGAAATGCGCCAGACCATTGTCGCTCCGATCAATTGGAAAACTATATTGGGGATCCACAAAAGATATTGCGGATAGAGCCAGGTGAAATTATCCAGTGACTCAAAAATGATGATCGAGAAAAAGTATACCGAAGCGAGGATCACACTGATAAACAGACCGATGGAAGTTTCCCGGCGGCTGGTGCGGATCGCCAGCGGCATACCCAGCAGCAGAAATGCGATAGGGGAAAGGGCAAAAGCAACCCGTTTATTCAGTTCGATTTCCAGTTTTGTCGTATCCTGTTTCTTCAGTTTGGTGCGGCGTATTTCCCCGAGCAGCTCTTTTAAAGGCATATATTTCGGGCGCTCGGCGATTTTCTGACCGTTGACACTTTTCCCGTAGTTGAATTGAAAAGAAAATTCGTTAGTATAAAAACGGTTGATCCCTTCGGAACTTTTTCCGGTACGGTCGGTGATCATGCAATCTGACATGGTGACATGCAGTATCATCTCATCCGGATCAGTAGTGACCACCCCGTTAGCGGCATCGATTTCGCGCAGGATATTGCCCTCTTTATCCGTTTCACAGAAGTGGACGCCGAGCAATTCATTTTCCCCGATCCGGTCATCGATGGAAATGACCACCTTGTTGTTTCCCTGCTGGAAGCTGAATGGATTGCCCGGTTCAAAAAGTGCCAGCGGCCGCTGGGCAGCTTCGTAATCAAGCATCCAGCGCGACCGCCAGAGCAGCGGCGGCCCGATTTCCACTTGCAGATAAAGACAGATCAGAGTCATTAAAAATGTGATCATCAGCAATGGGCTCATGATCTGCATGATACTTACTCCGCATGCCCGCATCGCCGTTATCTCACTGTCTGCCGACATCCTGCCGAATACCAGAACCGCCGCCACCATCACCGCCCAGGGGACAGTGAAAGTCAGGATCCTCGGAATGGTGAAAAGCATATATTTTCCGAAAACTGCCAAGGGAATGCCTCTGGAAACAAATTCCAGAATCTTTATCAGATTGGCTCCGGTCATGGCAAAAGTCAGAACCAGTATCGCCATGGCAAAAGTAATAAGAAATGATTTGGTCACATACCAATTCAAACAACGCATCTGCTGAATTCTCCAAATTGAAAACTGAACATTTTATACCATAGCATCGCTAATCGTTTTTTTCAAGCAAATTAAACTTGAATTACACGCATATTCTGGTTATATTAATATAAGAGGCAATTTCAAAACGCCTCATACAATGAGCATATATTCAGAAAGAGAGGTCGTTTTATGTATAAAGTCGTGATTATCGGAGCCGCCGGCAGAATGGGCCGCCGTCTGGTCGCCAATGTTATGGAAAGTCAGAAACTTGCCCTTGCCGGTGCCGTGGAATTTCCCGGTTCGCCTTTTATCGGTCAGGATGCCGGTATCCTTGCCGGCTGCGGTGAAGCCGGAGTGAAAATTTCCGCAGATCTGGATGCTCTGCTCGTTGATGCCGATGCTGTGATCGATTTTGCCACCGGCGGTGTGATCGAAGCCGCCCGTTCCGCGGTGAAGAACAATTGTGCCATGGTCATCGGTACTACCGCATTGAGCGCAGATGACCGTGCCGAATTGAAACGTCTTGCCCTCGAGGAAAACGGCAGGATCGTCGCAGCCAACAATATGAGTGTCGGAGTCAATCTGCTTTTCAAACTGGTCAAAGAGGCCGCCGCATTTCTCGGGATCGATTATAATGTGGAAATCGTGGAAATGCATCACAATAAAAAACTTGATGCTCCCAGCGGTACTGCTGTCAGACTCGGTGAGGTGGTGTGCGAGGCGAGAAACTGGGATTATGATACGGCAGTTAAAAACGGCAGATCCGGTATGGTCGGCAAACGCCCGGCGGAGGAGATCGGTATGCACGCTCTGCGCGGCGGAGATGTGGTCGGTGATCACACTGTTATTTTTGCCGCTGAAGGTGAAAGAATTGAACTTTCCCACAAAGCTGCCAGCCGTGATATGTTTGCCCGCGGTGCGCTGCTTGCTGTGGAGTTCCTTATGGATTGCCCTGCCGGACTTTATGACATGCAGGATGTTTTGAAGCTGAAATGAGCCGCCGTAAAGAACTTGAGCTTGTTCTGCTCCGTCATCTGCTGCTTTGCGGTCATGCCACCCGTCCGGAATTGGTCGCATTGACCAAAGTGCGTGCCGCAACTGTCTTTGAGGCGATCGATGCCTTGAAAGCTGCCGGTATTATCGAAGAACCCGACCGCCGGGGAAAAAAGACCGGCAGACGGGCTCCGGCATTGAGTTGTGCCGCCGGATGCTGTCACACTCTGGGGGTCGAATTGCGTCCCACCGGTTGTGCCGGGGTGCTGGTCGATGCCTGCGGAGAAATCCTGCACAGCACCGAACTGCCTGCCGGTGACCGCAGTTCTCTGCGGGAGGTCAAGTGTGAGATACTGGAGGTGCTTCAACGTCTGCGTGATCTTGCCGGAGATAACTGGGAAAAGGTCAAAGGTGTCGGTTTCGCCGATCCCGGATTGGTGGATGTCGAAAGAAACTATTCGATAAGGGCAGTGAATATCCCCCCGTGGCAGGAGCTGGAAACCGGCAGGATGTTGGAAACTGCCACCGGATTGCCGGCGCAGATCTGGCCCGAAGCAATGCTCAAGACCCGCATGGAGTATATCCAGCGTCTTCCCCATGCCCCGGAAAGTCTTTTTAATTTTGTCACCGATGACGGTATCGGCAGCGGATTTATCAAAAAAGGAGAACTTTTTGTCGGTAATTCCGGCAGGGCAATGGAAATCGGGCATCTGGTCGTGCGCCCCGGCGGAACCCGGTGCAGCTGTGGAAACTGCGGCTGTCTTGAGGCGGTCGCCAGTCCCGGTGCCGTGCGGGAAAAGATTGCTGAATCCAGAGCTGCCGGAGTCGATCTGGGCGGATTGCCGGAGGAGTTTACGATGCAGACTTTTGCCGAATATGCCCCCCGCAACCGGGCATTGCGGATCATTGCCGGAGAATTGTGCCGCGATCTGGGCAATGCTTTGAGTGTGGCGGTGATGCTGCTCAATCCGGAAACGATCGTCATTTCCGGTGAATTTGCCAGTCTGGGCGAATATCTTGCCGAATCTCTGCGCAGAGAATTGGAACTGCGTTGTTTCCCGGAAGCTGTCCGGGAGTTGAAAATAGAAATTTCCACGCTTACTGCGCTGGATACCGCCCGGTCAGCGGCAATGATGATGCGTGACCGGATCTTATTTGGAGAAGTTGCCGGATTATGAAAATTGTTGCTGATGACAAGATCCCTTTTCTCAAAGGCGTTTTCGAGCCTTTTGCTGAAGTTGTTTATCTGCCGGGCAAGGCGGTTTCTCCGGCGGATGTCGCCGATGCCGATGCTCTGATCGTGCGTACCCGTACCAGATGCAGCCGGGAGCTGCTGGAAAATTCCAAAGTCCGTTTTGTAGCCACTGCCACTATCGGCTTTGATCACATTATCGCAGATGATCTTGCTGAACTCGGTATTTTGTGGAGCAATGCCCCCGGCTGCAATGCCGTCAGTGTGAAAAACTATATCGCCAGCGCATTGTGTGCCGTGGATATGCCTTTGCGGGGCAAGACTATTGGTATTGTGGGTGTCGGGCATGTCGGTTCAAAAGTGGCAAAAGCCGCCGGAGCTTTCGGTATGAATGTGTTGCTCAACGATCCGCCCCGGGCTGAAAAAGAGGGCAGTGCCGGTTTTACAGAATTGGATGAATTGTTGGCAGAATCTGATATAGTCACGCTTCATGTGCCATTGGAAAAAGCCGGAAAATATCCGACATTCAACATGGCGGATGAATCATTTTTCGCCAGAATGCGTCCTGGGGCATGGTTTTTCAACAGCTGCCGGGGAGAGGCGGTGGTGGAAAAAGCTCTTGTTTCTGCAGTGAAAAGCGGCAGAGTCGGCGGAGTGCTTATGGATGTGTGGCCCGGAGAACCGGAGTTGAGCGGCGGATTGCTTGAAGCGGTCGATCTGGGAACTGCACACATCGCCGGATATTCCACTGACGGCAAAGCCAATGGAACCACTGCCGCCGTCCGTTATATCGCCCGTAATCTGGGGATTTCTGCTCTGGAAAACTGGACTCCTTCAACTTTGCCGGAACCGGTTTTTTCTCCGGTGATCGATCTCGGAGGCATAACAGATGTTGATGAGGCTTTGAAAAAAGCAGTGTTTCACGCTTACGACATAAGAAAAGATGCTTCGGCTCTTGCCGGTGCGCCGGATGGATTTGAGTCTTTGCGGGGCAATTACTGGATACGGCGGGAATTTTCCGCTTACACTGTTGTCAATGCTCCTGCCGGTGCTGTGGATGGATTGAAAGAACTTGATTTCAAAATAGGTTGACACTATTCCGGGTGTGGAAATGAGTTTTGCAGAATCATTGAGTGAAAAAGAGCGCAAAAGAGCGCAGTTTTATGCAGTGTGTTCCTGTTTGAGCGGCTGTGTTTCAGAAGTTATGCTCGACAGCAGTGCCATTATAATCATTTATTTCACACTGCTTGACGGTGGTGATATGCTGACTATGCTGGGAGCAAGTTTTACCAGTCTGATGGGGGCTTTGCTCTATATACCTGCCTGTATTATAATCACCCGTCTGGGAATGCTGAAAGTAGTGAAATACTCCTGTTTGACCGGTTGTTCAGGTTATCTGATCATGGCGGCGGCTCCGTTTTTCGGTCCGGCGGCAAAATTTGTTGCTCTTGCCGGATGTCTGGTGTACAGTATTCAGCGCAGCAGTTACGGTGCAACATGGTATCCGCTGCTGGATGTATTTCTCCGTCCGCAGGACAGAGCGCGTTTTTTCGGGATGATGCGTTTCGTCTACACCTGTACTATCGGAGTGCTTTTTTTTGTGATCGGTCTCTTGATGAAAAAAGATCCGCCGATCATTTTTCTGCAGATAGTCCTCGCGGTCACCGGTCTGCTGGTGATTGGCAGATATTTATGCATTTCCAAATTTCCCCGTGATCCCGATGCTGTCCCCGAAAATCCCGATGTGAAAAAAGGCTTGTCCATTTCAATGAAAAACGGACCATTGACCTCTTATTCAGTTTATATCTGTCTGCTGGTTATCGCGTTTACTTCGCTTACTCCGTTGACCTACATATATCTGACGAAATATGTCGAACTCAATGAGGGGACGGTGCAGATCATCTCTTCTGTCGGGCTGGGCGGTTCGATGATCGGGTATTTCTGTTACGGAAAAGTTTTCAATAACATGAAGCTGAAGTATCTGGAACTGCTTTGTCATCTGCTTTACACCATTGTGGCATTCGGACTTTTTGCAGTGGATAAGAGCATGCCGGGTTTTCCTGTTTTTGCCGGAATAATGATATTTCTTGCCAGTTTTGCCTACAGTTTATTCATGTGCAACAACTCTGCGGAACTTCTGGCATTGGCAAGGCCGGGGAATAAGACCATGGCAATGGCTTTTGTGCAAACCTATTCCAGTGCAGGAGGAGCTATCGGCAGGATCGGTACTTCGCTGATTCTGGGAACGTCCATGCTTGCTCCGGTGTGGATGCTCGGCGACAGGGAGATCAGCCGTTACCAGACCTTTTTCCTGATCAGCGGGATGATGCTGTCTGTGCTGCTGTTTCTGCTGCCGACACTGCCCTCTTTTATCCCGAAGCATGATGATTATTACGAACCGAAAAAGTAAATGGACTATTGAAACTTTTCTGCCGCTGTATTATATTACTTTTGCAGAATGATATTGTTTGAGGAGAAAATATTTTATGAGCAATAAATCTGAATTCAACGGTTTTGACCGTTTTACTCCCCGGGCGAGACAGGCTCTTTTGCTTGCCAAGCGGGAGTCCATGCGCTTCAATCACGGTTATGTCGGCACGGAACATCTGCTGCTCGGGCTGCTGGCTCTGGGGGAAGGCGTGGCTGTCGATGTGCTGCTGGAAAAAGGGCTGAATCTGGATGCCTTGCGTCTGGAAGTTGAACAGAGCTGCGGACAGGGGGAATCCACCATGCTCGATGGCGAACTGGCGATCACCAGCGGTTTGAGCAAAGTTTTTGATATCGCCGCCGCCGAAGCCAATGCGATGAATTACAATTTTATCGGCACGGAACATCTGCTGTTGGGAATTTTACAGGAAGGTGCCAGCCATGCGGCACGTTCCATGCGCAATCTGGGGGTGGATGCCAACGAGGTCAGAAAGGCGGTGCTTAAAGCTCTTGATCCGGATTATCTGCCGGAGGGCGGCGGCAATGAAAATGCACAGGAGAATAATCAAAATGAGACTCTCCGCAATTCCGGCAGTTTCACCGCTCTGGAAGCTTTCGGGCGCAATCTTACCGAACTTGCCCGCAAGGGTGAACTTGATCCGGTCATCGGCAGAGCCGGAGAGATCGAGCGGGTGATCCAGATTTTGTGCCGCCGTACCAAAAACAATCCGGTTCTCATCGGCGAAGCCGGTGTGGGTAAGACCGCTATCATCGAGGGATTGGCACAGGCTATCGCTGATAAAAAAGTTCCGGATCTGCTGGCTGACCGGCTCATTTATGCCATTGATCTGCCGCTGATGGTCGCCGGAACCAAGTACCGCGGGCAATTTGAAGAACGGATCAAAGGAGTTATTGATGAGGTGCGTCATTCCGGCAAAGTGATTCTTTTTATCGATGAACTCCACACTATTGTCGGTGCAGGCGGGGCAGAAGGGGCAATGGATGCCGCAAACATCATCAAACCGGCACTTTCCCGCGGAGAATTGCAGTGTGTCGGAGCAACAACTCTGGATGAATTCCGCAAAGGTATCGAAAAGGATGCCGCTCTGGAACGACGTTTTCAGCCGGTGATGGTCAATCCGCCGTCGGTTGAGGATTCTATAAAAATATTGCAGGGGTTGAGTGCAACTTATGAACAGCACCACCATGTGACTTATCTGCCCGGAGCTTTGGAAAGTGCCGTCAAACTTGCCGACCGTTTCATTTCCGGCAGATATCTGCCGGATAAAGCGATCGATGTAATGGATGAAGCCGGTGCCAGGGCGAGGATCAGTCAGGTCGTTTCCATGCCGGATACCGGAAAACTGGAAGAAAAAATGACCCGGCTTTCCGAAAAGAAACTTCAAGCCGTGGCGGCACAGGATTTTGAGGCTGCCGCCAAATTGCGGGATGATGAACGGCAGGTGCGTGCCAAGCTGGAAAAGGTGATTGCCGACTGGAAAAAAGCCAAAAACAGTACCGCAACTCCGGTTTCTGCTGAAGATATGGCGGAGGTCGTTGCCAAACTGACCGGGATACCTGTCCGGCAGATCGAAGAGGGGGAAAGTGCCAGATTACTGCGTATGGAAAGCGAACTTCAGCATACGGTCATCGGGCAGGAAGCGGCGGTGACAGCGATTTCCAGAGCTTTGCGCCGTGCCCGGGCTGAATTGAAAAATCCGCAGCGTCCGATCGGTTCATTCATCTTTCTCGGGCCTACCGGTGTGGGAAAAACACTGCTTGCCAAAGCGTTGGCAGAGTTTATGTTCGGCGATGCCGATTCTCTTATTCAGATCGATATGTCTGAATATATGGAAAAATTCAATGTTTCCCGGCTGGTCGGTTCTCCTCCCGGTTATGTCGGTCACGGTGACGGCGGAGAATTGACCGAAAGAGTCCGGCGCAAACCCTATTCAGTGGTTTTGTTTGATGAAATAGAAAAAGCCCATCCCGATGTGGTGAATATGCTGCTGCAGATTCTTGAGGAGGGCAGGATCACTGATACATTGGGACGCCGGATCGACTTCCGCAATACCATTGTGATCATGACCAGCAATGTCGGAGCGGCAGAAATAGCCGGTACCGGAACTTTGGGCTTTGCTGCCGACTCGACCGCAGAATCGCTCAAAATGGAGGAAAAACTGCTCAATATCGCCAAGAAATATTTCAAGCCGGAATTTATCAACCGTCTGGATGAGGTGGTGGTGTTCCGTTCACTTACCGAAGATGCCCTGATCCGGATAATCGATCTTGAACTGGAAAAACTGGGCGGCAAACTGGCGGAAAAAGGTTTGAAATTGAGTGTTTCTGCCGCAGTGAAACAATTTCTGCTGAAAAAAGATTATGATGCCGCTTATGGGGCGCGGCCGCTGCGCCGTGCGGTGGAACACTGGATCGAAGATCCGCTGGCAGAGGAGATTCTGCGCGGTACATTTGCCGGAGCGGATGCGATCAGGGTGGAAATGGATGGTCAGAAAATATCGATCCTGCCCGGAAACAGTGAACCGGAAAAACGGAGATAAGATTATGCGCTGCCCTTTTTGCCATGAGGAAAGTTTCGCCAAAAAAAAGAGTGTGACCGAGGGATGGAAGATCATCGGCGAAATCGAAGTGTGCGCCCTGTGCGGAGCTGAATTGAAAAAAGCTCCATCCGGCAGCGGCGGTGACAATGAAAAAAGCAATGCTTCAAAATCCCGTCTGGCAGCTTTGCTGGGCGGGGATTTGAGTGAAAAGGTCACTCTCTGCGGCAGTGCGGATCGCAGATTCTGCCGGAATTGCAAATATTTCCTTATTCATCCTTTCAAGACCGTTTGCGCCTTGAGTGATCAGGAAACTGATCCGATGGGTGAATGCAGCCGTTTTGAAGCAGCTCAGTAACCAAGCTGCGTTTTCACGTCGCTCTTTTTCTTGTAGAGATTGTAGGTGTAAATACGCCGCTTCTTCCTGTTTTCCCGGGGGGATGCCAGCGGTGATGGTTTCCCGAAACGCTCTTTTTCCTCTGCACTTATTTTGCGGGCGGCGGGATCGGGCGCACCGAATTCTTCGGAATTGTGTTTGTATGTGCCGCGGGGAACTTCTTTTGCTGATACGAAAAGCAGAATATCTCCGCCGTATTCCCGGGATTTTTCCAGAACAGCTTCCTCAACTTTGTACGGATGCGTTTTAAGGTGCGGATCAGCAGTGAATCTGCCGATGAGTATGTAGTCATCCAGCGGCACTTCAGAAAGTTGCGTAACAAATTTGACATGCTCCTGCGGAGCGAATTTTTTTCCGGTGTAATCAATATTCATACATCCGGTCAATATCAGCGGCAGCAGAACCGTTAAAAACTTTTTCATCATGCCCTCCCGGGGGTGTTAGTTCCAAAGATCAACTTTCACAGAATAATATATCACACATTTGCGGCAGATGCCAACTGTTTTTTTCAGGAAGTTGTTTTTTTATGAGGGAAATATTGTAAAAAAAGGTTGTAAAAACAGTTTTTCAGGACTATATTATAGAAATAGCAGTGTATACTGAAATGTTGAAATATTTTTCATAAAAGTATAAAATCAAGAAAGGTGTGTCTGAAAATGGCAAAGAAGTTGAGCGATTCCATCGTGCTGGAGATCAAGGACAGCGGTGTCTGTACTAAAGAATTTGCGGTCAAAGTTGATGCTGAAGCTGCCAAAAGCGAGCAGAATAAAGTTGTTTCCTACATCGCCGGAGTGGCGAGCATGCCCGGTTTCCGTCCCGGCAAAGCCCCGATGGGTATGGTGAGCAAAAAATATGCCGCTGAAATCAATGAAGAACTGCGCAACCGTTTCGTCGGTGCCGCCGTGGAAAAAATCGAAGCGAATGAAGAGCTGGATCTGCTCTCTTTGCGTTTCAAAGAATTCGGCGAAATCAAAGCCGGTGAAGAATTTTCTTTCACCATGGAAGGTGTCGTCGCTCCTGAAATCGAACCCGGCGATTACAAAAATCTGAAAGTTGAAATCCCTGTCGATGCCGTTGAGGATAAAGCCATCGAAGAACGTCTGGATATGTACCGCGCCATGTACGGCACTTACGCCGATGCCGAAGGTGCCGCCCAGGCCGAAGATATGCTTAAAGTTGACTACAAAGGCGACTTTGAACTGCCCGAAGATGCCTCCGCTTCTCTGAAACGTCAGATCGAAGCCACCGATGCTTTCATGTGGCTCAACGAGCCGGAAAACATCCCCGGCTGTATCAAAGCCATGACCGGTGCCGAAGTCGGTAAAGAATACAGCTTTGCCGCTGAATATCCCGCCGATTACCGTGAAGCCGCTCTCGCCGGAAAAACTGTCAACTACACAGTCAAAGTTTCCGCCATCCAGCGCCGTAAAAAACTGACCGATGAAGAATTGGTCGAGCGCACCGGAACCAAAGATATGGAAACTTTGCGCGACAATATCCGCAAAGGTCTGGAATTGGATGCCAAAAATCAGCAGCGCCGCAATGCTTCTGAAGCCGTGTTCGCCAAACTCAACGAGCAGGCCGGTGAATTTGATCTGCCCGAAGCTCTGGTGGAAAATGAAGTTCAGAAAATGCTTCAGGCCAAAGCCCGCGAGATCGTCAAAAGCGATGAAGATGCTGAAAAATTCAAAGCTGAACTTGCAGATCACCGTGCAGCTGTCGATGCCGATGCCAAAGCTGCAGTGCGCCGTGCCCTGATTCTCCGCAAGATCGCCAAACTGGAAAATATTTCCGTTGATGATCGCGAACTTGATGAGCAGTTGACCATGATGAGCCGCTACTACGGCTGCAAACCCCGTGAACTGCGTGACATGCTGGAAAAATCCGGCTCCATTGATGAATTGCGTATGGACATCATCAACGGCAAAGTGCTGGAAAAACTTACCGAATCTGCCATCAACTGATGGCGGATCCGCGGGGATCGTGTCGTTATAACAGGTGTTGCAGGGGGGTAAAGGAGAGATTATGAAACAGAGCAACTCTTTTCTGGTTCCGACCGTGATCGAGCAGACCGGTCAGGGTGAGCGTGCCTTTGATATTTACAGCCGTTTGCTCAAGGACCGGATCATTCTGCTGGGAACTCCGATCGATGATCAGGTCGCCGGTCTGATCGTTGCCCAATTGCTTTTCCTGCAGGCGGAAGATCCCAAAAAAGATATTGAATTGTATATCAACAGTCCCGGCGGTTCTGTCACTGCCGGACTGGCGATCTATGACACTATGCAGCTGATCTCATGCGATGTGCGTACTTACTGTATCGGTCAGTGTGCCAGCATGGGTGCTGTTCTGCTTGCTGCCGGTGCGCCCGGTAAACGTTTTGCTCTGCCCAACAGCCGGATCATGATCCATCAGCCCTGGGGCGGTGCGGAAGGTACGGCGGCGGATATTGACATTCAGGCAAAAGAGATCCTGCGTTTGAAAGAGATGCTCAACGGTATCCTTTCCCGGCATTGCAAACAGACGATGAAAAAGATCTGCAAAGATACTGAACGGGATTTCTTTATGAGTGCAGACGAGGCGTGTGATTACCGTCTGGTCGATAAAGTTCTGCTTCCCAACAGGAAATAATTTCTGAAAATGGCAAAATCACGAGATAAACAGACATGTGCCTTTTGCGGCAGTGAAGCCGGACACAACAAGGATGTTTTTTTCATTCCCAGCATGTACGAGGGTTTGAGTATTTGTTCCGAGTGTGTGAATAAAGGTTATCAGATCATCAGCGATGTCCGGGCTGAAAGAAACGGTAAGAGTGCCAAATCTTCGCCGGTCAGAGATTTGAAAGTGCCTTCCCCGAAAGCGATCAAAGATGAACTTGACCGTTTCGTCATCGGTCAGGAGCAGGCAAAAAAAGTCCTTTCTGTGGCTGTTCACAACCATTACACCCGGCTGAAAGCCCGTTTCGACGGTGCAGATGAGAATCTGCCTGAAGAACTTGCCGGGGTTGAACTGGATAAGAGCAATGTTCTGCTTCTGGGGCCCACCGGCTGCGGTAAGACCCTGCTGGCGCAGACTCTGGCAAAGATGCTGGATGTGCCTTTTGCCATAACAGATGCAACGACTTTGACTGAAGCCGGTTATGTTGGTGAAGATGTGGAAAATATTCTGTTGCGTCTTTATCAGGCTTCCGGTAATGATATTGAGCGCACCCAGATCGGTATCATCTATATCGACGAGCTGGATAAAATTTCCCGCAAAGGGGAAAATGCTTCTATTACCCGTGATGTTTCCGGAGAAGGTGTGCAGCAGGCACTGCTTAAAATTCTGGAAGGCACTGTTGCCAATGTGCCTCCGCAGGGCGGCAGAAAACATCCCAATCAGGAATTTTTGCACATTGATACCAGCAATATTCTCTTTATCTGCGGCGGCGCATTCGTCGGTCTGGATAAAGTGGTGAAACGCCGTCGTGGCAACCGGGTACTCGGTTTCGGTGACAACCGTGAAAAAGTGGAAAAACTCTTTGAGGAAACCGAAGATACCGGCAAACTTTTTGCCGAATGTGAACCGGAAGATCTGGTGCATTTCGGTCTGATTCCCGAGCTTATCGGCAGATTGCCGGTGCTTACCGCTCTGGAACCTTTGGATAAAGCCGCTCTGGTGCGGGTGCTGCAGGAGCCGAAAAATGCTCTGGTCAAGCAGTACCGCCGTCTGCTTGCTATGGAAGACGTTGATTTACAGTTTACTGCCGACGCTCTGGAAGAGCTTGCCGACCGCGCCGTAAAACGTGGTACCGGCGCAAGAGGTTTGCGCGCTTTGATGGAAAAACTTATGCTTGATGTGATGTTCCTTGCTCCGGAACGCAAGGGCAGAACACGTTGTACAATCACTGCCGAGGTCGTGCGTGGTAAAGCAGAACCGGAACTTGAACGTATCTGAAGCAGATGCTGAAGCAACTGTTATTCTCACTGACGTGAATACCGGCGGTGATGAGGATAATTTACTGGCATCTTTACCGCTGAAACCGCAGGATAGATATAAATTTATCCGCAGTATCGGTTTCGGCGGGATGAAAGGTGTTCTGCTGGTGCATGACCGGGATACCGGACGGGATGTCGCAATGGCGATCATGCCGGATTTCCGGGATCGTCCGCTCAATGATCTCAACCGTTTTGTCCGGGAGGCCCGGATCACTGCCAAACTTGAACACCCCAATATCGTGCCGGTTTACGATATCGGTATCGATATGTCAGGTTCTCCGTTTTTCACCATGAAATATTTGCGTGGAGCGACACTGGCAGTCGTTTTGAAACGTCTGCGTTCCGGTGATGCTGCGACGCAGGAAAAATTCCCCCAGAGCCGTCTGCTGCAGCTTTTTGTGCGCATCTGTAATGCGGTGGCGTTTGCCCATTCCATGGATGTGTGTCACTTTGACCTGAAGCCGGGAAATATCCACTGCGGGGATTTCGGTGAAGTGCAGGTGATCGACTGGGGACTTGCCGGAGATATTTCCACCGGTGTTGCCGGTCAGATAAAAGGTACTCCGGGATATATGGCTCCGGAATTGATCTCCGGCAGTTCCGCTCCGGGCAAAGCGGCGGATATTTATGCTCTGGGCGGTATATTGTATGCGATATTGACTTTGGATTCTCCGCTTGCCGGTTATCCGCAGCAGGAGATTCTGCGGCGTACTGTTGCCGGAAAGATTCCTCCGCCGTCTCTGGATGGTACTCAATTACCGCCGTCTCTGGAGGCGATCTGTCTGAAAGCGATGGCACTTGATCCGGCAGAGCGTTATCAGGATGCCATGGATCTGCGTTCCGATGTCAATGCGGCACTTGCCGGTTATGCCACCGCCGCCGAGGATGCTTCGCTGGTACGCAATATGATTTTGTTTTTACGGCGCAATATTTACAGCGTCATTATCGTTATACTGCTGGTTTTGTCCGGAACATTGGCATTGCTGGCATGGTACTTGTATAAAAATTGATTTTTTTCCATTGCGGGGGGAAAGTGGTTATGGAAAATGTGGTGATCCTCGGAGCTACCGGTTCGATCGGCGGCAGTGCGGCAGATGTTTTGAGTGCCAATAAGGAGAAATATTGCATCCATACACTGGCGGCGAAAAACAATATCAAAGAGTTATCCAGACTTACCGGATTGCTTTCCCCCCGGCAGGTGATCACCGCTTCTGCGGAAAAATTTCCTGAATTGCAGGAGGCGATCGGTTCCCGGGCTGCGGTCAAATGCGGTATGGAAGCGATGATCGAAGCGGTTCAGCAGCCGGAAGTCGATACGGTATTGTGTGCTATCATCGGGACGGAAGGTATTCTGCCGGTGCTGGCAGCTTTGAAAGCAGGAAAAAGAGTGGCACTTGCCAGTAAAGAGGTGCTGGTGCTTGCCGGTGAATTGGTGATGAAAGCGGCGGCGGAATCCGGTTCCATCGTGCCGGTGGACAGTGAACACTCCGGTGTTTTCCAGTGTCTTGCCGGCAGAACGAAAGATGAGGTCGCCAAGGTATGGCTCACTGCTTCCGGCGGACCTTTCCGTACCTGGGAAAGTGAGAAGATCATTCATGCTTCCGTAAGTGATGCACTGGCGCATCCGACCTGGAGCATGGGACGCAAGATCACGATCGATTCCGCTTCGATGATGAATAAAGCTCTGGAATTGATCGAAGCCAAACATCTTTTCAATCTTGAGGCTGATCAACTGGATGTGATCATCAATCCGCAGTCGATAGTCCATGCGATCGTGGAGTTGACTGATAGATCTATGCTGGCGCAGATGTCAGTGCCGGATATGCGTATGGCTATTGCTTACGGATTGAGTTATCCGGAAAGATTGTCCAAACCGGGCAGTCATCTGGATCTGGCGAAAATGGCGGAACTTAAATTTTTCGCTCCGGACAGGAAAAAATTTCCATCGCTGGAGTTTGCCGATGCGGCACTGCGCGCAGGCGGAACTCTGCCCGCGGTGATGAATGCCGCCAATGAGGTCGCTGTGGAAAGATTCTGCAATGGTGAAATCGAATTCGGCGGCATCTGGAAGATCGTCGGCAAAGTGATGGAAAACTCTGTGGTCGAACCCCAGATCTCTCTGGAGCAGGTACTTGCCGCTGATGCAGAGGCGCGTGCCAAAGCGTGGGAATGTAAAGGGTGAACATTATGGATGAAGCGCAGGTGAAAAAGAAAATATCCCGCCTTATATTTCCGGCGGCATTGATTCTTCCCTGTGCTTTGATGACGGCAAATCTCACCTACGATGAATTCTGGAGTCTCTTGAATTTTTCGCAGTTGGATATTTTCCGGATCCTTACTGATCTGTCTTTGCCCAACAATCATCCTTTGAATACATTGCTGTTGAAGTTCATTTCTGCAATTTCCATAGAACCGTTTTTTCTGCGGCTGCCATCTCTGATCTGCGGCGCATTTATCCCGGTGCTGTGCGGCGAATTGGCTTATAAATGGAGCCGCCGGAACCGCATTGCGGCGATGGTTTCTGCCGCGCTTCTGGCGGCACTGTCGGTTCCCATTGCCGTATACAGCGGAGTGGCAAGGGGGTATGCGATCCAGTTGTGCTGTCTGCTCGGAGTGCTGTGGGCGATGAGTTTTGCCGTGGAAAACCCCCGCAAAGCGGCGGTGCTTACTGCGATATTCGGGATCTGTACATTTCTGTCGGTTCCTACCGGTGTTATGTTTCTGCTTCCGGCGGGCATCGGTTATCTTGTGTATTCAGGAAAAGAGGGGCGCAAATGCCATGAAATGTGGTATGCCGCCGGAGTTGTTGCACTTGCCGGAATATTATTTTACTGGGTGAATTTTCCGGCATTGCGCGCCGGTCAGCAGTGGGGGAATGAGATCGATTCCGTTGCCGGTTTTGCCGGATTTCTGGGCAGTACGGCAGCGGCTTTATTGTTGATTCCCGCAACTGCGGCAGCTGTGGCGGCATTCATATTCCAACCCCGGCGGCTGATCGCCGCTTTTCTGCTGATCCTGCCGGTGCTTCTGGCGTTGTTGAGCAATGGCGGTCCGGCGCGCTGTTATCTTTATTTGAGTGCGGCATCGGCGGTTGCCGGGGGGATCGGTATTGCTGAAGCGTGTGCAAAATTGAAACACAGAGAATATATCTGCCCTGCCATTGCTGCGGTATTGGGGACTGCCGGTATATTCTGTCAGCTGGAAAAGTGGCAATTTGTGGATTATGTTGCGGTATTTGAAAAGAATTCACAGGAACTTCCTCCGGAAATACTGCCGGTTTACCGGGCAACGGCACTTTATCCGGTGAGGTGCGGTGCATTGGAAAAGAGTCTGGAAAATTTCAATATCCGTTTGAGTTCCGGCAGTTTCCGGCAGCTTGCCTGTTTTGAGTGCGATGAGGGGGATTTCAACGGGATGGACAGCAATTTTTCAGAAATACTGATTTCCACCGGTATAAAAGGCATGAAAACGTCTTACAATGATCTGCCCTGTGTGCTGTACGATATTGTTCCGGTAGCGGATGTCGCCGCCGGAAATTGTTACCTGCTGGTTTTTCCTGCCCGGGAAAAATTATCTGAAGAACTTGAAAAAAGCGGAAAAATATTGTATCTTAACCGGTGGATAACATCCAATACGGCGATGATTCTTTTTCAATGCGGTTCAGAAAAATCTGATTTGCCGCCGGATTGCCGTAAGTATATGATCGGAGAAGGAAAATGAAAAAATTTGCGACCGGAGTATTCATCTTCTTTTGTTTGTTCTGCGCCGGCAGAGTTTATGCTGTCGAACCGGCGACCGTAACCGCTGCCGCCCCCAAAGCTCTGGAACTGGCATCGATATGGAGTCCGCATGCAATAAGTACGCTGCAATCTGTCGGTACCGGTCTGAAAGAGATCGGAATATCAACCGTTTCCATATTGCTTCTGCCGGCTGGAATACTGCAATGCACTCTGGGTGCGCCTTTCGGTATGTTCAGTGACGGAACGCAGAATTGTCTGAAAGGTATATGTGCGCCTTTTGAATTGATCTATCAGGTGATCCTGCTGCCGGTGAGAATAATCAGTCTGGGCAGTGTCAGGTAGCGATTTTTTTGTAAAAAAGACTTGAATATTTGCCGGGATGGAGTTATATTCATCCATGATATTTTTTTATGGTTGAGAAAGGTGCATGATGTTTCATAAACGCAATGTGGTCTGTGCCGTGGAATTCGGTACTTCCAAGGTCGGTGTTTTGATCGGTGAGGTCGGCAGCCGCGGGGAAGTCAATGCCATTGTCGGGCAGGGGATCGCGCATTTGCCCGGAGCGGTCATCAAAGGTGAGATCGCAGATGTTGAGCGTGCCGCGGAAGCTCTGGGAAAAGCTCTGGAAGATGCCGACCGCAGTTCCGGCGGAGAGTTGGTCAATTGCCAGCTGATGACCGTGCTGATTTCCGGCTGCGGTATAGAATCCAATCAGGCAAAGGGTATTGTTACGGTGAAAAACCCGGAAAAGATCATCACCGAGGAAGAAAAGCAGGAAGCCTGTGAAAATGCCAAAGTTATCGCTTTGAGCAGCGGCAGGGAGATCATCAATACTTCAGTTTCCTATTATCTGGTGGATAACCGCCGGGTCAGCAATCCTCTGAAACAATCCGGCATACGTCTGGAAGCATTTGTCCATATCATCCATGCGGTTGCCAGCCGGGCGGAAAATTACCGCTCGGTAGTGGTCAATGCCGGTGTTGAAGATGCCCGTATCGAATTGGTCTTTTCCCCGCTTGCCACCGGGATCGGTATTTGCAGTGAATTGGAAAAGGAAAACGGTGCGCTCCTGATCGATCTCGGAGCCGGGGCGACAGAATATATTGTTTATTTTGACCGCGGGGTTTGCACTTCCGGTATACTGCCGCTGGGGATGGAGCATGTCGCCAATGACTTGAGTATCGGGCTGGATCTGCACATCGACGCCTGCCGGAGGATCCTGGAAAGCGGCACTCTGGAAAAAGCCATCCGGGAAAAGCAAAGTGTGTTGGAGCTGCCCGGAGCTTCCGGAAGGATGCGCAGTATTCCGGTTTCCGCCTTTGAATTGATCATCGATGCCCGGTTGCGGGAAATATTTGAAGTTATCCGTAAACAGCTGCGGGAGAAAAATGCTCCGCGCGCTTTGGGCGCAGGCGGTATATTGACCGGCGGCGGAGCGGAATATTTCCGCAGCAGAGAACTTTTCTGCGATATTTTTGATATGGATTGCCGGATCGGTGTCCCAACGGATGCTGTCGGAGCCGGGGTGGATCTGGATTCCCCGAGATACAGTGCGATCTGGGGAGCTTTGAAAGTGGCGGCATTTTTCCAGCAGAACTATGTTGCTGCTCCTGCCGGAGGTCTGGATAAGATGCTCTCCCGGATAACGAAACTGCTGGGCAGAGGAGGCCGCTGAACGATGGATAATTGTGAACGCAAAATAACCATTCTCGCTCTCGGCGGCGGCGGATGCCGGATCATGAAAGAGTTTGTTTCCGGACATGAAACCGGACAATTTGATCTGCTGGCAGTTGACAGTGATCTGGAAAGTCTGCAGAATTCCGGTCTTCCTGAAGAACGCTGGCTTCAGGCGGGCAGATTGCTGCGTTCCGGCAGAGGCTGCGGCGGCGATATTATTTCCGGTCAGCAGGCTCTTGCCAACGAGCGCAAACAGCTCAATACTCTGCTCAATGGATCTGACGTGCTTATAATCGTTGCCGGTTTGGGCGGCGGTCTGGCATCCGGAGGAATGCCGGTGATCCTCGGCGTGGCGGCAAAACTGCATATTACTACAGCGGTACTGGTTTCACTGCCTTTTAATATGGAAGGTTTCCAGCGGCGGCAGCTGGCTGATGACAAGATAAAAAATGATATTCTGCCGATCGCCGATGCCGTTATTGCTCTGCCCAACGATCTGCTTTTTGCCACGATGGATGCTGAAGTATCCATGGCAGAGGCTCTGCGCCGCTCGGATCAGGAATTGGCACGGACGCTTTTTTCGCTGGCATCGATAATGGGTGGAGCGAATCTTTTCAATGCCGATTTTTCAGCATTTACCGGAATTTTGAAGCGGCGGCACACTCTGTGTGCTTTGGGGACTGCTATGGTGGATAATGGTGTCGATGCCGCTTCCAGAGCGATGGATAAACTGCTGGCTTCGCCGCTGCTCGGCGGTCCGGAAACTCTGGATACTGCCGATGCGGTCACTTTTTCACTGCTTGGCGGACCGGAATTATCCATGGGAACAGCCCGGGCGGTATTGGATCTGTGTTCCCGTCAGATCGATCCGGAGCAGGAGAAAAAAGTACTGCTCGGTGCTGCTTCCGGAGAGGAATTCGCCGGAAAGATCATGCTTACAGCTCTGGTTGTCCGTTATCTGGATAATCCGGCAAAAAGCAGCAGCGGGCGCAAACGCTCATTTATCCGGGAAAACCGGGAAAACGCATCGGATGGCGGTGAACAGCTGTTCCTTGATCTTGCCGTGGAAAATAAAGGGATCATGGAAAATACCACCCCGGTGATCATCGATGGGGAAGACTTGGATGTGCCGACTTTCCGGCGGCGCAATATGGTTGTTGATATGGGGAAATAAAGGAGATCGCAGCCGGTTCCGGCGGTCGGGAAAAGCAAAAACAGAAAATTTTTTGCAACTGTTGTTGAATCATTGCCTTTCCTGTGGTATATTTCGTAAGTAAGTACTTGGATGAAGCAAAGGATATTGTACAGTTTCCGGAGCAGTAAAGGATAGTGGCGGTCTTATTTTTCTGCCGCTGAAAAATAAAAAAATCAAAAAAATAAAAAAAAGAGTAAAATAATTAGGCTTTCCGTAACGTTTTATGATTGAAAGCACTTTTATGTGCCATCATATTTCAATCTTAAAACATAAAGGGAAGTAAAGATGAAAAAGACAGCGAAAGTGATGATGATTGTCGCCGTGATGTTTATCGGCGGGAGCTTGTTTGCCGGACACGGACACCACCATGGCAGGCATCATCGGGATGGTCTTGGTTTGGCGTTCGGAATCGTTGATCTGGTACTGCGTGTAGTTGCACCTCAGCCGGTGATAGTTGCTCCGGCACCGGTCGCAGTTGTACCGCAGCCGGTTTATTACCAGCCGGTACTGCCGCCTCCGCCGGTGTATTACCGTCCGGCGCCGCCTCCGCGGCATCGTCACCGTCCGGCACCTGCGCCGCGGCATCACCGCCGTCCGGCACCGCGCCGCCGCTGAAAATGTGAAAGTGTAAAGAATGAGATTTTTTCGGGAAAGAAAGAGAAAAAAACAGCTTTCTGAATTGAAGACCCGCCGCCACGCCGAGGATGACCTGCTCTCCCCGGCGTTGCGCTTGCGTTTTGACGGGGTCATTGAGGAATTGGAAAACGCTCCGTCGGAAAATATCGATGAGGCACTGGAGAAAGCCCGGAAGGAGTATGCTGCATTGCCGCTGCCCCGCCGGGGGAAACTTTATGTACTGCTTGACTTGCTGGTAGTTGTCGGAGCGGTGGCATTCGGTTTGCGCGGATTGTTTTTCCAGCCTTTCCGTATTCCGACCGGTTCGATGCAGCCGACGCTGTACGGTATGCATTATCAGCAAGTTGACGGAAACGCCAATCCCGGTTTCGGGAAAATCCCGTCAGTTCTGCACAATATTGTTTTCGGTACGATCCCGGCTGTGGCTGAATACGCCGGAAAAAGTACCGGGGTGGTTGCCGGAATTTCCGAAGATGCCGCCGGTATGATTTTTGACTACTCATCTTTTGCGGTCGGCAGCAACCGTTACCGTCTGCCCGGGAATCCCCGTCAGGTGGAGGATTATACCGGATTTTCTGCCGGTGACATCATCGATCCGGGTAAAGTGATCGCAGATGGATATATGACGATAGGCGATCATCTTTTTGTTGAACGGGTCTCCATGTACCTTTCTCCGCCGGAACGGGGGGATGTGATCGTATTCAATACCGAAGGATTGTCGGTCGATTCCAGTTACGGAAAATTTCTTCTGGAGCAGACCGGCGGCTATTATTACATCAAAAGAGTTGCCGCTTTGCCGGGAGATACGGTGAAAATCGTTGAAGATCAGCTCTATGTGCGTCCTGCCGGGAACGATGAATTTTACCGGATACAGGAGCTGGATAAGCGTTTTGAAAAGGTTTATTCCGGAAAGGGCGGCTATCACGGGCATTGCAATTTGAATGATGAAAAAGACTACCGCTGTCTGGCATTTGCCTGCGGAGAAGAATATACCGTGCCGGAGGATCACTATCTCATGCTGGGGGATAACTCCAAATTCAGTATGGACAGCCGTTATTTCGGGCCGGTTCCCCGGCAGAATCTGATCGGCAGGGCGTGGATGGTCTTTTATCCTTTCAGCCGCCGGATGGGACCGGTGGATAAAAATGTGCCGGTGGATGAAGATACCGGGGAAGCCGGAAAATCCACATTCAAGACGATGTCATTGCAGTAAATTCCCGTAAAGATGGGGGCGGAAATGAAGTTGAAAAGAGTTTTTTTGCGAATATTGCGTGATTGCTGGCGGATCATAAAGTACAGTTATACCCGTTATGTCAATGACCAGCTGGCGTATATGTCGATAGCGTTGACCTATTATACGCTTTTTTCCATTGTGCCGTTGCTGGCTCTGATTTTCGGGATCACCCGTGGATTCCAGTTGAATTTTCCGCTGCTTGAAATGCTGACCGAGCGTTTCCCGGCGCATCAGGAATTTTTTGTCAGGGTGTGTGAATTGGCACAGAATACTTTGAAAGAGGCTTCCAGCGGATTGGTCGCCGGTATCGGTGTGATTGCTTTGCTGTGGACGGTAGTCTGGCTGATAAACAATATTGAAAAAGCTTTCAATGTGGTTTGGGGATTGCCTTCCAGCCGCAATATTTTCCGTAAATTCAGCAGTTACATCTCTCTGATTCTTTTTACTCCGGTGATGATGGTGGCTGTCAATACCATCGGCGTGATGGCACGGGATCATCTCAATGAAGTAAGTCATGAAGTTTCCAGTGGAGTTCTGACCCGTTTTCTCTGGCTTGCCATTGTCTGGCTGCTGCCGATATTGGCAAATATTCTGTTGATTTTCGTTGTTTACATGCGCGTTCCGAATACCAAAGTCCGCTGGGGCGGTGCGCTGGTTTCCGCGATATTGATCGGATTTGCGTTCCAGTTGCTTCAGGATGCGTTTATTTTTCTGCAAAGCTGGGTATTCAGTTACAACCGTATCTACGGCGGATTTGCGGTACTGCCGCTTTTCCTGATCTGGATAAACTGGTCATGGCAGCTGATCCTTTTCGGTGCGGAGCTTTGTTTTGTCTATCAGCATTTGAAAAGCGGTGTTTTCAATGAGACCCGGCGCAAGATCAGTGTCCGGCTGAAATTGGAACATCAGCTGGCAATCGTGCGTCTGGTGTACCGTAATTTCAATGACAGCTGCGGACCGGTGGCAGAAGCGGAAGTTGCTTCTGCATTGTGTGTGCCGGCGGTGGAATTGCAGGCGGAAATAAAGGAGTTGATCGATTGCGGTATATTGTGCCGTACGACAGCATATTCAGGAGATTTCTTTTTGCTGCCCGGAATACCGCCGGACAAGCTGACGGTGGTGGAATTTTTGCGGATCGTCAACGGTTCCGGCGATAATGAAACCATTGAGCTTGCCCGTTTTGAAAGGCTTTTCGGCGAAATGGAAGTCAATATAGAAAAAAGTTCACTGAATAAAAAAGTGTATGAAGTATAAAGAATTGGAGATAATTGCAAATGGACAAAAATTGGAAAATCGAAACACTTGCCATTCAAGCCGGTTATGAGCCGGAAAACGGCGCGCCCCGGGTCGTTCCCATCGCCCAGAGTACCACCTATAAGTATGATGATGTGCAGAGCGTGGCTGATCTTTTTGACTTGAAAGCGGAAGGATTTTTCTATACCCGGCTCGCCAATCCCACCGTGGATGCATTTGAGAAAAAGATTGCCGCTATGGAAGGCGGCGTGGCGGCGGTTGCTCTTTCCAGCGGTCAGACTGCCAATGCTTTTGCTCTGATGAATATTGCCCGGTGCGGAGATCATGTGCTGGCATTGTCAAGTTTGTACGGCGGGACGGTGTCGCTTTTCACCAATACGCTCAAAAAAGCCGGTATCGAGATAACTTTTGTTACTCCGGATATGGATGAGGCCGCCGTCAATGCGGCGGTGAAAGAGAATACCAAAGCAGTTTTTATCGAATCCCTTGCCAATCCGGCTCTGCTGGTGGCGGATTTTGAAATGTATGCCAAAGTTGCTCACGCTCACGGAGTTCCGCTGGTGGTCGATAATACGTTCCCAACTCCGATCCTCTGCCGTCCTTTTGAATTCGGCGCAGACATCGTAACGCACTCTACGACCAAGTATATCGATGGTCACGCAGTCGCTGTCGGCGGTATTGTGGTGGAAAAAGGCGGATTTGATTGGACAAACGGTAAATTCCCGGAATTTACCGAGCCGGATGCCAGTTATCACGGATTGATCTATACCAAAGATTTTGCCGCCGCTCCTTTTTCGGTCAAAATGCGGGTACAGCTGGTGCGAGATTACGGCGTACCGATGATGCCTTTTAATGCGTTCCTCGCCAATCTCGGAGCGGAAACGCTCCATCTGCGCATGGAGCGTCACAGCAGCAATGCACTGGCTCTGGCGGAATTTTTGCGTAATCATCCCAAAGTCAGTTGGGTGAATTATCCCGGATTGAGTGATAATCCGGAATACGGCAAAGTGAAAAAATACTTCAAAGACGGTATGGCTTCCGGAGTGTTGTGTTTCGGTGTCAAAGGCGGCAGGGAAGCCGGAGAAAAGGTGATGAATGCCCTGAAATTGGCGGCGATCGTGGTTCATGTCGCCGATGCCCGCACCGGTGTGCTTCATCCGGCAAGCATGACCCACCGTCAGCTTTCCGAAGCAGAACTGGTTGCCGCCGGAGTGTCCCCTGATCTGATCCGGGTTTCTGTCGGTCTGGAAAATATTGAGGACATCAAAGCTGATTTCGATCAGGCTCTTCTTTCCTGACAGGTTATGTATCGTAAAAACGGGTGTTCTGCGGTGTAAAACAAACCGTGGAACACCCGTTTTATATTATACACCTTCAGGTCAATAAAACCACCGGCTTTGCCGGTGAGCACCGAAAAAATCTTTAGAAATAGTTTGCAAAAGTTCACCTTTGCTACTACACTATGTTCAGACCTGCCAGTCGAACTTAATATAATAACAAAGGTGTAAAAATGACAAAA
>JAZSIZ010000097.1:0-26656 GCA_045534015.1 Victivallaceae bacterium | reverse complement strand
GATTTATTCTCACAATACGGCAAGGTGAACAATGAGAAAACCTCTTCAGACAACACACCGGTTATTGCGACCGCCCGGACAACTCCGGGGCTAAATTTAAGCGAAAGCAACTTCCTTTTTATCCGGAATGTTTTCAACAGCCAACAGCAATGGCTGCGGGATATAAAAGTTACCGCTTCGCCATCCAAACTTGCATGTGAAGTCTGGCATGAATACCCCAAAAAAATCCAGCTGGAAATGCCGCCGGATACAATGAAGATCATGCCGTTTTTTGTAAAATTATGCCGGAAAAATTTTCTGGAATATTCCACTTGCGAATTGCTTGACCGACGGGAATTCAACGGCAAAACTCAAGTCGTTTTATATGAATCTGATGAAGTAATGGCCGAAATCCGTCTGGTCATTCCGGATACCACCAATATCCAAGCCTGCGGCAATGTATTGATCTTGCGGGAATCGCCCAATACGGTAACTCTGCTTGCAAAAACTGAAAGAATGCCGGTTTGCGTTGAAACGGATGATCTGCGGATCGTTCTGGTCACAAAAAAATATGCAGAAAATTTGTGGGACATCGGCAATACTTTCGCCTGGAGCAGCTCTCCGGCAAGCGGAAACCTGCAGGAAATTTCCGTCGTAACTGAAAAAAATGACTTCTGTATGGAACTTTTTACCCCGTTAAAGCCGGTATTGAATTCAACTGAATTAAATTCATACAGTGAATTTTTTGATGCTGAACGGAAAATATACCGGCTGAATGGAAATTTCGATTTTGTCCCACCCGCTGTCAAGTGGGATAAGATATACAATAATGACTGCATCATTTTAACGGCAAAATTAACCGGTTCCATGCTCCGGGACGTTGAAGATATTATTTTCACCTTTCAACATGACGGCAGTGTGGCCAGAGCCTTCTGGAACGGGAAACTGGTCAGTGATCACGCTTACGGAAAATTCCTGCCGTGGGAAATCGCCTGCCGGGAGTTCCTGAATTGCAGTGGAACTTTGCAAATCGTTGCCGACAAAGCATCATATTGCGATGTTGAAACTGCGGTCAGAAAAAATTTCCAATTGAATTTCGCTTGAACATCGCCCGCCCGAATGGAACAATAAAAAAATTTCGCACCGAATCGTACCCGGATGCGGTCAAGCGGCGAAACATCCTGCCGGGAGCGAAGTCATGGTAATCAAAAGTTTTCCATGACACTTGCTTGTCCCGTCAAAACCTCGGCAACGGCGGAAGCGGGAGGCTGTCTACAGCCACTGGCTGCGGGGTAAGCCCCCGATAAAAACCACGCCGCCGCAAACTTCAATGTTTGACGGCGGCAAACTTATTTGATCAAAAAAGCGATCGATCACTTTTTGTATTGATCATACATGGCTTTGATCTCTTCGGGCGAAAAAGCCTTGCTGTAGATGGTAAACTCATCCAGAACCATTCCGGCATTGGGACGGACTTCAAAGGTGGCGGCCATATCCTGCGATCTCAACTTCTCTTTGTGAGCTGCCGCAATGGTCAATTCGCCATTGATATAGGCTGAATAATCATAACCATTCCAGGTAAGCACGATGTAATACCACTGGTTGTCTTCCCAGGTGAAATGCTTTTCATAGTAACCGATAACATTTTTAAAACCGGGGAAAAGCAGACGGATCCTTTCCGGATTTTCCAATAATTCCGGGCAGGCACGTTCAAGAACGATATAACCATTTTGAGCCCAGGAGGTCATAAAAAACGGCGTCGTGATCGTATTGTAACGGCCGTTAGGCTGTTTGGGAGACTCCGGTGAAAGTTTATCCCACTTTACCGGCTTGATCCACATGGAAATCGTGCCGGGTTTTTCAAAGCTCAAATTATCCTGCATCGCATAACGGCGGACAAAACCCCTGGGATCAGTGTTATATAACGCTTTCCCCTTGATCCCATCAACATATGAGTAGCCATCACGCACATCTTCATGCGGTTGCTGCTGCAAATCGGCACTGCCGGCTGCAATGTCAACATCCAATGACTCATCGAAGCTGATTTGAAAAGTGATGTACTCTTCCAGCGGATCAGCCGCACCGGCAGCATGACCGGCAAAAGATACTGCCGAGAACATCAAAATTGCCGCAGAGAAATTAGAGAACTTCATGTGATTTTCCTTTCTTTTGTTACTTTTTATTTATGATAATTATCCGACTGCCGTATCTGGTGAAATCAAGCGTAAACCCGTTTTCAGAACAGCCGAGAGATTCGCTGACAGATACCTTGACGCTGACCGGTTTTTCTGACCACGATGCAAAGATCATCATGATCTGTTTCCCGTTATCCAACGTGATGGATTTGATATTCTCATTATCCACTTTGACCGGGTAATCATCATCCCAGTAGTTGAAGATCCGGCACTTTTCCGGATAGCCGAAATCATAAAGTTTTTTATCCAGAGCATCAAAATTCATGCCGCGGAAATTCTGCCGGAGTATCTCATAAATAACACGCATCGCCCATTCAGTCTGCTGGATTTCCGGCGTTACTTCCGTTCGCATATAAGTCGGATCGGTCGGGTGGGGATTGGCATTGCCGATCAAGGGGAAGTGAGCGTGAGGATATGCACCGATCTGCCGGGCTGTTGATTCGATTTCCAATAATTCCGGTGGGAAAGGTTTGGTGCCGTTGGCCCAGCCCCATTCCAAGTCAAGCATAGTATCTGTCCAGCTCAAAATCGGAATGCACATACAGTTGGTCGTATGCAAAGAAATTTGCAGCGGCCATGGAGTTTTACTCTGCATTTCCCGGGAAAGAACCCACATCCGCTTATGATATTCACGCATATTCCAGATTTCACTGCACGGCTGGATCTGGCCATCGCTCCGGGTATATGCCTGCGAAGAACGGCGGTCAAAATTACTTTTCGGATATACATTGTCAAAATACAGCCCGATACCTCTTTCAAAATATTTGGCAGCATAGTGCAACGCATAATCCTGATAACTTTTTACCGGAATTATCTTTATGGAATTGGCGGCAGCGGCATCACTGGTAATATCCTCCTTTTTCAGCCATTTCCGCTGGGTGAAGTCAACGGCTCCCCATTCATCCTGATAAGTGATAAATTCCGGAATAAATTGATCGATACCGTACTCTTCAAAATAGAACATGGTCGGACTTTGCGGACGCTGGATCATGAAGCTGATAAATCCGGCGTAAATGTGAGCCTTTATGCTCTGATAACGGGGATGACCTTCCCAATATTTTTTCAGCCATTGCCGGATATATCCTTCCGGAAGTTTGCCGGTTTTTCGGGCAATGACCATTTGGTCGGTAACTTCCCAGTCATTGTTGGTCGGATATTTGGACATGCCGGTAAATCCTCCGGCGTAATAAGCAGAACCGCCATGAGGTGGAATAAAATATTCCGGCTTCCGGAAATCAGCCGGCATCGGTTTGGTGGGAGAGGCCTGCATCCCGAAAATGATGGTACGGGCTCTTTCCAGCGGAGTTCTCTTATTGACAAAATATATCCGCAGGATAAGTTTTCCATCTTTCCGGAGAAGTTCCTGGGATGCGATATTTTCATTCAGGCTCATCTCTCTTTCACTGTCGTTGAAGTAACAAAGCCCCCGGGCCATTTCACCGAGCCATAAGTAGCAGTGCATATTGCCGAACATATCGCCGTTGGCAACATCCGTACTCCGCCATATCACGCCTTCGCCATCAGGAACTTTGATTGCCGGATTACTGCGGATCGCCCCGGCACTGATAACATGGAAAAGTTTGATCAATTCTGATTTCAAAGGAATATCCAGATAAAATTTATCCAGTACCACTTTCCGGCCGGGTTCCGGGGTTATGCTCAAGGTGAATTTACTGCATCCGTCATATTCGGTTTCAACCTTGTTGTCAAGCGAAAATCCGGGCCCGGCGATATTTGCTTCAAAAGTTCCGGAGGCAGCTTTTTTTGAACTGAAAGCAAAGGAAACTGCTTTCAAAGCGACCGGTTTTCCGTCAACTTCGCAGAAAAACTCGCAATCCCCGGCCAGAAGATCTTTGCCGTCTGCATTAACCTGTTTGAAAAGTCCGAAGCGGTTGAAGGTGATCAAAGAAGTAACCGTTTTTACAAAATCACTGCCGTATTTCAAATCGGTAAACGGAGCATAAACTTTGTCGGTAATACCAAGCTGACTGCCTTCCCACGGAAAAACATTACGGATAAACTCACACTTAAGTTTCTGATTGATCTTTCCTTTTCCGGAAAGAGTGAAATCCACCACATATTCTCCTCCAGCAAGTTCCGGCAGCTGGAAATAGTGCATATTTTCCCCCTTCCGGGCAGGAAAATCCTTGATGACAATTTCCGTTCCGCCTTTTTTACTCACGGCAACTTTGATGTTATCGCTGTTGTTGTCATATATATCAATGCGGAAGCCAAGCGTGGAAGTTGACGGATAATAACTGATTTGAGCGGAAGTATCAATTTTGTCGATTTTCCATTCATCAATGAGATTGCCCGGCAGTTTCCAGGCGTATTTATCCTCATAGATCACGTTACCGGAACCATCTGTCAAAATCAGATGGGCAGTATGTTTTGCACGGTTGTGAATGTAATCAGTGGATGTCTTGAATTCAAAGGCGGAAACTCTTCCCGGAGCGACATCCAAAACCAGTTCGCTCTCGTGATCCGGCATATCGGAATGAGTCCATTTTATTTTAGCCTTGACCGGAGAATTTTCGCTCCCTGAATTGTAAACAGTACCACGGAGAATAAAATCCCGGTCGGCAAGACCGCTTACGGACTCCACCATCACCGCTTTCCCGCCTCTCTTACCAAAGGTAAACACCGGATATTTCTGGTAGTGGGTAAACGGGTGGGGAAATTGCAGAAACGGAGTCTGATTGAATGGTTTCTGCCAGTTGCGGCACAACATGAAAGAAACTTTTTCTCCGGCGGTGTCACCGTCAAACTTGAGAGATTTCAACGGGATCGCCAATTCAAAAATCCAGGAACCGCTCTCTTTATCCCGGGTTGAAGCATGTTTCCATGCAGCATTCCACCGCGGATCAGCAATGCCGCCGGAAGCGGAAAACCGGGTGTCGCTGACTGTACCAAGCGGATTTACCAAAAAGGAGTAATAAGATCTTTCTCCGGCTTTTTCGGAATCAGCGATCCAAAGTTCGATCGTATCATCCGAAAAAACGCTGCCGTCTTTTTTGCGTACTTTCGCAGTCAGTTTGCCATCCGGCGGCATCTCTGTCTGCATCATGACATAAAGATTCTGCCGGTCATAGGCAACTGCCCAGCGACTGCGGCGAAAACTTAAAAACATTTCACTGTCACGGTGATACAATCCGGCAAATCCGGCGGCTCCCTGCCACTCATTTTCCGAAATCCTGCCATCGATCACCGGAGTATTCTCGATGTATGGAATAATATATTCCACCGCTCCCAACGGCAGCATTGCCGCCGCAAAGCTGAAAAATACCAAACAAAGTCTTTTCAATATTGACATAATCAAACCTCTTGAGTAAAATAACTCCAGCCGGGAAGTTTAATTTTTTTCATCAAACCACGGAGTGTTTTTTATTCCCTCATTCACAGCCGGAATTGCACTTTTGTCAGCAGAAGCACAGTGACCGTCGGCATAATTGATATTGGCCGATTTTTCTCCGTTATGCCGGAAGGACATAAAATAATCCGTGCCTTCCTTATCCATCAGCATCCACGGTCCGTTGCCGCTTTCCGAACCCCACGTGTCGGCAATAAGAATAACAGATGACGGATATTTCATTTTTTTTACCCCGGGAACTTTGGTTGATGCTTCCAAATCAATACGGGTCGTCCAGTAATTTGCGGCATAGTGAGAGGGAAAATCAGCTTTGAGTGTGCCGGATGGACAAAGGAAAAGAGCAAAATTTCCCTGCAGTGTGGAATAATTCGGCTGGCTATTGATCCCCAATCCGTCAACAATTGTTCCATTTGCTCCGAGAGGATTAATGACTCCAGCTTCCTGTAAAAGTCTGATGTAATAAAAGGTATTGGTACCATCTTTGTATTGAGAAGGCAGATAATAGTCGCTGTTTTCCATATACTGCAAGGCGAAAAAACCTTGTTGTTTCAAATTGTTAAGACAACTTGTCGCCCGGCCCCGTTCCCGGGCTGAATTAAGAGCCGGAAGCAAAATCGCCGCAAGAATTGCGATAATCGCAATAACTACCAGAAGTTCAATCAACGTAAATTTTTTCATTCTTTTCATTTTTCATCCTCTTTCATTGTTTGTTGTAATCAAAACTTATCAGTTCAATCTTATTTCGACCCAATCTCCTTTCTTGAAAATATGATCAAACCATGCAATATTTTCGGTGTCGTTCCATTCTAAAGTAACTCTCTTTCCGGCAACCATGATCACCGGGCAGCGGGGTGAATAAACCTTTACCGGAGCATGGATGTTATCTCCGGCCTGAAAACACAACTTGCTACCGGAACCATTCAACCGGCAGACCGGCAAATCTATGGCACAAAGCAATACCGGATGATCCGGCAATTTCACCGTATGTCTGACCGAACAGTCAAATATTTTTTCATCACTCCAGTCTTCCGGTATCTGCAGAGAATATTTCAAGCGTCTGCCGTTGATCGATATGCGGGCGAAATCCCCTTTACCGCTGACTTTGAACGAGTATATCCGGTTGCGGAAATGCAAGTTGGATGCCTCGTGCCTGCCGGTAAATTCCGCCGGCACATAATTTATCCCCCCCTGATGATAATTCACCCCGATTATCCCGCAAAGCATCCCCTGCACAGCCGCTGTAGCGGCAAAGGTTTGCCAGTTGGCAGTCTGCACACAATTTCCGGGAAATCCGCTCAAATTGAAGGTCTCAATCGCCGTTTGATACTCTTCAGCCCGGTTCATGAATCCCTGCATCACCCGCAAGGCTTCAGCCGGACGGCCGCCTAAACGGGCAACTTTACATTCGTGCCCGTTGTGCTGATTCATGTGGGTGGCCCGCCACATGTCGCAGGGAATCAAACTGTCTGCAGCAACAGCAGTATGTCCAAGCGGATGATAAAGTTTGGTCGCCTGATAAGCTGCTAACTTTTTCACGATATTTCTGAAAAGATAAACGCCGTGGATATAATCAAGGCCGATAGTATTGACATTCTGAAAAATTTCCACTTCCGGCACATTGAAGTTTGCATCGACTGCTGAACGCAAATAACCGGTTTTCTGGTCCATAAATACTTTTTCGTAAGATTTTTCAATTTTCCCGGCATTTTCCCGGCATTTTTCCGCCAGATGATCCAACTTCAAATACCTGAACATATTTTCCAGCGACCGGCAGTAACAGTAGTGCCAGGAGTTGACACAGGATGCGTAAAAAAATCCTTCCAACCCGAGTTCCCGGGAAACATCAACACCGTAAACCAGAGTGTCTTTGACCAAACCGCTCTTTTTATCGGTAAATAAGGAACTGAATTGGAAAAACTCGATCAGCAGAGATTTCACCTCCCGCAGAAACTTCCGGTTGCCGGTAAATGCCAGATACTCGTTGAGGGTGATCACCAGATGAAACGTGACCCACATACAGCTTTTGGCATGGGGATAGAAAAACATATAACGTAACGATTTCAGGGTTATTTCCGGAAGCCCGGCAAGTAAAAAATCCCGGGCAGGATATATTTGATCCCACATGGCAAAATAACCGAATTTATCGGTCGCGGCACGGCTCGTTACTTCTCCGGATGTTTCCGCCATAAGCATTGCACTCTGATAATGCGGAAACATGGCGGCAAATTCAGCGGCAAAGGGAATTGAATCCACCTTGATTTTTACACTGCGGGGAAATTTGCGTTGCTTTTTCCGGCGTTTAACCGCAGAAAAACTCCCGGTGAATTTTCCGGCATTTTTCTTCGCCTGATTTTCAGTTTCAGCAATACCGAAACCGAAAGCTGTTTCCGCCGCTGCTCCGGGAACTTCAAGTTTGTAAAAGTATTGATCTTGACTGAATGTTATTTTCCGATCCGCAGAAACTGCCATATACAGTTTTTTGCAGCAGTAGTTGTATTCCAAATCCCATTTGATGATCAAAAAATTGTCCCTAAAAACAACTTCTGCCCGGCTGATTTTTTGAGTGGTATCTTCAAAGGGAAAACCACGGTCAAATGAATCCCCCCGATAACAGTCATCCATCCACTGGATCGCATTGTAAGGTTTGGCCAATTGATTTTTAAGGGATTCAAGTTCGCCGGTAAAAAAGTGATATTTGCTGATAACGGCAAACACCGCTTTATTCTGAATTTCCGGAACAAGATGTACGCCAAAAGAATCGTTATCCAGAAATATTGAGTAATTTTTACTGATAAAACCATCCGGAAACAGTTCCGCATTTGCCGGGCAAAAGGGAATTTCACGCATTTGCCGGTCAACAGAAAAAAAGCGGATGGGCGAGGAAAAAAGCGGGCGGCCGCCGGAGAAACCATTGCGGCTGAAAAGCGGCAAGGCAAAACGGTCGGGAAAGATCTTGCCGCCGGATTCATACTTATCCAGCAGATTTACTGAATTAATCCCGCCGAACCGTTCTACGCAGATGGATAACTCGCCATTGCAGAAAGCACGATATTCTTCCGGAAAAAATTTATTTTTTACCCGCATTTGTCTGACCTGTAAAAAAAGCAACAATACCCTACAACATGAATTTCAAAAGAAAATATACTTGTGTAATATTTGATTAGCAAACAGGATACCGTAAAAAGAAAAAACAAAGTCTTTGAAATTGTTTGATGAATAACTCTGGAGTTTTCCAGTCAAAAAACATCAACTTGCCGGAAAAGATCGCTTCCGGCTCAACGGCAAAATTGATTCTGAAACCACATTCGGCAGCTTTCACTCTGACCGCCGGGAATTGATCCCGGAAATTACCGATATGAATGACGGCAAATGTGTCTCACTGGAAGCGTGAACAGGTATCGCCTGAAGCAAATAATCACCCCATAAAAAAAGAATATCATCAATTTCCCCGTCGGGAACACTTCTGACTGGGGAAAAAGTTGTATTCCGGATATATATTCTGTAAATCAGGTAAATTCATTTTTTTCAAGGAATAGGATCTATGAAAAGTATCGCCGAACTTCATTCAATAGTTATCAACTCCGTCGATCAACGCCGGGATTCTTCCGGCCGGGGCTTGCTCCACCAGTTGCGGTAGTGGGCACAATTGCCCCAGGCATAAGGATTTTCCTGACCGCCGACCACTGACCACACTTCAGGGAAAGAAGCTATTCGAAGCCGCCAAGATGATGTTACACGAGCTGTTCGCTGGATCAAAAGGCAAATGGGTGATGAAAATTATTCAGTGCCCGTAGATGGGAAAAATTATTCTCCCGCTGAAATCAGTTCTTTTATCATTAAAAAACTGATACAGGATGCCCAACAGACAATTGGAGACATCTCAGATGTTTTGATTATCGTGCCTGCAAACTTTGAAGATGCAGCACGAAACGCAACTATTAATGCAGGTAAAATTACTGGTGTAAATGTAATTGGTTTGGTTAACGAACCCACAGATAAGCAAAAGTCTATCTATCCCTCTGATTCTTGCCCACATATACCACCCGATGGTCCTGTGTCGTAATAACGTTCTCTGTACCGATTCAAGGAAAGTGCCGAATCCATCAATTTGCGGGAAATGGTAGACTCTGATACTGAACCAACCAAACTTTTCCTCAAAACGTTTTATAACTTCAAGAGATTTTGCGATTACCGGAGGATATTGATTTTCCATGATCGAACCCCACAAAAATTTGATTTTCAGCGTAAAAATTGCTGTCGGAGATATTTTTTGTCATAAGATAGTTTGTCTGCTGACAATATTTGCAGAGCCAACAATTTTCAAATCCAACTTGAATTTTGTATAGACGCACGCTTCTATGCGAGCGTTTACAGAATTCATTTTTTTGGGGAATTTTCTTCCCCGGAATTTCCCCATTTGACTTGAAAAACGGCAGATTTCTGCTATATTTTAGAGTCTCCAAATCAACAGGGATGATGGTTTGATTCCCGTTTGGAGATTGGCTGCTTGGCATTCAAAATTCCCCGTTTTTTCCCCGCAAACGATGATTTTCCCCATTTATTCCCCAAAAAATCGATGCCGGAAGTCTGGTGACGTTGTGCCATAACGTGCCAAAGTTCAGGGTAAATGACGGATTTACAGCATTTTTTGAGCTGAATTTCAAGGCGGAGCAATCCACATCTGCTCCACCAGACTTCCAAAAGCCGTCAGATTTCTGACGGCTTTTTTTACATCTGGGCAAGCCATCCCGCGACCAGCGGGTGGATTGGCAAGCGTAAAACGACAGCGAAGCTGGCGAGGAAGTCTGTCCCGCCGGAATAAAATGAAGGCGGACTGCTGCGTTATGATTTAGATGGTGCAAAAAAATCATTTCTCCCAAAATGCTGGAAATAAACAAGCAGTTTACAGTTCTTCGAGCAGGACGACAAGAAGATTTTAATTTAACTCATTTTTGCGGCAAATACGCTTCTCTATAACCATAAATACTATGCGGCAAAAGGCATCAAGAGATTTTCAATAAGCCTTGTTTTCTGCGTTCTCTTTCGTCTGCTCAAAGCATATAAAATTCATTATCCAGCTCCCGCCTCAAATCGATATAACGGTTCAGACAGCATAAGTTCTGGGATTTAGGTCAACATTGACGGAAAATTTTTCTTCAACCTCATTCCGCTTATGAATAAAAACTGATTTTAACAATTGCCCCGGAAATAAATCTGCCGCATTGACAAATTATCCTCAAATGCGGCAGATTCCAAGAAGAACTGATTCAACCGTACTCTTTTACCGGTGATATGCATGGATCGCAACAACTCCGGGATAAGAGGTTCCGGATTTCTCGATCCGTACAATTGTCTGCAGCGTATCACTTGCAAGTGTAATAACTCCACTTTCCGGAACCTGATAACGTTCACAGACTCCGTTAACAGTGATCTTCACCTCTGACACCTCGCCGGAACGCAGGTACACATCAATATTCCCGCCCGGCACGCTTTCCAGCTCCACTTCGATAAAACCATTGGGAAAAACTGTATTTCCGGCGTACCGAACCGGCACACCATCAACCAGCAGGCTGTGACTGGCATGCATATAACGGAAAACTCGATACTGATCGCCGAATGAACCGGGCAGCACCATATCAACTGTGCTTGCCAGCGCCAGTTTCTTTCTCAACCCCTGTTCAGCCTCATACTGATCCAGCATCTCCCGGCAAAGTATTCTCAATCCTTTAAGGTAAACCCGGTCAAGGTCATCCCCCGGCAGCGGCGCACCATCACAACAGCTTTCCATTGTCGGCAACGACTCCGATGGATCTGCCAGCAAAGATGTAATGAGCGTTTCCGCATCTGCCGCTGCAATTTTCAATTTTTCCGGATGTTCCGCACCATTTTCCAAGTCGTCAAAATATGCGCATAACGCCTCTGTAAAAGCTGCGATAGCTTTACCGGCAATTCCCAGGATGCGCCATACCCGGAATATTTTATCAAACTCTTCCGGAACAAGGATCTTTTCCAGTTTCTGTACTTTTTCCATACCCTCTGCGGCGATCTGCAAAGCTTCACGCTTTTCTCTGCGGATCGCATCTCGCCCGGGAGAATCCTGATCGGATAAGACACCCCAGTTTCCCCGCAGCTGCCGCAAAGAAACGTTATTTTTATAAACCCCGAGGACACCGCCGGCAGCAGGCCACTTCCAGTCATGCAGAACGGGGAATTTGTGGAAAACCATATTGCCGCAGACAAAGTTGGTTTTAAGAACAGCTTCCAACCCCATATGCGCCAATTCGATCATCTCTTTTTCACAGCCCTGCCAATGTTTTTCCGCCCACTCCTTGTAAATCGTTTCGGCGGAAACATCCGGATCACGGATCAGACGGTGATAGGCATACAGATTGACCTCGTGACTGTTGAAAATATTGTTCCCGATACGGTCGAGGCGGATGGCGTAACGGGAAACTCCGGCGGCTTCACCGCTGTGAACATACCGGACAATATTTTCCACATTCGCTGCCGGCAGGTATCCGGCTCCGAGAAATTCCCCAAGCACATCACATTCGGCATTGAGCCTTGTTCCCGGCTGCTGTTTCAAAAATGGATTCACCGGCAGAAACGGATCAAAATCATAAGGCGTGATCTTGGTTTCTATATCAAAGCAGTGATCCTGCGCCGCAACTCTCGCCCCGCGCAAAATGCCTTCATAATCCTCGGCAATGGAACCGAACGAACGCAGAATAAATCTTTTGCCGCGCTTTTCATGTTCTTCAGCAAAGATCCGCACGATTTTTTCCACCACCAGATCCGGCGGATAACGATCAGGATCAGAGTTGTGGATAACCGAATAATCAGCCTCGGTCAAAGTCAGCACTACGCCGCCGATCCCGGGGATCACCCGGAATAAATTATCCAATTTATACCGCAGGAATTCTTCAAAATCTTTGCCCAGCAGATCAAATTCCCCATCCTTATCAAGCAATGCCGGACGGTCGGTCAGCATACCTTTGGGCATCATGATCTCCCGATGCCACAAGTATACCGGCTTATCAATGGCTCCGGCAATGTCAACTATCTCCTGCAAAGTTTCACGTGTCCGCAAGATCAGATCACGGTCACACCTTGCTGCGGCTTCCGGATATGGTTCAAAGAGAAGCAAACCATTCAAACCTCCGGCAGGATTGGCAAATGCTCCGCAAATTTCAAAACTGTCAACATCATAACGGGCAGCTTCAGCTGCAACCCGGCGCATATAGTCAGCGTCTATTGTCGTCGGATGCATCAAACTCCAGGTTATCTCTTTTTTCATAAATCATTCCCCGTCAACTCATTTATTCTGCCAGCGCGCAGCGGTATCAATGATTTTTTTCGCCGAACAACTCCAGAAATTACTCTCAAAATCAGCTGAAAATGCAGCTATGTGCGGAGTTAAAATAACATTGTCAAGCTGAAAAAACGGATGATCTGTTGCCGGTGGTTCTTCACACAGCACATCCAATGCCGCACCACCGATCGTACGGTTCTGCAGAGCCTCAAGCAATGCTGCTTCATCCACCACCGGTCCCCGGGAGGTATTCACCAGAAGAGCATTTTTCTTCATCAAGCCCAGCCGGCGGGCATCGATCAGATTACGCGTCTTTTCTGTCAACGGACAATGCAGCGATACAAAATCAGAAACGGCAAGCAATTCATCCAAATCCATAGAATCGGCAACAAACGGATCATAGTGCAGAACTTTCATACCGAATCCGGAAACCATTTTTTCCACCGTCCGGGCTATTCTGCCATAGCCAACCAAACCGAGGGTACGTCCGGTAATGTGCCAATCCATGCCGTTGGGTGCTTCCCAGTTCCCTGCCCTGACCTCCCGGTCATAGTGTACCAAACGGCGTACCAGCGCAAAAAGCATCGCAACAGTATGCTCTGCGACACACTCAGAAATGGATTCCGGAGTATTGAGAACTTCTATACCGAGTTCTTCTGCCGTTGACACCGGCAGAGCATCCAAGCCGCTGCCGCTGCGGAAAATCGCCTTGCATGCCGGCAAACGGCTCAACACCTCACCGGTCAATCCCGGATTCGGACCGAAAAACCAGATAAGATCTGCCCCTTGAGAAAACGCTTCCACCTCCTCCGGAGAATGACATTTACGGCACTCAAGCAAAATACCGGCATCACGGATCTGCTGCAAATATTCTGCAGGAACGGAATTTTCACCACCGGAGATCAGGACTGTTTTCATTTTTATTTGTCCCTTTCAGCAAGCATATTGCGGAATCCCTGTGCCATAAAGCCCCAGTCACTGCCCATTGCAATCCAGTCAACGCCGCGTTCCTGCCAGCGGGAAAGCAGACCGGAGGCTGTACCGAGCATTTTACCGGCAGCTTTGGTTTTACGGCAAATCTCATCGATGACTTTATTCAGTTCTTCATCTTCGGTCTGACACAAAATCCCCATACTTCCGGAAAGATCGCAAGGTCCGATACAGATACAATCCAATCCGGGAACTTTCAAAATTTCATCCAGATTACGAACCGCATCAATATGCTCTATCTGCACAATGACCAGCGGCTCTGAATCAGAAATCCGCAGATACTCAAAAAGATCATCTGCACCATATCTGACAGCACGGCGCACACCGCAGCCGCGAATACCACGCGGCGGATAACGGCAGGCGGAAACGGCAGCCTCTGCCTCTTCAGCAGAGTTGACCATCGGAATGATCACACCGGCAGGAGCCAGATCCAGCACCGGTTTGAGAACTCCGGGGTCGTTGTCACATACCCGGACAAACGGAGCGCATCCGGTTCCACGGCATGCTGTCACATGACCTTTAATGGTATCAAGTGTGTGCGGTCCATGTTCTGCATCGATCCATACGAAGTCCAGACCGCAGTCCCCGGCACATTCGCAAACCGCAAGATCTGAAAGAGTTATCACTGCACCGATTGCAGTTTTTCCAGAAGCCACCGTATTTTTGAACCTGTCAAGATGATTGATTTCCATGACTCTTTTTTCTCCTTTTATGTTAGAGTTGTTCCATACTATAACATCAACGGTAAAAAAAAGCAAATTTTTTATTAAAAAAAAGAGCATTTTATATTGTAAAACAGAGCAATGCAAATTATATTATCTGCAAACAGGAGAAATTCAACATGATACAAGTCATCGGCAGAGTATTTACGATATTGGAAGAATTAAGTCTGGATGGAGAAGTTTCACTTGATTCTCTTGCCCGGATAACCGGATTGAACAAGGGAACTCTCTGCAATATTCTGCGTTCACTCATCGAACTGGGCTATGTCAGACGCACCCGGGGAAGCCACTATGAATTAACGGCACGCTTTGCGGAATTGGCAACTCCGGAAAACCGCTCCGCCGCAGAAATCGAGCTTTTTAACCAAACCGTCATCTCTCTGGCAAACGTTACCGAGGAATCAGGAGTTCTTGCCGCCTTGCGCGGAGGGCGTGTGGCAGTCGCAGCTCAGGCACAGTATCAGCGTGCTTTAATGGTCAATACCGTAGAAATTTATGCAGCTCTATCCCTTTATCACAGCGTTTCCGGCAGAATATTGATCTCATATCTGTCGGAAACTGAACGTGCCGCCTTATGCACACAACACGGTTTTCCCCAAGAACAATGGGACGACATTTCCACTTTGGAAGAACTGGAAAAGGCATGTGCCAAAATCCGTAAAGATGCTTTATCCGTAATGAAAAATTCCCGGGAAGGCATCATCGCCTTTGCCGTTCCGGTATTCATGCATAACGAAAAAATAATGTCACTGGGTTTAACCATGCCTTTAATGCGATGCACTACGGATAAACGCCGGGAAATATTGTCAGAATTGCAAAAACATGCTGACAGATTAAGTGCAGCTTCAAAATAAAAAAGTTCTCTTTTAGTCTGTTTATTCTTTCAAGGCAAGTAGAATTTCTCACCCTTTATCACATTATCAGTGGTTACGGAACCGGATGCAGAAATCACAAGAGTTGAAAGAATCGGGATTTTGCGATATAAAAAAATATTTGCTCATTTCAACGGCAACTTGACCTTAAGAAAAATGCCATGTACGAAAGCTGTTGAATGTCATTGTGCCGCCGGACAGATCTCATCTGAAAAATGGATTGTTTTTCAGGCGGAACTGGTGTGGTGACTGACCGAATTTTTTGCGAAAGCGGAAACAGAGGTAATTGGAGTCACAAAAACCGCATTCCATGGAAATTTCCGAAAGAGTTTTATTACTGGTCAGGAGCATATTCCGGGCGTGCTGCAAACGCGAATTGAGCAGATAATCAGAAAAGGATTCCTGCATGATGCGCTTGAAAGAGCGCAGAAAGGTGCTTTCACTGCTGCCGAAAATCTTTGCCGCCTGCCCCCGGGTCACCGGATGAGCGATATTGTTATGGATGAAATTCAGCACTTCATCAAGTTTCTGCAATTCGTTGTTGACAGATTTGCTGATTTTCTGTTTTTCATTGTAAAAGCGGCTGACGGCAATCAGCAATTCAGCGAAGATCAATCCGACATAGGTGGGAGTTCCGTCGGAACGGTGATGCAGCTCGGTTTCGATACGGCGGAAGTAGGTTTGCAAGGCATATATCTGTTCCGGTGAGAGGCTCAAACGGTGTTCAAATTTGAATAAGGAACGGCTTTGCGGTTCAAGGCTGAAAAAGGTACGGTATCCGGGGATGGAGGTAAGTTTTTCCGGGGAAACGGGCAGTTGTTCCGGATACCAGATGAAATTCATCAAAGCGAGGTTCTGCTGATCGCTGTAGTGGTGCAGTTCACCGGGCAGAGTGATGAATGTATCACCGGCATTGATCAAATAGGTTTTTCCCTGATACTCATAAGTGCCGATACCGTCAAGCACCACGGTCAATTCGTAAAAATCGTGGTGGTGACGGTAACCGAGAGTCTTTTGATTTTTTACCAGATTTACTGCTCCCGGTGAAGTTCCGGAAGCGATCATATAGAGATCGGAAGCATCCATGACCTCTATGGAGTCAATCACTGCAGACATTGTGAATCCCCTTCTTTTATATTACAGAATATAGCACCATTTGAGAATAGCTTCAAGGTCACTTTTTGAGAAAAACAATTTTTTTGAACGAATATTTATATTTTTTTGCAAAAAATTTAAGGTTTTTCACATTTTGTTGTCGTATAATATATGTTGGACATACAATGATAACCAATGATGAGTATAAAAAATATGAAAGGAGACCAAGCATGAAAAAATTTGTTACTTTACTTGTGTTGCTGCTATCTTTGTTGTGTAAGGCGGAGAAGGCGGATATTTTGAGAATCTCTCCGAAAGATAAAGCGATCATTATCCTTATTCCGCAGCAGTCAGGTCCTGGTATTGCATTGGCTGCTGAAGAATTGATTTTGCACATAAATAAAGCCACCGGATTTTCCCCTGTTGTTCAACGCGGCGGCAAGGCACCTGCCGGTAAATTCATCATTTCTCTCGGGAATACGGAATTTGCCCGTCAACACGGAGTTTCCGCAGAGGCTCTGAAACATAATCAAGCTAATGTTTCAGCTTCTCAAGACTATCTTATTATCAACGGCAGAGAAGAAAACGCTGTCAACCGTCAGGCATTGCTGATTCGTACCAGCGGCACACTTTTCACTGTTTATGATATTCTGGAAAAGTACAACGGCTGCCGCTGGCTCTATCCGCATGAAAGCGGAACCGTTGTTCCGGCATCTGAAACTTTCAACTTTCCCGCCGGGAAATACACGGTTGGCACAAAATTGAAGTTCTTCTTCTGGCGGCCGATTTGGCACATTGAATCGTGGCCGAGCCGGGAAATGTATGCCAGGCATTTGGAAAATGAAACCCGCTGGCTGCTGCGCCACCGGAGCAACCGGGATCTTTCTGAACAGCACTATCCGCACGGCTTTGAAAAATGGCCGGATAAATATTTGAAAACCAATCCGGAATTTTTCAATCTGCTGCCGGATGGCACCCGCCGTTCTTTCGGCGGAGCCAATAAATATATAAGTATGTGTCTTGCTTCCCCCGCATTTCACCGTCAGGTCATCATGGATTGGCTCAATGGATTTAATCCGGAATTTCCCCGGATCAACCTCAAAGGCAACGATTCCAACATCTGCTGTGTATGTGATCTGTGTATGGCGGCGGATAATTCTCCTGTTTCAACCGCAGTACGCCGCAAGAAAGCGAAAGCCCGTTTTGATAAAGGAGATATCTGGTGGTTTGAAGAACTTGGTCCGATGACGGAGCGTTCCATTTATTTTTATCAGAGTATTCAGAAAAAGGTCGATGAGATAGCACCGGAGAAAAAAGCAAAATTTTCCGGTTTGATCTACGCCAATAATGCTTTGCCGCCCGAAAACGCAAAACTCGGCAACCGGTTCCAGTTCAGTTTCTGCCCGACGATGTATTTCCCGTGGACCAGAGCCAAAGTTGATAAATACAAGCAAACCTGGCAGGGATGGTACAATACCGGAGCGGATTTGGTGATCCGTCCCAACTTCACTCTGGATGGTCACTGTTACCCGATCAACTATGCCCGGTATTTCTTTGAGTGTTTCCGCTTTGCCGAAACCCGTTCACTTACCGGCAGTGATTATGATTCTCTCACCGGTATGTTCGGCGCACAGGGTTTGACTCTTTACACCATTGCCCGTCTGCAGAATTCCACACTTGATATAACATTTGATGATATTGTCAATGAGTATTGCGATGCTTTCGGTGCAGCTGCTCCTTTTGTCAAAGAGTATTTCCTTGCCACTGAAAGGATCTCTAATACTGCAAAAGAACCCAAACGTGGAACTTTGGTTGAAGGAGGCGACTGGACCAGCTATTACATGGGCGGTCACCGGCTTTTTACCAGAGAACGTCTGGCTCAATTGAAAGCAATTCTTGATAAAGCTGCCGAAGCAGTCAAAGATGATCCGCAATCTCTGGCGCGGGTCAAAATACTGCAAATCGGTCTGGAACATGCCCGACTTACCGCTGAAGCAGCGATTGCGTATGAACAATTCCGGCGTGACAGCAACTATTTTGCTCTGGCAGCGGCGATCAATAAACTGGATGAATTCCGTATCGCCAATGTGAAATACAATGTTTACAACATTGGTTACTGCAATGCAAGAGAAAGCAATACATGGCCGAGAACCATGCTGAAACAATTGACTGCCAATGCCAAGGAGCTGCCGGTGAATTGGAAATTTTCCACTGACCCGGCAAAAGACGGTGAGAAGAAAAATTTCCACAAGGCAGATTTCGATGATTCAGCATGGATGGAAATGCCTACCGACCGCAATTGGGAGCAGGTGATCGGTCCATATGATGGCTACGGCTGGTACCGGATAAAAGTAACTTTACCGGAAAAACTTCCCGGAATTCCGGTTCTGCTGGTCGGTTCCGCCGATGAAGCGTGTGATGTATGGATCAACGGGAAGCATCTGCTTAACCGCCCGTATCCGTATAAAGGCAATGTCAACTCATGGAATGAAGCATTTGAAGTGCCTTTCGGAGAAGTGGCTTTGCCCGGAAAAGTCAATACTATCGTGATCCGGGTTTCCGATCATGACGGCAACGGAGGTTTGACCAAGAAGTGTATTCTCAAGTATGATACCCGGATCAACACCAAGTTGAACAAGGTCAAAAATCCCAAATTCAAAAATAAACTTGCCAATTGGAAATTCCGTGAATTCAAGGGCAAATCAAAGGCGACAATCGGTAAATTTTATAACAGAAGTGCAGTTTGCTTTTCGATTGTGAAACCGGGAGTTATCAGTGCTGCCAATAAATATGCGGCAAATGCCCAACTTGCGCAGGATTGTTACGGTTTGGAAATTGGGAAAAAATATAAGGTCGTGGTAACGTTCCGGACCAGTGAAGATTACAAGGGATCGGTGGGAATATTCCTTCATGCAGATACCCAGACCTCAAAATTGAGTGATGCCAATATTCAAATCGGGCATGATGGGCCAATGCACAAATGGTCTGTACTTTCCAAAGAATTTGTTGCCCGCAGAAATTTTGCTGCACTCTATCTGAATCCATATACAGTCCGTGGTAAAGTGTATTTTGCAAGTGCCTATATCGTACCGGTGGAATGATTGATAAATCAACACAATGTTGATTGGCTCCATATAAAGTTAAATAAAACAGGAGATCTACAAAATGAAAAACAAAATGTTATCCAGAAGTTCCATGAGATTCACCCTGATCGAATTGCTCGTGGTCATCGCCATCATTGCCATTTTAGCGGCAATTTTACTCCCGGCATTGAATAAAGCCAGGGAACGCGGACGGACTGCAAGTTGTATGAATAATATGAAACAACTTGCATCCGGAGCACAACAGTACTCTCAGGATTCAGACGATTACACCCCTGCTGGCGGTAATTTGACCAGTATGACAAAATTAGGTTTTTCTTCACAAATCGCTCCATATCTCGGTGTGCAAACCATCAGTGAAGCAGGGTGGAAAATTCCGGCAGACGCCTCTTTCCCGATTCTGGCATGTCCGTCTGACCCCTCTCCGCACAATCAGAACAAAGCCGATAATGCTAATCAATATTGCTCCGGCAAAGAGGGCCGTTCTTACGGAATCACTCTCGGTGCCAGCGGCGACGGCGGCATCGGAACCAAAGTAGGTGACGTGCAGTACGGTATAAAAATGTCCAAATTGAAACATATCAGTGATGGCGGTCTTTTTGTTGAGCAGGAAACCGGCGTGGTAACCGTATGGAGCAATCAGCCGACAGTCGTTGCCTACAATCACAGCGGCAGCGGACGGCTCACCAATGTCGCCAGAGCAACACAGACCGGCAGTCCTGCGATGAATATTGCATGGCTTGACGGACATGTTGCTCTCTACAATGGAAATATTTACGGTGCGAACAACGATACAACTGACGGTTCTGTCTATTACATTCTGCGTCCGGATATCGACTGATTTGATCTTTATGGAAACGATACACACTTTTATAGAAGTGGGACTTTCACAACCGGTGAAAGTCCTGCATATCTCCGATTCGCACTATTGCCTGGCTGATGAACGTGACGGTCAGCGGAAAATCGATCTGGCTGCCGTACGTATCAAATATGACTTCGGCGGCTCGCATGAGGCTATCGAAAATAATATTTCAGAACAATTGGATTACGGTAAGAAAAATTGTGATCTGATCGTGCATACCGGAGATATCATCGATTTCCGCAGTATCCCCAATCTGGAAGTTATGAAACGCAAACTGACTGATTCCAATGCTTTTTATGCGGTCGGCAGTCATGAATTCAGTTTGTATATCGGTGAAGCCGAAGAAGATACTGCCTATAAAATGCAAAGCTGGCAGATGATCGAAAATGCTTCTCCCAATAAACTTGATTTTGCCGTGCGTAAAGTAAAAGGCGTGCGTTTTATCAGCATGGATAACAGTTATTACCGCTTTACCCGTGCCCAGATAACTGCTCTGGAAAACGAATTGAAAAATGAGATGCCCACGATTTTGTGTATGCACACGCCTTTGCATCAGGAAGAACTTTTCCATGAAACTGCAACCAAACGCGACCGGAAACACAGTTATTTAGTCGGTACTCCGGATAAATACCGTGTACACTATCCCCCGGAACAAATAGAACGGCAGAAAGCCGATGAAGCAACCAGAGAAATGTGTGATTTGATAAATTCTTCCAAGCAGATCAAAGGTGTCCTTGCCGGTCATTTGCATAACTTTTTCCGTCACCGTCTGCCCGGTGGTGCATGGCAGATCTGTGCCGGTGCCGGTTTCAGAAATGAGGCGGTGGAGTTAACAATTTTCTAATTCCGTATACAATATATTTTGACTTATAAACTTCGTTCATCCGGATAAATAATTCTATGTTTTCCCGTTCCCAACAGGAGTTTTTTCTCGCTAAAGCGGAAACTCTCAAACCGCAACTCAAACGCTGGAAAGTTTCCGCCGATGCCGTGGTCACTGCGGTAAAAGACAACGCAGTATGGCAGGATTACCGCATGGAAAAAGGCGATCTTGACTCTTTTCTGCAAAACAACGATTTCGCCAATGGTTCATCATTTATCGTTTCCCTGCCGGAAACAGTCGTGGGACAAGTAGTATTTTCCATTGATTTCTGTAAGGGATATGCCGATTCACCCAGCCGGATTCAGATCACCGTCGGTGAATTGCCGCAGGAAGTGGTCAATGCCGCTCTCCTCTACAACGGCACTCTCAATGGTTCATGGCTTCAGAAAGAGATCATCAACATCGACGATCTGCCCTGTCAGGTGGTTCTGCCCCGGCGTTACTCCGGCAGATATATCCGCTTTGATATGCTCAATGTCCCCGGATCAGTCAAATTTTCCAATATCCATATCCTTGCCTGCGGTGCGGAAGATTCCCTCATGCCGCCGCCGGAAAATCTGCCGGAATTACTGCAGAAGATCGATCAGGCAAGTATCCGTACCTTGCGCAACTGTATGCAAAACTCCTTTGAAGACGGCCCCAAACGCGACCGCCGGTTGTGGCTGGGCGATTTGAGATTGCAGGCAATGGTCAATACAGTGACTTACCGCCGCTTTGACATCGTTGCCCGCTGTCTTTATCTCCTTGCCGGAACTTTGCTGGATGATGGGGAAGTTTGCGGATGTGTCATGGAAAAACCCAACCCCAGACGGGGCTGTCACACTCACGATTATGCCATGCTTTTTCCTATCCTCTTGAAAGAACACTGCCAGTGGAGCGGTGATCTTGCCATCGGAGAAGAACTCTTTGACCTTGCCGAACATCAGTTGATACTTATGGAACGCTTCTTTACCGACGGACTTTTCTCCGGTGTCAATGATCCGTGGACAAGCTGGTTCTTTGTCGATCATGATCTTGAACTTGACCGTCAGGCCGCCATGCAGGGACACGCAATCGCGGCATACCGGGCTTTGGCTGACCTTGCCGCCATGCTCGGCAAAAATGAAAAAGCTGCCACGCTCAATAAACAAGCGGATTTTCTTGCATCTGTCGCCCGGAAAAAACTTTATAATAAGGCAACCGGTCTGGTGGAATCCGGAGCAAAACGGCAAATTTCCTACGCTTCGCAAATCTGGATGATCCTTGCAAAAGTCCTCACCCCGGCAGAGGGAAAAAAGGCTTTGCAGACGATTGAAAAAATTCCGGAAGCATTGAAACCATCATCTCCCTATATGTTTCACTATCTTCTTGAAGCATGGGATATTTGCGGCGATAAAGAATACCTTATGGAATTGCTCACCGCTTACTACGGCGGTATGATCCGGAATGGAGCAGATACCTTCTGGGAAGTTTACCGGCCGGATGAACCATTTTTCTCACCTTACAACGATGTTCGTATGAATAGTGCCTGCCATGCCTGGAGCGGGACTGCTGCATACTTTTTGAGAAAATAATAGAGGCAATTTCAACAATATCCTGAAATTTGTAAAACTGATCGATTGGAAGAATTTTTTATGAAAAAAATGTTATCTGTTATTCCGGCCGCAGGAAATGATCTGCATGAAGTTCCGTTGACTTCAGTGAAAGTAAATTCTTTTTTGAAAGAGTTTCTTGATCGCCAGTGCCGGGGACTATCCGGTAACTTCCGCAAGCAGAAATATCCCTTCGATTCCTGTTTGTGGCAGGGAGTGATCAAAGCCGGTTTCCGGGAACTGGATTACAAAGGTCTGCCCCGCCCCATCCCGGGCCCCAACCGCTGGTGGCCATATGAGCAAACCGGCTATCTGCTCGATGGTCTTTTGCGCTTGGGATTACTGACCGGCAATCAGAATATGGTCAAACTCTTTGAGGATAACCTTGATTATCTTCTTTCCCATGCCGACAACGGACGGCTGGCGGGAAAATGTTACGGTTATGAATCAGAATGGCCGATGGGGGTGTTTTTCAAAGGTGTTTCCGCATATCTTGATTGCTTTGATGATGCAGGGGTCAAAGCTGCATTTCAGAAGCATTACCATACCGTTACGGTTGAAGAACTGGGCAACGGAAGCCGCAATATCACCAACATCGAGGGATTGCTCTCTATGGCAAAACGGTGCAATGATGCGGCATTGAAAGAAAAGGCCTTTGAGGTCTACCGTCAATTCAGCAAAAGTTACGATCCAAATAATCCCTATGCGGGTTTGCCGCTGGAAAAGATGGAAACTTTGAAAAATGTGGTCTATCATGGCGTAACTCTTTGCGAAGAAATAAAATTGCCGGTAATGCTCTATCTTGCAGGAGGAGAGAAACGCTATTTGGATGCTGCCGTCAGAGCGTGGGAACTGGTGATGAAATTCCATGGTTCGATCCCCGGAGTTCCCGGTTCTGTGGAACACGGTTTCGGACGCGACCCGGAATTCGGATATGAAAGTTGTGTCCTCTCCGATGCACTTTATACTCTGGGTTATTTCATCATGGCCGGCGGCAGCGCACGATATGCCGATCAGGCGGAAAAGATCGCTTACAATGCCATCCCCGGTGCAGTAACCAAGGATTTTTCTGCGCTGCAATACTTTTCTGCTCCAAATCAGGTGTTGGCGACGCCGTTTTCCAATCTGACCAGTTTTCTTTACGGTTCAGCACCATTGCGCCAATACCGGCCGGATCACTTTGCCGCATGCTGTCCGGGGAATATCCACCGGGCGATGCCGAACTTTATCTCCCGGATGTGGATGCTCGATTCAGATGATGCTCCGGCGGCAGTTTGTTACGGGCCATCGGAATTTTCAGGAAGTTATAATGGTGCAAAATATACCATTACGGAAAAAACTGAATATCCATTTGAAGAGAAAATAGACTTTATATTCACTGTCGCCAACGGGATGGAAATTCCTTTTATTTTCCGTATCCCAAAATGGTGCAAAAACGCTGATATTCTGCATAATGGAAAAAGTTTGCCGTTGGCACACAGCGGTTTCGTAAAGATCAGCGGCATTGCCGATGGAGATACACTGACCTTGAAAATCCCGATGGAAATCAAGCAGTGTACGGAAAGAAATTGGAGCCATTTTGAGCGTGGACCACTTGTCTACACACTCCCGGTTAAGCACGCCACTATCAAAGAAGAGCCTGAAGAATGTTTCACCCCGCTTATCATGACACCGCAAACACCATGGAATTATGCGGTTGCACCTGATGCTCCGGTCAACGTGGCAAAATCCGGCAAAGCAGGAGCCTATCCTTATGATGAGCCGCCGATGGTTCTGGAAGTCGCAGCAAAAAAAGTCAATGGTGCGTTTGCTGAACTTTATCAGGAGCGTTACACGCCGAGAATTCCGCTTTTCTGCAAAACTTCAGAAGAAACAGAAACCATCCGTCTGGTGCCGATGGGAGCGACCGAAACCCGGCTGACAGCGTTTCCAGATGGCGTGGAACGCACGATGCTACCGATTCTTTCCGGGTATACCGCAGAGGGCGAAAATATGGAACTGCTTGACTTCATGGAGTTCCGTGATCAAGCACAGGAGATCCGCATCAGCCGTGACGGTTATTTTGATCTGGCGAAATTTTATCATAAAAGTCAGAATTGTTCAGCTTATCTGCAAATCCGTTTTTATTCAGAATATGAAGGGATGGTAACTGCTTCGGTAATGATGAGTGATGGCGGTACCGGTTGGATAGACGGAAAAAAAGTTTTGGAGATACCGCCGATAATGGAGGCTGAATTTACCGCCGGTTTGTGGTTTAAAATTCCGGCAAAAAAAGGTCACAACCATTTGGTATTAAAGATTGATGATGGAATTCCCACCTATGATCACCGGGATGCCTGGGGAGCAAAAGTACAATTTTTCATCTCATCACCGCTTGACACAGAAGTTTGCTGAATTTTGACTGAAAAGAAAAAGTTGAAAAGCAAGACACCTGGTGAATACGGCAAAGCCCGGTTTGAAACCGCCATATGTAACGCGGGTACTTGGCTTGAACAACCTTGTTCCGGACATTGTTAAAGCAATCGTGAACGGAGCAGAACCCGATGGGTTATCCATCGTACAAATCATGAAAAACATTCCGGAAGACTGGAACGAACAACGCAAGTCTTTCGGTTTCCCGGAACGGTGATAGCGGGAACCGCTTGGCGGCAGGAATTATCTTGCCGCCTTTTTTGTTTCGCGGGTTGTATCTGACTGCAAAAATGGTATATTATAAGTGTGAGGTGTTTTATGAATGAAAAAATTACTATCCGCCGCTTTGCAGAAACTGATGCTGAAACGGTGCAGAATATTATTCATCGGGGCTTGCGGGAAATCAATGGCAAAGATTATCCGGCAGAATTGATGGAGGAGTATTGTAATTACTTTACCCTTGAAAAAATCAAAAATCAGGCAATTTCTGCACATATGTATGTTGCGGTATCCGGGGATGAAATTGTCGGTACTGGTTCAATAGCACCTTATTGGGGGCGTGAAAAAGAAAGCATTCTGCTGACGATTTATGTCCTGCCGGACATGATTGGACATGGTGTCGGTTCTGCCATCATCAACACCTTGGAACAGGATGAATACTTTTTGCGGGCTGAACGCATAGAGATACCATCATCAGTTACAGCTGTAAAGTTTTATCAGAAAATGGGCTATGGGGTCAAAAACGGCATCATTCCCGATGCTGAAGGAATTGTCAGCATGGAAAAATTCAGGAATGTCAAACTTTTATCAGAAATGACATTGAAAGAGTTATGGCAGCTTTTTCCGATCGTTTTGTCGGAACATGATCCGGAAGGGAAAAACTTTTATAAATCAGAAGCCGATTTTCTGCAAAAACATTTCGGTAAAAATGCCGCAAGAATCCGTCATGTTGGCAGCACTTCCGTGAAAGGGCTGCTTGCCAAGCCGACTGTTGATATTTTGCTGGAAGTTGCTGATAATGCGGATCTTGCATGGGTTAGATGATTGTCGGTGGAATGCGGTTTTACGACTATGGCAGAAACAACAGTTCCGGAATATCGTCTTGATTTGTGCAAAGGGTATACGCCGTTGGGGTTTGCGGAAAAAGTGTTTCATTTGCATATCCTCCACCTGGGGGATTGGGATGAACCTGTTTTTTGCGAATATCTGAAGCAACACCCCGATAAAGCCAAAGAATATGCCGCTTTGAAAACCAAGTTGCAAAAACAATTCAAGCACGACCGCGACGCCTA
>JAZSIZ010000054.1:0-2427 GCA_045534015.1 Victivallaceae bacterium | reverse complement strand
GTCATTTTTTTACGGAAGTGGTACGGATGTTTACGGATGTTTACGGATGGTTACGGATGCGGCACGCAAACCGGGCGGGTGGAGATAGGTGTTATGAGAGTTTTTGAGAGATTTTGAGAGGTTATGAGATGTTTTGAGAAAGCACAATATCTCACAATTTCCCACAATATCTCACAATCTCCCATGAAAACACAGCCCGCATACCACAGGCATAACGCCCAATCAACCACCACCACAGCCCGCATGCCACGGGTGTCACACGGCATAGCCATCTCCGTAATCATCCGTTACCATCCGTTACCATCCGTTCTGACGCTCATTCCGCCCGTCCGTCTCCGCCTTACGGCTGCGCCGTGACAAGGGGAGGGCGGCACTGCGCCAAACGGCAAGATGTACAACCGGTGGAGTCAGCTGTTCTTTTTGATGCGCAGGGCGTTCCAGTATTCCAGACGGCGGCGGATCTCCCGTTCAAAACCACGCTCCACCGGGTGATAGAAACTTTTGCGTCCCATTGCTTCGGGGAAATAATCCTGCCCGGAAAAACCTTCCGGTGTGTCATGGTCGTAGATGTAACCTTTGCCGTAACCAAGTTCTTTCATCATCGAGGTCGGCGCATTGAGAATATGTGCCGGAGGAGTCAGCGAAGAGAATTCTTTTGCACATTTTTTAGCGGAGAGCCATGCTGTTTCAATGGAGTTGGATTTCGGCGCAGTACCAAGATAGACGATCAATTCAGCGATGGCAAGTTCGCCTTCAGGAGAGCCGAGTCTTTCAAAACTTTCCCATGCCGCCAATGCCAGCGGCAGAGCCTGCGGATCGGCAAGCCCCACATCTTCAGAAGCGAATCTGGTCAATCGGCGCAGAATGTATTTCGGGTCTTCGCCGCCCTCGATCATCCGTGCCGCCCAGTAAAGTGCCGCATCGGTATCTGAACCGCGCAGAGATTTGTGCAATGCGCTGATAAGATTGTAGTGTCCTTCACGGTCTTTGTCGTAAATGGGCGCACGTTTCTGTACCACTTTGAGCAGAGTTTCGCAATTTAAAATCTCATTCATTCCGGTCAGGTCATAGACGGTTTCGAGCAGATTGATGAAGTATCTGCCGTCACCATCGGCAAGTTCGATGAGCAATTTTTTTGCATCATCATCCACCGGCAGTTTGCGGTGCTGGAGTTCTTCAGCCCTGACAATGAGTTTTTCCAGAGCTTCCGGCGAAAGCGGCTTGAGAACAAAGACTTTACAGCGGCTTAAAAGAGCACTGTTCAATTCAAAAGATGGATTTTCGGTGGTTGCTCCTACCAGAGTGACCGTGCCATTTTCCACATAAGGCAGAAAACCATCCTGCTGCGCCCGGTTGAAGCGGTGTATTTCATCGATGAAAAGCAGTGTGGCTTCGCCGTAAGCACGGTATTTTTCCGCTTCTTCAAAGGCTTTCCGCAAATCTGCCACCCCGGAAAAGACTGCTGATAACGCCACAAAACGCATATTGGTCACAGTCGCCAGAATCCGTGCCAGAGTGGTTTTACCGCATCCGGGCGGTCCCCAGAGTATGAAACTGGATAATTTGCCGGAATCGATCATCCGCCGCAATGGGGCGCCGACACCGAGCAATTCATCCTGTCCGGCAATATCGCTGATCACAGATGGACGCATCCGGTCGGCAAGCGGACGGGAGAGCGGTTCACTGAAAAGAGATTGCTGGCTCATTTTTCATCATCCTGCCACAGAGAGTATGGCTTACGGCTCAATGCCCGGTTGGTGTAACGGCTGTCATCTGAAATTTCTCTGCCCAGCCACCGGGGAATATTGAAAGGAGCATCTTCGGCGGGTAATTCGATTTCTGCGGTGAAAAGTGCAGCATTGCTGCCGTAATATTCATCGATTTCCCAGACCAGACCGTTTTCTGCCGGAACGATATAACGGGTTTTGTCGATCGGCGGATCAAGAGCGAGGGTGGCGAGCATCTCTTTGGCTTCTGCAACCGGAATGGCATACTCGTATTCACTGCGGGTTATGCCGCTGGCTTTGCCTTTGATGGTGAGAAACGCCTGATCATCCCGCAGCCGGATGCGCACAGTGGTTCCGGCAGCAGTCAGATATCCCTGGATAATACGGGATGAAGAAAAGACCTCTTTTCTCCACAGATCATTGGCGACCAGAAATTTCCGTTCTATTTCCTGTGCCATGTCTCATGCCTCCGGTGACTCCAGCAGTACGGCGGTTTCATCGCACCGGTCACGCTTGGCACATTTTGAACAATCGCTCCAGATTTTTTCCGGAAAAAGATTTTTTTCCACAACTTTGAATCCGCTTTTGCAAAAAAATTCCGGTGTCATCGTCAAAGCGAAAATACGCCAATCGGAATTTTGTGTTTTTCTCACTCTGGCAATGATAAAGTCGGAGGCCAAGCGGTCTTAGGAAGACAACA
>JAZSIZ010000140.1:0-22072 GCA_045534015.1 Victivallaceae bacterium | reverse complement strand
CCCCAAACCCCACTCCCCTTTTCAAGAAAAACGGACGGCTTTGTTGAGTAGCAACCGTACTTTTTTGAGTCCCCAAATGCCATGATGAGATAGCAGAGCTTACCAAAAGTTCGATCAGTGTAAAGTGATGTTTCCGATTCATTTTTCGATCCTTTCTCTGTTTATTGATCAACAAAATCCGATCACTTATTTTCCTGAAGTTTATCTTTGAAACTTTTTATTTTTTCCAACAATGCCATTCCTGTTTTTTCATCAGGTTCCAGATAACTGCCCTCTGTCCACTCATTCCACGCGTTGACAAAAATCGTCTGCGGATGGTAAGCTGCAAGTTTTTCCAGCAATTCACCAAAAGCATCCGGATCACTTTCCATTACCGGCAGCCAGGGATAACCTAAAAGCTCATACCGGTCACTTTGAGTGGTTCGCGGCGAAGAATCCCATCCGGCAGTCACCACCGGGAAATAAGGAGCCGGCAAAGTGGTAAAGGCTTTATGCGCCAATCCCAGATAAGCTTCATTGGATTGCCGGTAAGTAACCTGCAGCGAAGAATTCCAAAGCGGATGGTCAAACATGCAATTATAACTGGTATAACTGTCAAAACCGACCTTTTTTACCCAATCTGCATAAGGACAGGGAGAAGATGGCTGACTATCCAGATTATCGTACCACACGGCATTAAGGTGGATCCCCGGCAATCCGGCTTTCTTTGCCCGGTCACGGAAATCAGCAAGGACTTCAGCAGCTTCATCCACACCCCCCATCTGCTTGATAAAACGATTGGTAGCATAGATGGAAAAATACGGCAATCCATCGATCCGCCAATAATTATCCCGAAGCAAATATTTTTCAATGAGCATATCCCAGACTCCGCCGATATTTTCCCGGGTACTGCTCCATTTGTAAAGCATTTTCTGGTTGAAGATATCACGGTTGATCGGATGACGGTCATACCAGTCATGATTTGCCCACATCAGAGCAAACTTCAGATACTGACAATTCTCCGCCTGCAGAAATCCTTCATCCAAAGCACGTTGCAGATAAGGTCCATCATACCAGTACCAATCGAAAACAAACGCATCGATACCATATTTTTGGGCAACAGCGATCTTTTTTGCCATGACAGCGGGGTCAGCTTCATCTTCATAGCCCCAAAGCGGCACTTTCGGCTGCTGATGTCCGGGAAAGCGGGGATGGGCAACTTTCATCAATTCCCACTCCGTCCAACCCTTGCCGTGAAATGCCTCATTGCGGACATCGGCATGATAGTTGGGAAAATAGTACGCAGCGATATCCATTTTTTCGACTCCTTATTTTTTGTTATTGTCTCATTTTTTGTGAAAAATCTAACCTGCGGTGGCGGCTTGCGGGTAATCTCGCGCCTTGCTCCTGCGCCGCAACAGTCGAGTACATAGTACACTCCTGTTGCGTACTCGTCGCAAAACCCGACCTTCCTCCGCAATCCATCCACTGGTTGCAATCGAACCTTGTCTGACAGTCGCCAAATCCAACCGACAGGGGCGCATTGCGGTTTTCCCTTGCGCCCAGCGAAGCGAAGGCGCAAGTTTTTCCGCAACCCGCCGAGCGGGCGCCACCGCAGGTTAGATTTTTTATTTTGCCAATATTATATGCACCGGTGCGGCATCCTTCATTACCACCTTTTCCACCGTCAGCAAACCGTTTTTATCCACAGTAACACTGCCTTTTACTCCGTTGACCGATACTTTAACGACCTCTCCGGGGCGGGGGAGGAATTTCTGACGCCGCCGGAAAGTAACATCCACCGTCGCCGGATAACGGATCTCCGGATGAGCGGCGGAAACCGTAATTTCGTAACGGTCAGCTGAATCCACCACATTTCCCCATTTCAATCCGCGGTTGATCCAGCCGGTCAGATCCCCGTCGGTAAAGTCACCATTGCCATAGTTGCGGTTGTCGGAAAAGTTGGAAAATGCCGGGAAACTTTTGTCCAGCCGGTAAAGCTGAAAAATTTCCGGAAAATCAAAGGACATATCTTCGGGTCTTTGACCGGACATGCCGTGGTCACCATCGTTCCAGAATACGGTGAATGCCTGTCTTGCTTCGTTGGCAGCAGTATAGAACGGCGGATTATTCACCCACGGGATCGAACCGTCTTTTCTGCCGTTGGTGGCAAACAATGGCGGCATATCAATGGCAGGGCGGTTGATGTTTCTTGCGCCGTCGGCAAAGATCAGCAGATCGGTGCCGTCGGGCATCCGGGCGGGATTTTTTTCTGAAAATTTGCCCACACTGCACTGCATACGGTATGCCGAATAACCGCCCGTATTGCTCCGTTTCCAGCTGTAAGTGTAGACCGGCACATACGCTACTGCGGCGGCAAAAACTTCCGGGTAACGGGTCACCATCTGCACCGTACCGCTGCCCCCCATGGAACCGCCGTGCAAATAGGTCGCCGCCGGGTCAGTCCCCAGAAATTCCTGCGCCCATTTGATCAGGTAAAGCAGATAACGCTCGGTATAATTGTCGCATTTATATTCCTTCCCGGCAATGCTCCGGGCGATTTCCGGATTGTACCCCAGCCAGAATGTGGCGATCGCCGGAACCAGATCCCGGGAATCGGAAACTTCACTCTTTTTCATCCGTCTGCCGATCCATACCCGGTCGTAAACGATCAATTCCACCCGGTCAGCAAGAATTTTCACCTCAAATTTGAAAGGTATCCCCTCGCGCCACGCCAGTTCTGCCGGAGCAAAGAGCAGATGCGTTCCCTGCGGATTGCCTTTGGCATCCACACCCACGCCGCCGCCTCTGCCGTGAAGCACTACCACCAGCGGTTTGTTTCCGGCGCAATCCTTTGCCATCGGTTTGCCGCTGATATTGATGGGAAGTGCTTTGCCTTCCGGGAGTTCCACCGCTTCATCCGTGCTGATCATCTGCAAAATTTTATCATCATAACCGGAGTGCAGCGTCACGGCAAAATAACGTTTACCCTTCTCTCCTTTGCCCGGAGTGTGGACATGCAGACCGCCTTTCGGGTCGATGGGCTTTGCCCCTTCACGGATGATGAATCCCTGCGCCGGACGCCGGGGATCAAATTCATTGGCGACCGCTCCGGCAAAGATCTCCTCATCCTTGAGTTTCTTATCCCGCGGCAGCAGGAATGAATCTATATCCAGCCACCAATCCCGGGCACTGCCGATATTCAGATCACGGGCGATCTCTTTGCCCGGATTTTCCACTGTTGCCGGTTTTTCCGAACTCCACACCCGCAGTCTGGCATCGGGCGGCAGATCTTTTTCCTGCCATTGCAGAAAGACCTGACCATTGTTGACCTGCACACGCAAATCACTGATACCGTAGTTACTTACCTCTTTTGCACCGGCGATAATCCCACACACCATAAGCAGCATCCCCATAAAAATTTTTTTCATAATCAACCTCCGTGTTATCTTGATTAAGATAGCACTTACAGTAAATTGTTTCAAACACTCTTGAAAAATTTTTGGCAGAAAAATTTCCGGCAGTATAACGAAAATATCCAACTTATTCCGGATGGGGTTGACAAAAAACATTTCGGGGTGTACATTATTTGGTAATGTCCCGAATTTTGTGAAGCTGAAATATAAATTTGCAAAAAACATAATTTTCAATGTATGAAACATATCACCCAAGCAGTGATTTGTCAACTGTCAAATCACGGTTTGTTTTCTATCGGTGGATGCATCCGTCTTCGCTTACGCTACGCCGCGACAAGGCGTGCGACAAGGTCGGGTTTTGCGACGAGTACGCAGAGGGAGTATACGACTGTATTCGACCTCTGCGGCGCAGGGAATATAAAAAATTAAAGACAACCTTACCCGCAGTTATGAGTACGGCGTAAGCCGCACGGAATGACGGAGGGCGTGGTCTCCGGAAAATCGACTGAAACCGCCAAGTGCGAAGCACGAGCGGCGAGGCGGCTCTCCTGCCGCCGCAGGGAGATTTGTTGGAGTATAAGGCGCGAGATTGACCACGATGCGCCACCGCAGGTTAGATTTTTCACAAAAATTGAGACAATGATCATTATTTAATTATGGCAGAAATACTGAAAAAAGATATGGTTCACGTTTATGAACGCTTTGAGCAGGAAACTGAAGAGCAGATACTCAATGGTTCCCTCAAGGCAGGGGATTGTATTATCTCCGAAAACGAAGCCGCAGAACGCTACAAAATCAGCCGCCGTTCCGCCCGTACCGCCATCGAACATCTTATCGACAAGGGTCTGCTGGTCAGACATCCGGGTAAAGGTACTTTCGTTTCTCCGCTGGTTTCCGGCAGCGGCTGTCCGGCACGCCATTCGATCACTGTCATCCTGCCGGATTTGAGTGACGTCTTTCTTCTGACTGTCTGCGAGGGGATCCAGGAAGCCGCCGCCGTATGCAGCTGCGAACTGGCGATCAAAACTTCTCACGGCGATGTGGAAAGAGAAAATCAGAATATCCGCCATTGTCTGCAGAATAAAGATTCCGGAGTCATCATCTTCCCCAATTACGGCAGAGGAAATCTGGAATCTTTGCTCAAGCTAAAAGAAGCAGGTATCCCTTTTGTCCTAATTGATCGCAAATTTTATGATGTGGAAACCAATTACGTCGGCGTGGATAATACTTCAGGCGGTTATATGGCATGTGAATATCTCATAAAAACCGGATGCCGCCGCATCGCCCATCTTTACGGCACCATCGGCAGTGCCAATAATGAAAGACTTGACGGTTACCGGCGGGCGTTGAGCGACTACGGTATTCCCGGCAGTGAAAAACTTATCCGCCGCTTTTCGGATCTGAAACTCCCGGTCAACAGCCGCAGCAGCAGATTTGAACCGGATATGGAAGGCGGCTATGAGAATATGAAGTTTCTGCTCAGCCAGAAGCCGGTTCCCGATGGTGTCTTTGCCGGCAACGATTATCAGGCTTTAGGTGCGATCAGGGCGATCCGGGAAGCCGGGCTGCGCATACCGGAAGATATTTCTGTCGTGGGCTTTGATGAATTACGCTTCAACCGTTTCCTTGAACACCCCCTGACCACCATCCGTCAGCCGCAGCTGGAACTGGGGAAAAAGGCGTTGAAAATTCTGGTCAACCGACTCCAGAACAAATTTCAAACTGCAGAACCGGTTTCTGTTATTCTTCCGGTCAAATTATCCATCGGCAAAACCACCAGAGAATTATCAGAGTGACCCTTGACCGCAAAATTATTTTTTCATAAATCTGCTTGACAAAGCACGTTTTTACGGTTATATTATTTTTTACATAACGATGATACAGGTACGATACAGGTAATATAATGTCAAAAAAATCTGCTTTAAAACTTTCCCGCTGGGACTTTGCAACTTACTTGGGTTATGCCGGTTACGCATCAGGATCAGTGATCATCCCCATGGTATTGGTCGCCATTTCCGGTGAGTTGGGTATGGATCTGGCATCCGGCGGAGCCCTGCATCTGATCCGCAGCGGGGTAATGATTTTTTCGATGATCTTATCCGGCTGGGCGGCGGAACGTTTCGGCAAAAAATCCGTATTGGGCTGGGCAATGCTGCTGATTGCCGCCGGATTGATGTTATGCAGTGCGGCATCCGGTTACTGTCTGCTGGCAGGGGCAATCATCCTCATCGGGCTGGGCAATGGATTTTTTGAAAGCCTTGCCACCGGCTTTACCCAGGATCTCCATGCGGACGATAATCCGGGCAGATACATCAATATCACCCACAGTTTCTGGCCGCTGGGCATCCTGCTTACGGTGATGGGAGCAGGTATCGTTATGGAATTCAACGGACAATGGCGGATCCCGGTCATAACTGCCGCTGCTTTACTGCTGATACCCTGCATACTTTTCCTCTGCCGGGCAAAGAAAACTTCGTCAAAAACACAGAAATTCCAATTCAGCAAAGCTGCCGCTCCGATGAAAAATCCCCGTTTTCTGATTTTTCTGGCGGCACTTTTCCTTGCCGGCGGCAGTGAACACTGCTTTACTTTCTGGCTGCCCAGCATGATCGAATTGGAACTTGCCGGAAACGGCATCTTATGCGGTACCGGTGTTGCTCTCTTTGCGGCAGGCATGTTCACCGGGAGGCTGCTCAGCGGCGTTTGCGGCAATTTAAGACCCGCTGTATCAATTGCCCTGTGCGCACTTTTCTGCGCCGCCGTTTCTCTGGCGATACCGCAAATTTCTTCAAAGTATACGCTGCTGCTGATCCTGCCGCTGCTGGGAATCGCCACCGGTCCATTATGGCCCAATCTGCAATATTTCTGCACTTCCACGCTCAAGGAGTATGATCCGACGGTACTTTATATCCTCATGCCGCTTTTCGGTATTCCCGGCTGCGGATTTTTCACCTGGCTGCTGGGTCTGGTGGGCAAACACACCGGACTGCGCAACGGATTCTACATCGTTTTCCTGTGCAATCTGATGATTGCTTTATTGGTTTGGATTTCAGTAAAATTACAAGATAAAAAGGAGAAAATCTGATGGCAAAAACTCCACTGTTTTCAACCGTTGTCTTTGATAAACTGCCGGAACATGATACCTGTTGGGCATTTATCGAAGGCACAGACGGCAAACTTTATACCGGTGTATGCGGCGAAATCACCGGCGGTTTGTCGGCATACGTCGCCGGATACGATCCGCAAAGTAAAAAAATGGATTATCTGGTGGAAATGGCAACTGCGGTCGGACACCCGGCAGACAACGGCGAAGCCACCCACTCCAAAGTCCACAAATGTCTGCTGCAGGATGATGACGGAACCATCTATGCTGCCACCCACTGTACCGGCGCACCGGATGGCGACTGGCTCTGGCGTCCGTGGGGATGCTGGAATCATCCGCGCAAATTTTTCAGCGGAGCTGGATTGGTTGCTCTGAAACCGGATGGTGAAATTCTGTACAGTAAAATAATTCTTAATAAAGAGGGGGCAAGATGTATGGCACTTGCTCCCCGACGGCGCAAAATCTACGGCATGAGTTATCCTAAAAATCACTTCTTCATCTACGATCTGGAAACCCGTGAAACCCGGGATCTGGGGCGTATAGGCAATATCAATCCGCAGGCAGTTTTTACTGATGCTGCCGAAAATGCTTATACTACCGATGATTTCGGCAAGATCATCAAATATGATGCGGAAAAAGACAAACTCTATGATACAGGATTGCAGATACCTTACGTTTCATGGAGAAACGGTTATCACAATACGGTCTATGATGTGACCTGTGATCCGGATGAAAACAAGGTCTGGGGTGTCACCTGGACTTGGGGGCAACGGCTTTTCTCGCTGGATTTTGACGAGATGAAGATCACCGACTACGGTACAGCTCTGGAAGAAGCTGATCAGTGGAGCCATATCATCCACACCCATGTCGGCGGTATGGTTTTCGGGCCGGATAAAAAATTGTATTTTACCGCCAATCGGCAGCGTGAAAACGGCAGTCACCCGGATCTGATCCGTTTCGATACCATTTCTGCGGAGAGAGAAAATCTCGGTGCCCTGGTTGTTGACGGCGCGCCTGCCGACCACATTGCCAGAGGAGCGATGGGCAGCGACGGCGCACTTTACTTTTCTGAAGCGGGAAATACTCCGACCAAACTCTTTTGCTGTGATCTGGGATTCGGCAGCAAACCTGAATTCAAAAATCATCGTTACTGGGGGTGAACCATGGTAAATCTGGATAATAAAGTATGGCCGTCTTCTCCATTAAAGGAGAAAGATCTGGATGAGGAACAGCTCAAGCAATTCCTCACGATCCGTGCCGATTATGAAAAATGTGCCTTTGTTACTGCCGGACATCTGGAAGTGAGAGCTTTGGGGGCAAAAGAATTTACCAAAGCGATCGAACCGGATGAAAGCGGCATCACGGCACTGGTGAAACATCCTTGCGGACATATTTACGGCGGTACCGGCGGCAAGGCTGCCCATCTTTTCTTCTACAATCCGGCTCCGGATGCCGATGCGGCGGCGGATATCGGGATCATTCCGGGGGCGGAAAAGGGCGTGGCAATGGCGGTGCTGCCGGATGGTTCGATCATCGGTGCCGCCAACACCTTTGATAAAAAATCTCTGCTCTTTGTCTACAAATCCTGTGAGGTGTTGCTGCGGGAAAAAAGTTTTGCCGGTATGGGGGTTCGGGAAATATTTGACCTGCCTGCTGAAGATCAGCTATTTTTCAGTACCATCGACCCCTGTCACTCATCCGGAACGATCGAGGTGCTGGATTCTCCGGCAGCGGGAAAGATCTGCGACCTGATCTTGGCTCCCGGCGGTGAAAGCATCTACATTCTCTGCTCCGGCAAAGGGGAGATCATCAATTACAGCATCGCTGACGGTGCCGTGAAAAAAATCGGTTCACTCGACCCCAATGGCAACTTCAGTTCCAAATTGGCAATGGATAGCTGCGGCAGGGTTTACGGAGCCGGACTTTATGGAAAAATTTTCCGTTACACTCCGGAAACGCAGGAGTTCCGGGCGTTGAATCTCTGCGCCTCATCCATCAAAGGCTGGGAGTTGTATAATCAGGTCACGGCATGGTGCAGTGATAAAAGCGGAGAAATCCTCTATGGAGGAACCAATGCCGGACAGATTTTCAGATTTGATACTGTCAATGAAAAGATCATTACGCTGGGCAAACCATGTGTGCAGACCCGGATCACCGGCATGAGCCGTTCCGGAAAAAAAATCTATGCTATTATTGGTGAATCCGATGATTGCGCCCATCTTGCAAGTTATAATGATGATAGCCGGGAATTGCTCGATCTGGGCTGTCTGCTGGCACGTTCGGAACGTCCGTGGAATGGTTACCGCTTTGAAGCGATGACCACCGGACGCAACGGCGAATTGTTCCTCGGTGAATATGACCGCATAAGTCAGTTGTTTATCTATTATCCAAGCGTGGAGGATTAAGTTATGAAAGTTTTAGTTATCGGCGGAACCGGCTGGGTTGGACACAATATCGCATTGGCGTGCAGCCGCGCGGGATTTGATACGACGGTCATGAGCCGCCGGGCGGATAGCGGTTTTGCAGCCAATGTATCATTTCTGCCCCGGATCACCGGCGACAAAAGTGATCGTGATTTCATGTATGAAACCTTGAAAAGCGGTAATTATGATTGCGTTATCGATTCTGTTCCAGCTCCGCAGGCAATCGATATTCTGGCTGAATTCAATACGCTTTATGACCGTTATATCCAGTGCGGTTCGGTGGGGGTCTATACTCCGCTGCAATATATTCCGGCGGATGAAGAACACAGCTGGGGAGATGCGGAATACGATGGTTTTCAGGAAAAAGTTGCCGCTGATCTGGCGATGTTTGCTGCCAATCAGGCAGGGAAACTGCGCGGTACCGTCCTGCGTCCGAGCTGTATTGCCGGGCCCGGCAAACTGCCGCTGGATAATATCGGCGGCAGACGGGCGGATTTCCTTACCGACCTGCGTGAAGGCAAAACGATCGACCTGCTCGATGGCGGTTCGGCTCTGCTGCAAATCGTCCATGTGCGGGATCTGGGCAGAGCTTTTGCGCTGGCGGCAGGTAATCCGGCGACCGTGGGCGAAGCGTACAATATTTGCGGTATTTCTGCCGTGACCGTACGCAAATATTGTGAACTTACTGCGCAGGCTCTGGGGGTGGAAGCGAAGTTTGCCTCCCTTTCTTTTGATGAACTTATCGCCAAATACGGCGAAGATATCCGCGGCGGATTGACTTTCCTTGCCGAACACATGTGCTTTGATATTTTCAAAGCGGTCAATGAACTCGGCTGGGAGCCGGAATATTCGGTGGTTTCAGCGATCGCTGAAACCGTCCGGGAAAATTGATGGTCTCCAACAGAATGTTTGATCAAGATATCGTAAACAGAACAATAAACGCCAAAGCTTGGAGGAACTTTGGCCAAAAGGTGTGTTTTCCGGAATCAATGCCGTCAACAGCATTGAAGTAAGAGTTTGATTGGTAAAAATTATAACAACTGTGAAAGGAAAATTATCATGTTGAACAAATTCAGTAATCCTCACAAAAGTGTATGCAAAATCCGTAAAAGCTTCACTCTGATCGAATTGCTGGTGGTCATCGCCATCATCGCCATTCTGGCGGCAATTTTGCTGCCGGCACTCAACTCTGCCCGTGAACGCGGCAGATCGGCAAGCTGCGTCAACAATCAGAAACAGATCGGTTCTGCACTTCATCAGTATTCAGATGCCTACAACGACCTTTTCCCGGCGGCAAGTGCTGCAAAAAGCGGCAAATTGTTGTCCTGGGCGGTTGCGCTGATGAATACCGGTTATCTGCCCAAACCGGCAGAAGGAGAGTATGAGTGCATAGTTCGTTGTCCCTCTCAGGAAATCACCGGCACCTCTCTGTGGATCGATAAGGATCTGCTGATCCGTGAATCTTACGGAATGACCGATGGATATGCTCTGCAGCCCAATGGTGTCGGTCCCGGTGCCTCCAACTGTTTCTATTTGAGAAGAGCTTTGCTCAAGAACGATCAGGAAGTTGTGGCTGACAGTTCCAATATTCCTTGCAGCAACGGTTGGAAACAGTCATACATTATGGGTATGGTTGGCGGCGCAGCTAATACCAACAAAGGTATCAACCTGCGTCATGCTTCCAAAGCCAATGCTCTTTATGTTGACGGTCATGTCGCTGCTGTAAGCGGCGGCGAGCTGAAAGAGAAAAACAAGAATTTGTATACTGATACGCTGTAATATTCAACAACTGCTGATCGTGGTGACAAATGAAAATGAATTTGTGCAAAACTCTGCTTGTCGTATGTCTTTCAGCCATATTGACTTCAACACTTCTTTCTGCTGAAAGTAAATGGCGTACTGAACCTGCCGCAAAATCTGCGCTGCAGGAGATCGATACCGCATTTGGCAAAGGTTTCCGTCTTCACGCTTCTTTCAAGGGCAGTTTGAGGGCAGTCAAAAAACTTGATGCCGGAAAATATGCCGGAAAAAAAGTGGTGCTTGATGCACAATTCAAATTCATTTGTCACAAAAACAGTCAGGCAGCGATGCGTTTGGAATATAAAACCGCTGCCGGAAAAATCGAGCAGATCGTTTTGCAGCGTGCCGGTCACTCCGGCACCGGTACCCTGCCGTGGGTACGTTATGCCAAACAAGTGACTCTGCCGGAAAAAATCAGTGATCTCAAGCTGGTGGCAGAACTTTCTTCTGCTGTCAACGGCGAAATCATTTTCACCACTTTCCGGCTCATCCCGGAAAGTGAGGCAAAAACTGAAATTGTCAAAGTCCCGGAAAATTGGAAAGGGACATTTGCATCCCACCACTTTTCCGGCGGGCTGCACGCTTACAGCCGCAACGGAAAACTGATCTTCCGTTTTGACGTATTGGATGAGAGCAGATTTTCTGCCACCGATGCTGAAAAAGAAACCGGTTTTGTACCGTTTCTGCCGGATGAAGTCCGGGAAGTTGCTCCCGGAAGAAAAATCCGCCGCAAAGAGGTGTTGAAATCTTTGTCGGTGCGTTCCACTCCCGGTCAGAATCAGGAACTTTTTATCGCAATCGGCGCATTGCGCCCGTTGAAAAATGTCACCGTCAAAGTAAGTGAATTGAAAAGCAGCGACGGTAAAACCCTGCCGCCATCCATATTCGATCCCCGGCAGGCCGAACTTATGAATATCATCTGGGGCAGAGATTATTACCGCACCATCCCCAAAGTCCAGATCCCGGTCACCCCGACGGCGATCAATCCGGATTGCCCCAAACTTTACAATCTGATTTCGGAATTGCCGGAAGATGCCGCTCCGGGGATCTACAAAGGAACCGTTACGATCACTGCCGACGGGAAAGATTTTCAGCTGCCATTGACCTTTGAAGTTCTGCCTTTCAAATTGGCCAAAGGTGTTCCATATATGTTCTGTTACTATCATGAAGCGGCTCTGGAATCTTTCAAATGGATGAAAAAATACGGTGCCAATTCAGTTTATCTGGGCGATGCCCGGGCAAAGGTCACGCTCAAAAACGGCAAAATCTTGCTGGATATGAAAGATTGTGATGCCCTGATGGAATGTTACCGCAAATCCGGCATGAGCGAAGTGGTTATTTTCAATCCGTTCCATGACCGCCTTGCCAGTATCGTGCTTGAATTGCTCAATATCCATAAACGCTTTCCCAAACTGCCGGTTTATGGAACTGCCCACTACACCATCCCCCAGGGACAATATCCTGCCGAAGCGGAAAAACTCTACAAAGATATCATCCGTGAAGTTGCCACCTATACCACAAAAAATAATTATCCGGATTATCTGCTTCACCTGATGGATGAACCGGCATTCCCGGTAGACCGTACTCCGGAAGAGGTCAACCGCTGGACTTACCGCGGCTGGTATGCCAAAATGGAATACGGCCTTGCCAAAGCCGCCGTGCCGGGTATCCGTACTTTCTGCACCGCTTACACGTTGCCAGTCATCAATAATCTCCGCCCGGAACTGGATGTGGGATGTATCAAAAGCAGCCGGGTTTCCCGGGATGAAGCGGTGAATTTCCGTAAAACCGTAAAATCGTGGGGACAACCCTTCTGGGGGATCGACTGGCCGGTATGGTGGGATGATTACGAAAAAACCAGACTTGCCTGCGGCTTCCTGCCGGCAGACAGAAAGATGGAAGGATTCATCATCTGGACATTTTACCGCCCGGATACCTTTGACCCCGATTTTGAATTGGGAGATTTCCGTTACGGTTATCAGCGCACCATGTACTGTTACAAGGATAAAGACGGCAACTATTGCCCCTCAGTGGTCTTTGAGGGTGTCCGCGCCGGAGCAAACGACTGGCGGTATGTGGAAACTCTGCGCAATATCATCAGCAAACTGCCGGAAAAATCAAGAATTTCCGAAACAGCGGCTCTGGATAATGTTTTGAAATCAGAAAAAATGCCGCTGAATAAAAAACGGAATTATGTTATCGACCGGATCATGAAACTTTTGCAGAAGTAATCTGTTCTGCAATCGGTGATTATGGAATAACAAAAAAGTAATTTAAAAACGAAAAGGCAGCTTATTATGAAATCAGAATTTCTCTCCGCATTGCTTCTTTCATTGCCGCTGTGTCTTGGCGCACAAAATGTTTTTTCTGACGGTTTTGAAAGTAAACTTGCCAACTGGCAGGCTGAAGTTGGCAGACATACCGCTCCCGGTCAGGGGAGAAACAACTCATCTGCATTGCTCTGTCAGAGAATCAAAGGTCAGGAAAAGCAGAGCAGAACTTTCCGCCGCAGCATTCCCGGTCTGCAGCCCGGAAAAAAATACACCTTTTCCGCTTATATCAGACTTGATGCCGAATTAAAAGCCGAAGATGTCCGTTTCGGGGTGGAGACCCGCAGTAATCCCGGAGCCAAAGCTGTCAGTTTTGCCGGCGCAGTTTCTAAAGCCAAAGATGGCAAATGGCTTATCTACAAGGGCGAATTCACCACTCAAAAACCGGCATCCGGGATCACCGGATACGATTATAATCTCATCGTCAGCATCCGGAACAAAAAGTACGGCAAATTCCTGATTGATGACATCACCGTCGATCAATATGATGAAACTGCCAAATACAAAGATCCCAAAGATCCGGAAAATGTGGTTCTGAACGGCGGTTTTGAGCATGGCGGTGTCTGGTGGCGTTATGTTGGCAAAACCGTACTCGTCCCCGGCGGCGGTGTCAACAATTCAACTGCGTTGAAAGTCCACCGTACTCCGGATTACTCCGGCAACAACTTCCGCAACCGCATGTATCTTGAACCATGCACCAAGTATGTTTACGGTGGTTCCATCCGTCTGGGCAAAGATACCAGGATCGATCAGATCCGCTTCGGTGTGGAAGCCAGAAGCATCCCCGACTATAAATGGGGCGGTTACACCTTTGCCTCCAAAAAAAGTCAGAATGGCCAATGGATGGAATTCAGCGGTGAGATCACCACCTACGCCAATAACGGCGGCGGCACAAGTTACGCTTACGAATTTATAATTTTCCTTAAAAACGGTACTTACGGCACTTACTATGTTGACAATATCTGGCTCAAAAAATCCGGTTCAGCCGATCTTCCAAAGATCCCGACGGCAATCAATTACCCTGCCGGCGGACAATTGACCACCGACGGCGGGAAAGTGACCCTCACTTCCTCCAGCGGCACAGTCAACGGCAACGGTATCTGGAAAATCACTGATGAAAAAGGCAAGATCGTCAAAGAGGGCAAAACCTCTTTTGTCAATTACTCCGTTACCATCGACACCGGCAAACTCAAAGCCGGTACTTACCGCATCGCCATCGCTTCTGAAGCGGAACAAAATGATTACTCCCTGCGTAACTCTCTCCAGTTGGTGGTCAATGAACCGGCTGTTCAAAAGGGCGATTCTGTCTGCGTGATGGATGAATACGGCAGAACTTTATTCAACGGCAAACCATATATGCCGCTGGGATTTTTCATCTATGGTATGCCGGATAAACATCTGGAACTTTTCAAAGGCACTCCATTCAATACGCTTATGAGTTACGCCACCTGGCAGGACACAATGGATCTGGACCACATCATGGATACGCTTTTGAAACAGGATATGAAACTGATCCTCTCGCTGAAAGATTTCTATGACCTGCCTAAAGACGGCGGTATGCTGGCAGTGAAAAAATACAAAAATATCACCGGATGCGAAAATATCGTCCGTTATATGATCAACAAATATCGCAACCATCCGGCACTGCTTGCCTACTATATTTGCGATGAACGTCCGGTCAGCGATTGGAAAATCTTTCTTGATCGTAAAGATATGATCAACCGCCTCGACCCCAACCATCCGACTTATTCAGTTCACTGCACACCCGGCGCATTCCCGACCTACAGTTGCTGGCAGGATATTTTCGGCTGCGATCCGTACCCCATTGAAAATGCTGCGACCAACCACATGAAACCGGTAACTGACCATGTAACTGCTTCCAGAAAAGTTGCAATTTATCCCAAAGGCGTGGGATACTGGATGGTGCCGCAGTACTTCAACCATGCCAGTTATCAGGTTGGAATTCCCCAGTCAGAAGCCTTCAAAAGATTCCGCTGGCCCACTGAAACTGAAACTATCGCCGCCTGTGTGATGGGGGCAATCCACGGAGCAAGAGGATTCCTCTTTTTCAACTTCTCTGATATGTTCCGTGCCGCTGACCCGGTAAAATTTGAAGTTAAATGGAATGCCATTGTCAATGTGGGCAACACTCTCAAAAAACTGGAACCGTGGATCATGTCGGTCACTCCGCCGGAAATGATCCCCGTCACCGATGTCAAGGGCAAGATATTCGCTGCCAGATTCGTTGATGATCAAGGGAAACTCTGCATCATGATTGCCGCTGAAGGCCCCGGTGATGCCCGGGCAGTCTTCAAAGCTCCTGCCGGCATGAAATCCATGTACGGCAGAACCGTTTACAGTAACGGCAGCTACCGTTTTTCCGGAAAGGACATCACCTGCGACATTCTGATCGAGGAGTAAACTTTCATCCATGAAGGAGTTCATCGAAGCAAAAAACGAAAACCGGGGGATGCCGTTCTGGGCATGGAATGGTTCCCTGGATGAAGCTATCCTGCGGGAAGAGATCCGTACCATGAAAAAAATGGGGCTGGGCGGCTTCTTTATGCATGCCAGAGTCGGTTTAGCCACACCTTATCTTTCGGAAGAATGGTTCAAATTGATCGGCGCATGTGTGGATGAAGCGGAAAAACAGAATATGTCCGCATGGATCTACGATGAAGACCGCTGGCCCTCCGGTGCCGCCGGAGGAGCCGTTACCAAAGATAAAAAATACCGCATCCGTTTTCTCAGTGCTGCAGAAGATGTGCCGCAAAACGGTGCAAATAAGAGCTTGTTTCACTGCTTTTTCGCCGTAAAACTGATCGAAGGCAAAATGGCTTCATACCGCTGTTGTCTGCCGGATGAATTGCAGAGTGATGAAAAAGGCATCTATTTCCATGAATATATCGCCGCCGATGATCCGTGGTTCAATGGTCAGGCATATCTGGATACCATGAATCCGGAGGCGGTGGAAAAATTTATTTCCGTTACCCACGAAAAATACAAAGAGCGGTTTGCCGGTAAATTCGGCAGCTCTATTCCGGGAGTGTTCACCGATGAACCGAATTTTGATGGCTATCCCCAAATCGGAGTATCATTTCCGTGGACTGCCGAACTGCCGGAACTTTTCTTCCGCAAATTCGGTTATCAGCTGAAAGATAAACTGCCGGAACTTTTTTATCCGCTGAAACAGGGGAACTTTTCCAAAGTCCGCCTTGATTACCGATCGCTGACAACTGAACTTTTCTGCAATGCTTTCGCCGCCAAAAACGGCAAATGGTGCGGGGAAAACAATCTGATCTTTACCGGTCATGTCCATTGTGAAGATACTTTGGAAATGCAGACTTTTGCCGTCGGCAGTGCCATGCGTTTCTATCAATATATGCAAATGCCCGGTATCGACCTGCTCACCGAACACTGGATGATCTTCAACACGGTCAAACAGTGTACCTCCGTTGCCCGCCAATTCGGCAGACAGCGGCGGCTTACGGAAACTTACGGATGCACCGGATGGGATTTCCCGCTGATGGGACACAAAGCTCTGGGGGATTGGCAATTGGCTCTGGGAATAAACTTCCGCTGCCAGCATCTGGCGTGGTACACGATGCAGGGACAATCAAAGCGGGATTATCCGGCGACCATCTCCGGGCAATCGCCGTGGGCAGGGGCGTATTTGCAGGTCGAGGAATATTTTTCCCGGATGATCACTGCTCTGGATGGCGGTCAGGAGATCCGCGATCTGTTGGTGCTTCATCCCATTGAATCATTTTGGGGCAGATATACCCCGGGGAGTGCTTTGCCGGAAAATACCCTGATGGTACAGTTGACCAACGAATTGCTTGCTCAGCATCTGGATTTTGACTTCGGCGATGAACAGATCATGGCGGAATACGGCAGCTGTGCCGATGGAACACTGCAAATCAATGCCGCCGTTTACCGGGCGGTTCTGATCCCCGAAATCGATCATCTGCGGTCAAGTACTTTGGATTTGCTGGAAAAATTTGCCGATATGGGCGGAAAAGTCTTCTATATGGGACATTGCCCGAAATTCCTTGACGGGGAAATATCTGAACTGCCGGAAAAGGTGTTTCGGAAATTCCGGAATATTTTTCTTTCCGGATTGGATCGGAATCTTTCCCCATTCTGCCGCAGAGTGAGCATTGCCGAAAATGATAACGAGATCGGTGCGGCACTTTATCTGCTCAAAGAAGAAGATGACGGACAAAAACTTTTCATCTGCAATACCTCTGTAAATTTTCAGAATGATCAATTCGATTATCCTATGATCCGGGAAAGGCTGTTGGAATTCCCGGAAGCGGTCGTGCAATGGAATTTACCGGAAAATCACCGTTATATTTATCAACTGGATCCGGATACCGGCAGATTCCATCCGGTAGAACATGCGGAATTTGCCAATGGCAAAGTACGGTTTCCGCTCCCATTGCCGCGATTCGGTTCGGCGTTATTTTTTGCCGCCGTCAAACCGCTGAAATCAGAAGCCGTAGTTCTGCCTGCGGCAGCAGCCGGAAAAGATGAATATACCGCAGTATCTCTTGCTGCAACGCCGGTACCGGTCACGATGGAGGAGCCGAATACTCTGCTGCTGGATATGCCGCAGGTGAAAATCAGTAACAGCAAATGGCTGCCGGGAAAGAATTGTCTGCGCTGGGATATGGAATTGCGTTCCATGATGGGAGTACCGCTGCGCGGCGGTAGTATGGTGCAGCCGTGGTGCCGGCAAAAGGAAGAGCCGGATAATTCGCAGCCGATTACCCTGAAGTACAGATTTTGCTGTGATAAACTGCCGTCAGACACTTGTAAATTGGCTTTGGAAGAACCGCAGAACTACACCATTGCATTGAATGGCATCAACTTGTCATCTGCCCCTTGCGGTTTCTGGTGCGACCGGTCACTGCAAACGGTAGAAATACCCGATGGCATATTGCGTGAAGGTGAAAATATTCTGCTTTTGGATACGGTTTTCCCCGGAAACGGCAGCGGATTGGAAAATATTTTTATTCTGGGTGATTTCGGTGTGAAAAATGAGTGCATAACTTCTCCGGTACGCCAACTGCCATTCGGCGACTGGACAAAAACCGGATTGCCTTTTTATACCGGCAATCTGGTCTATGAACTTACCTTGCCGGATGGGGTTGATGCAGTAAAAATCACCGACTGGCGTGGAACTGCTTTGGCTTATGCGGTGGATGATTCTGCGGAATATACTCTTTTGGCGTGGCCGCCGTTTGTCATTCCGGTTTCCGGCGGGAAACGACTGCGGATCAAGCTGTTGAATTCCCGACGCAACGCTTTCGGTCCATTCTATTTGAAAAACAACTGGCCTGCCTGGACAGGGCCGGATCAGTTTGTCAGCTTTGAAGTTGCAGAACGGCAGCTGGTTCCATGCGGAATTCTGCAGCCGCCGGAATTATTGTTTTGCAAAAAGAATTTTTCAGCAGAGGATGATCATGGCAAAACAAGTTTATGAGTGCGGGACACTGCGTTATTCGCCGGGCGGCTTGCTGCTGGCAGTCGGCTTGATTTTATTTGCATTTTTCAGTTTAACTTTGACTACGGCGGCAGAAATCAATAACAGTTTGCCGGTTTGACAAATTGCAGCTTGCGTGGTATTTTTTATGCGCAGCAGATAATATTATAACCAGATCCGGAATATTCCCCGGAAACAGAAAAGGATGATCATGAAAAGAACACATTGGATAACCACTGCCGAATTGGCAGCTTTGCCGGTCAACAACGTTTTTCACCGCCAATTGGATCGTGCCGCAGCAGAAAGTATCCACAAAGCGGCAGAGAAAATCCAAAATAAACATATCCTTTTCCGGAAAAAATTTCAGCTCGATGCAGTTCCGGAAAAAATGACCTTGCGCATTTCCGTCGATGATTACTACAAATTGTACATCAATGGTGAATTTGCCGGGCAGGGTCCTGCTCCGGCGTATCATTTTCATTATTTCTACAATGAATTGGATATTACCCGGTTTCTGCACCCGGGGGAAAATACCTTCGCCATACACACCTACTATCAGGGTTTGATCAACCGGGTGTGGGTGAGCGGCGACAACCGCCACGGTTTGTGGCTGGAAATGAGCGACGGCAATGAAGTGATAATAAGATCTGATGAAACATTTCTCTGTGCGGAACACACCGCCTTTTCCAGTTGCGGTACCGTCGGGTATGAAACTCAATTTCTGGAAAAATATGATGCTTCAGCTGCAGAATGCGATTTTCATCTGCCTGATTTTGATGATTCCAGTTGGCTTCCTGCCACCGTGAATCTTTCCGATGATCATACACTTGTCCCCCCTGAATCGCAGCCGCTGGTCTTTGAAAAAATCACTCCGGCAGAAGTGAAAATCAGTGAGAACAGATGGTTTATCGACTTCGGAGCGATGTATGTGGGCTACCTCACGTTCCGGGCAGGCGGCAAAGCGGGGGATGAGATCATCATCCGGTGCGGGCAGGAACTCAACGATGATGGTTCAGTACGTTTCGATCTGCGGGCGAATTGCCGCTACGAGGAAAGTTTTATTCTTTCCGGCAAAAGGACAGACCAACTCAATCAATTTGACTTCAAATCATTCCGCTATGTCGAATTGATCGTGCCGCAGGATGTGGATATTGAGCAGGATTCTTTCATCCTGACCGCACGCCATTATCCGTTTGAATTGAAACGGCAATACACCGGAAACGATGAAAAAGAAAAGCTGGTATGGGATCTTTGTGTACGCACGATCCGTTATGGGGTGCAATGCGTTATCCATGACTGCATGGAAAGGGAAAAGGGTTATTATCTGGGCGACGGATGTTATTCACTGCTCACATACTGTCTGCTGACAGAAGATTTTTCCATGATGGAAAAGTTTTTTGACGATTTCCTCCGTACGGCATTCATCACTCCCGGTCTGGTGACTTGTGCCAATTGTTCATTTATGCAGGAGATCGCCGAATATCCGCTGATTATGTTCACTTCGCTGCTGGAATATACGGTGCTTACCGGAAATTATGATTTTGTCCGGAAAAGATTCAAGGCTTTTGCCAGTGTGCTGGATAGTTACAGAGAATCATACGCCCAAGAAGACGGTCTGATCAATAATCTGGATAAGTGGTGCGTGGTGGATTGGCCCAAAGAACGGCGGGATGGTTACGATGTCGATGTCACTCAGGGTGTGATCTGCACCACCAGACACAGTTCAATAAATGCCTACTACATCGGTGCGGTGAAATGTTTGAATAAAGTGGCAAAATTGATCGGTATGCCGCAGTATGCAGACAGCAAAGTGCTGGAAGCTGCCTATGTGGCAGCATTCCACGATCCGGTAAGAAAAGTTTACCGTGACAGTGAATCATCCGGTCATGTCAGTCTGCCCGGCAATGCCATCGCCTGGTGGTTCGACATCATTCCGGATGAAGAAACCAGAGCGAACATTATCGGATTGGTCAGGGAACGGCGATTGAACAGTGTATTATTCTTCACCACCTTCCCGATATTCTGCGCCTTGAAACGTGACGGGGAAGATGAGCTGCTGCACAGTTTGCTGACCGATGAAAATACCTGGCTGAATATCATCCGGGAAGGCGGAACGACTACCTTTGAGGGGTGGAGCAAAGATCATAAGTGGAATACTTCACTGTTTCACCTGACTCTCTCTTTCGGAGCGGCATTTCTGACTGATTGGCGGATAAAAGAGATCTTCACCTTTGATTGACAGGAAATTTCAGATAGGAGAGCCGCAAAATTAAGACTTTATCTGTAATTGCAACCAATATCATTTGAATTTTCCTTTGCAAGGTACTATGTTAAGCTCCGGGAAAAGTATATAATATAGACCGGAGCTAACAGGTGGGGTTGCAGACAACAGCTGTTGTAGTTACTTACAATCGTTGCCAAATGCTGGAAAAGTGTATAAATTCACTGCTCCGGCAGAGTGTGCCGTGCGATATTCTGGTGGTGGATAATCACAGCACCGATCGCACCAGAGAGGTGACTGCATCTTTCGGTGATCCCCGGATCACCTGGTTTGACACCGGAAAAAATCTGGGCGGTGCCGGCGGGTTTTACACCGGCGTGAAGATCGCCGCTCAAAAAAATTACCGCTCTTTGTGGCTGATGGATGATGATACCATCCCCGCTGAAAATGCTCTGGAAAAACTTTTGCAGAGCGCAGAAAATCAGAAGACCGCATGGGGGTGGCTTGCCGGTAAAGTTCTCTGGAAAGATGATTCCATCTGCCTGATGAATCTCCAGCGGCCGACACCTTTCACCAAAATATCCTCATGGGAAAAATCCCCCATCCCCTGTCAGATGGCATCTTTCGTTTCACTGCTGCTCAATACCGAAGCGGTGAAAACGTGCGGTCTGCCGGTCAAAGATTTTTTCATCTGGGGTGATGATTGGGAATATACCCGGCGGATCTCACGCAAATATCCCTGTTTTACTATCCCGGAAAGTGTGGCGATCCATCAGATGGCGGAAAACACCCCCAACAATCTTGCCAATGTCAAAGCGGAAAGGATCGACCGTTTCTTTTATCTTTACCGCAACGAGTGGTGTACATTCCGCCGGGAATTTCCGCTGGGCTGGTTTTTGATGTTTTTTTCGGCATCGATACGATCACTTTTTTTGTCGCCTTTATAGATGAACGCCAAATCACGGGCATGAGCAACAATAACTTCATATCCGCGAACTTCAAGCAAATGGCTGATCCATGCTGAATGCATGCCGGTTTCAAGAGCTACGACTATTGATTCTGAAGCCCACGGGAGTTTGTTAAAAAATTCTACTAATCCTTGCCTTGTATTTGTAATTTTCCCAAAAGATACGCCTTTTTCGCCTTTCAATGCATAAATTTCAATATTTTCTTGAGAAATGTCCAGGCCAAAGTAGATTTTTTCCGGTTTTTGTGATACATTATTCATGGTTTGTCCTCCTGATTTTTGAAGCGCACTATGCGACTTCGTTGTTCTTGGATTAACATAAATCCGTTTTTATCAAGAGGCAAA
>JAZSIZ010000147.1:0-8143 GCA_045534015.1 Victivallaceae bacterium | reverse complement strand
CGCACGCTGCATCCACCGATAGAAAACAAACCGTGATTTGACAGTTGACAAATCGCTGTTTGGGTGATATGTTTCATACATTGAAAATTATGTTTTTTGCAAATTTATATTTCAGCTTCACAAAATTCGGGACATTACCTTTATTTTATGTCGGTGATCTCTTTCATAACCACATTCCGGATATTCTCTTTGCCGGATTGGAGAACCACTGCCGGAGCTTCCGGATTCAGATTGACCACCTGATAAATTTCTGAATCCACCAGCGAGCCACCGATAAGCACTGCGGCACGGGCTTTGGAAACAACATTTTTGATTTTGATATTGTAAGTATCACCCAGCGGAGTAACTCCGCCCCATGCCGGATTACTGTCACCTATTTTCACTGCCGCATGACAGCGCAAGCCGGCAGGAGAAGTATCCAGCAGATTTTCTATTTCGATATTGTACAACCTCACTCCGGAAGCATTCAGCAAACGGACGATATGGTGTCCACCGGCACAATGTCCGGTAACATTTCTGATCCGGATATGGTGGGTGTCGTTGTCACGCATATTTTCTTTCATGCCGCACATTCCGGTTGTATTCAAAATCCCCGGTTTTCTGACAGTAGCGGCAAGCGCAGTAAGCGCAATCAAATCATCGCCGGTGGCACCGGAAATATTCTCTATATCTATATAAGAGCATCCGCGGCGCAGATCCAGACCATCCTGATTGAGCGTATAGAATTTTTCCCCGTTGATATACTTCACACCGGCGGAGTTGAATTGGAGATTTTTCACACTTCCACGGGTACAGTATTCCAGAGAAATCGCCCAGCAGTGTGAATCGTTGATCTTCAGATTTTCAATGGCGAAATCCTGAACATTTACCAGCAATATGCCGATATTGCGCCAATCGCCTTTCTGTTCTTTTCCGGGTTTTCCGGTATCGGTACCGAAACTGTGCCGGAGTTTGTATCCGGGGGTATTGTAAAGAGTTTTGCCGCCGTCACCGGTGGAACGGGGATTATCAGCTCCTTCAAGAACAGCATTGCCGATACCGTAAATGCGGATATTGGATGCCACAGGCACATCTTCCACCCCGATACCGCAATTGGCACTGCGGATCATATTGTCCCGGCTGATGTCGGAAAGTTTTATCCGGCAGTTATCCAGAATCAGCGTGGTATCCGACGGCAGCAAAATCGCAGAATCAATCAGCCAGAAATCCCTGCCATCATCTGCTTTACGGGCAGAAATCCGTACTTCGCCGCCATTTTTCCGGGCAGCATCGATCGCGCTCTGGATTTTTTCAATATCACTGCCGCAAAAATCATTCGGATCGGTAAACATCTTTTTTTCTCCCTCAATACAGCAACACCCGGCAAGCAGCAGCACCGCCTGCAACAGACCGCAACACCACATCAGCTTCATTTTTCCAGACGACTCCTGATAAATTCAGCCATTTCATTTTTTTCCACACAATCTTTGTGCAGCACTTCATCGCCTTTCAGATTTGCCAGCGGAGCAGGAACCGCCGTACCGGTCAAATTGGCAAGCATTTCCAATTTGGCAAAATCATCTTCCGGCAATTTTTCATCGGTAAGAGCTTTCAGCACTGCAGGAGCAAACTTGTAGGCACTTGCCGTGGAAGCGATCACCTGAAGTGTGTCATCGCCGCTTTCTTCACGGTATTTATCCCCCACTGCCAGAGCTACAGCAGTGTGGGTGTCGCAAAGGTAGTGACGTTCAGCGAAAATTTTGGCAATGGCAGCTCTGCCGGTTTCATCATCACAGCAGCCGCCGTAAAATTCAGACTGCAATTTTGCCAGCATCATGCTGTCGATCTCATATTTGCCGGAGTTTTTCAATTCTGCCATAAATCCGGCAACCTTGTCACTGTTTCCGCCGCAAAGCAAATAGAGCATCCGTTCCAGATTGGAGGATATGAGAATATCCATCGACGGACTTTCGGTAGTGTGGAACTTGCGGTTACGGTCGTAAACACCGGTGCGGATAAAGTCGGTCAATACATTATTTTTGTTGGAAGCACAGATGAATTTTTTGATCGGCACGCCCATCTGTTTGGCGTAAACTGCCGCCAGAATATTGCCGAAGTTTCCGGTGGGAACGACCACATTGAATCCCTCTCCGGCTTTAAGTGAACCATCTTTCAAAAGGTCGCAGTATGCCGAAACATAGTAGACGATCTGCGGAACCAGACGGCCGAAGTTGATGGAGTTGGCACTGGAAAATTCCATATTGTGCTGATGGAGAAAATCTTTCATCGCATCATCAGTGAAAATGGCTTTCACTCCATTCTGGGCATCATCGAAGTTCCCGGCAATGGCACAGACAGAAACGTTGCTGCCTTTCTGGGTGGTCATCTGCCGTTTCTGCATATCACTGACGCCATCTACCGGATAGAAGACCACGATCCGGGTGTCTTTCACACCGGCGAAACCTGCCAGTGCCGCCTTACCGGTATCACCGCTGGTCGCCACCAGAATGACTGCCTCTTTACCGGTTCCGCCTTTTTTCAAAGCTGTGGTCAAAAGATAGGGAAGCAGCTGCAAGGCAAGATCTTTGAAAGCACAAGTCGGTCCATGCCACAATTCCAGCATTTTCCGGTTGCCGCCGATGTCGACCAACGGAGCCGGCTGATCATTGTCAAAAGTGCCTTTATAAGCCCCCTCAACACAATATTTGATCTCTTCTGCGCTGTAATCGGTAAGATATTTGCTCAAGACCAATGCCGCTCTGGAACAATAATCCATATCGGCCATGGCGGAAAATTCTTCATTGCTGATCGGGGGAAATTCCATGGGGACGAAAAGTCCGCCGTCAGCGGCAAGTCCGGAAGCAATGGCAAATGCTGATTCAACTGCATTTTTACTGCGGGTTCCCGTAAAAAGCATAATTATACCTCATATCTTTTTGTTAACTGTGTATCATGTCAGTATATAAAGTACACCGCAAAAGTGCTTTTTTCAATGCGCAAAGTGAACTGAAAAAACAAAAGTGCTTGATAAAATCATTGAGGCAATTTCAAAAGTCCTCAAAAATTCTTGAAAATCATCGTTGCTTTTCTTTAAGCGGGGCGTTTTCGGTGGTTATTTATTCAATAGCCACGCCTTGTCACGGCATAGCTGACAGGCGACGCCGGATCAAACTACCGCTTTAATCTCAATCAACGCTGATTTTTCAATCTTTTTTTGAATTACTTTTGAAATAACCTCTTCCCGGCAGTATATTAGGTAACTTAACATTTCGAATATATTACAAATGGGGTATACCATGGGTTTGATGCTTCTTTATACATTCTGCTGTCTGGGGTGTTCAGCAGTCAACGATCTGCTTTTCAAGTTTTTTGCCCGCAAAGAGCGTTCACGGGGCTTGTTTGTTGCCGGAGTCGGTCTCATCGGCACGATTTTATTCGCCTTTCTTCCGGACAAAACCGGAGAAAGTTTTGCCATGACTCTGTTCTGGGGCGTCATCTGCGGAATCTTTTCTGCTGTCGGCAATATATTGCTGATCGAAAGCATGAGCAAATTGAGTGCCGGAGTCTGTTCCACCATCTACCGCCTCAATCTGGCTCTGGTCGTACCGCTTTCGGTGCTGCTTTTACACGAAACGCTCCACTGGCAGCAGAGCATCGGAGTGCTTCTGGCGATCTGTGCCGTGCTTTTATTCCTGCCCGGCAACGCCGGAAATAAACAGGAAAATCCCGGCAAACGGCTGCTGCCGCTCATTATAATAATCACCGCCAGCATTTTCCGTGCCGGACTCGGTCTGGCATGCAAATACGGTCCGGAAACCGGAGCTTCCAAAAACGGCATAAATCTCATTATCGAAATCATATGGATCATCAGCGGTCTGGCATACTGGTTCTTCAAAGAAAAGGGCAGATACAAACTTGATGCCAAACTGGTAAAATACAGTATCTCCTCCGGCATACTGGTTGCCGGAATACTCTTTTTCATGATACTTGCCTTAAGCGCAGGCAATGCCAGCGTGGTGCTGCCCATCGCCCAGATGAGTTTCCTTGCCACATTTATTCTGAGTGTTATCTTCCTCAAGGAAAAGATCACGGTTTTCAAAGTTCTCGCACTGGGGTGCGGCATCGGAGCAATGCTGCTGCTGACCTGAAAAATTCCGGCAGCGGCACTGCGGAGTATGAAATATTCTGTAAGGTAATGTCCCGAATTTTGTGAAACTGAAATATAAATTTGCAAAAAACATAATTTTCAATGTATGAAACATATCACACAAGCAGCGATTTGTCAACTGTCAAATCACGGTTTGTTTTCTATCGGTGGATGCATCCGTCTTCGCTTACGCTACGCCGCGACAAGGCGTGCGACAATGTCGGGTTTTGCGACGATCCTCCGTCGCTGAAGCTTTGGAGGACAGGGGTTCCCGATCAAGCACGCCCAACGAGGCGTGCGCGACAGCAGGCAAGCTGCCGAGCAGGTTTTTGCCAAGCTTTTTTCTAAAAAGCGTTGATTGAGCTGCGACAACGGAGCAGCGAGACACCCCGCAACCTGCCGAGCAGGTGCGCCACCGCAGTAAAGATTTTTCACAAAAATTGAGACAATAATAAAAAATTAAACAAAAATTGAGACAATAGCTCAAATTTATTTCTGCTGTTAAAATTCAATTTCCATGCCATCATAGGCTGTCGTGATTTGATGAGCGGCAAATGCAGCAACCAGATCATCATGCATAGCATGGCCATTGTGCGAGAAGTGCGTGACCACGACTTGAGTATTTCCGGAAATGCACCCGGATTCGATCAGCCGGTCACGGAATTGTACTGTTCCATTGATTCCGAGATGACCGCGTTTGAGATCGGGAACTGCCAGACTGCCTGTGGATTCCAATACTGCCGCAGATAATTCTATGCCGCGTAATAAATCCCAGGATTTTTCCGGTAAAAATCCGGTATCATGCCCCAGAAGCAGAGTTTTTCCGCCTCTGCGGATCAGAAAAATCATTGCTGAACATCCGACCGCATGATCAGCCGGAATTCCAAGAATTTCCATATCCCCGGAAGAGATCCATTCTCCGCCGTAAGTTTTCAAAGGATTGATTTTCATTTGCGCTAATTCGATGCCGATATTTTTCAACATGTGACGGAATGTTTCCGGTGAAGAAATCATGTCAATCGGTTTGACATCCTTGCTGAATCCACCTCCGATCCGGTAAAAAAATTCCATCGGGGCAAAATGGTCTTCATGCAAATGGGTCAATAAAACCCGTTTGATCAGTGTCAAATCAATTCCGAAAGCCAATGATTGGCTGAAAAGATCCGGACCGAAATCAATAATTGTGTCGTCATCCAGTAAATATCCGGTACGGTGCCGCAAATCTTTCCCCCCGGCGGCAAATGCTTTGCGGCAATATTCACAATTACACCACAGAGCCGGAATACCTTCGGCGGCAGCGGTTCCAAGGAAGCGAAGTTTCATGATGCTGAATCCTTTCTGTTTACGGATATACATTTTTCAAAAGTCAATTGCCACATACTTGCGGCTTTATATCTGTTGATATTATATCACATCTCTTGAAAAATACAACCCAGCAACTATTGTTTTTTCAATAAATACCTTGCACGGATAGAAACAAAGTTGCTATTTAAAACAATACATTTCCGGCAACGATAGTTTCCGTAATCCAGACGCCAATGCAAAAAAATGCGGCATTTTCAACTTCATCCATGACAGCTCTCAAAATTCAATATATATAACGCTCTTTTAATTGCGTGCAAATTCCGAGTTCAGCCAAAAACTTTCCTGCTTTTGCCAATTTTACAGCGTTTGACATAACGATTTAAATCCTATTATTTTGATCTTCTGATTATTTGAATGAAAGGATCTTCCGGTTCGTAGATACAATTTTTAGGGATTTCTATCGTTTTTAATTCAGAACAGTATTGAAAAGCCGTTGCCTCAATTTTTGTTACACTTTCCGGAATCACTACACGGGACAGATTGTTGCAATCTGCAAAAGCCCATTCTCCTATTTCAGTTACCCCATCAGGAATAATAACTCCGGTCAATTTGTCGCAGTTATAAAACGCATATCCCTCAATCGTTTTTACACTGTCAGGTATGGTTATGCTGTGCAGTTTTGAGCAATGAGCGAAAGCCCACCCTTTAATCGTCGTTACCCCCTCCGGAATGATTGCTTGTTCAATATCCTTATATTGGGTTTTGATCAACATTTTGCCATCTTGAGAAATCAACAGCGACATTTCCTTGTATATATCGGTTAATTCAATTTCGGTAATGCTCTTAACTGCAAAAAATCCGTAAAGCATCATCAATGCTGCCAATACAGCACAAGTGGCATGGACATATTTGTTCAATTCAAAAGGCTTTTTACGAGTATAAATAACATGGAATAGCGCAAAAATATCAATAATTAAAGAGATCGTTAAAAATATCCATCCGCATTCTGTCGGCAATCCCATTCGGTTAAATATCACGACCCCCAAAGGGTTGTTGCCCGGAAAGACAAAGTTTAATACCGGAACACACCCCATAAGCAGTAAAAACATATTTACCGGCAGCATAAAATACCATTTTATACTGCAATAATAAGCCGCAGAAACGGTTTTTACGGTAATGATCCCGGCAATAACCATCACCCAGGTCATCATTTCTTCTGTGGTTAAGCTTAGCCTATCTCCGCCGAAATCCACAATTGGGGTGTTATATTTGTAAATCACATTAAAATACAAATAAGATAACCCCAATATTGCAACCATACAACCCAACAGTGTTTTCAGATAAAAGCCGAGTTTATTTTGTACTCCATTGACTTTGCCTGACCAGATACATACATAAAGCCATGAAAAAATCGGAGTTGCAATAAAAACCTTTCCCCATGCGGCAGTCCATACCATAGCTGTATTCAAAAATATAGAATAAAAATATGACACTGCAAAAAGACAAAGAGAGCACCAGAAAAATTTACCGATCAGCCACCAGTCAAACTCAATGCGGAAGTTTTTGAAAATGATTTTACGGCAGAAAACAAGCAATAAAATCAGCGAAATCAAAGAATCAATAATCGGATAGTATAAATCATAGTCTGCAGGTATTATACCTCCATCATATATAACAACGCATAATGTCAAAATACAGATAGAAAACAAACGAAAAAATTGCCCTCTGGCGATCAACAGTGCAATCAGAACAGAACTTGCCGCACTTAAAATAAAACAGATCGTTTTTAATGGCAAAAGAGAGTTAAAAGAATCTTCTATACCAAACTTATGTACATCTTGTAATATGTGATCGGGAGTAAAAAAATGACAGTAACCGGCTGTCAAAAATGCAAATAGAACAATCGGCAGTAGTAATGAGTGCATTATGCTGCGCAGTTTTTCTTCATTATCACGCACCGTAATAAAAAGCATCGCAGCCGCAATGGTTATTGCCGCAACTGCCATATTAGCATAAACAAACTTTCCATGCAAAAGATTATAAGCTGCTAAAGCTGAGCTACCATATCTGCTTATAGATAGCTGTTCAACAGCAAATTTTGAAGTGTCGAAAAACTTATTATATATCAGTAAAAGAAACAAAAAGAGCAAATGACTGTTTTGATAGAATGGTAAAAAACGGTTTTTATAAAAGTTTTTCAGTTTTGATTTTACCTTATTTCCATCAAAAAGGATTATTGTGCCGGAAGGATAAGTTTTTGTTTCCGATACAATTTTTTCAGGAACGATGCCTGAAATTGGTATTGTCTCTTGCGGCGCATCAAATATTCCTGCAGAAATATCTGTTTTCACCTCATCAACCATCTGTTCAACAACTGCCGCCGGATCAACCGATTTGCCCTCATGGACATCCTTTAACCACTCCCGGCAGTAGCGGCATTTTACGGCATCAGCTTTAATTTCTTCCCCGCAGAAGGGGCAGTTTTTTGTGTTTGCTTCCATGATATGTCCTTTCGTGTTTACGGGAACACGGCAATAAAAAAGACGCACTCCCGATATTTTGTCACACAAGAGGCACTGACAAGCCCACGCAACGACAAAACACGAAAATGCGTCAATTATTATTGACACATATCATGCGGAACGGCCATTGCGTTTGAAATTGTCAGTTTCTTTGTGTGGCCTACATTATTTGATTTTCAGAAGTTCAAAT
>JAZSIZ010000096.1:0-10540 GCA_045534015.1 Victivallaceae bacterium | reverse complement strand
TCTCGAGCCAAGCTTAAATCCGATATCGCCAATATCATTCAGAAGATTGTTACAAAAGATTGAAGACATCCGGACGGACATTTATCAGGCGTCGCTTCATGGCAGAAGCATTGTAGAACGCGAATAGGAGCAAGACAAAAGCACACCTTTTTGAATCATCTTTTGCTGATTATCAACTTTTTTAACGATTTTTTTGCAAACATAACTTGACAAATTGTCTCTCATAGGAGTACAGTCGTACACTCCCTCGCGCGCTCCTTGCAAAACCCGACCTTCCTCCGCAATCCATCCACCGGTTGCAATCAAACCTTGTCTGACAGTTGCCAAATCCAACCGACAGGGGCGCATTGCGGTTTTCCCTTGCGCCCAGCGAAGCGAAGGCGCAAGTTTTTCCGCAACCCGCCGAGCGGGCGTCGCAAAACCCGACCTTCCTCCGCAATCCATCCATCAGTCTTCGCATAAAGCTACGCCCTGACAAGCCGGTTGGAGCAGACCCATGCAGATCTGGTTGAAAAATCACAACTTTTGTGATATATTTTATACATCACAGAAATGTTCATTTATCCCCCTATGCCTGGATTTCACAAAATTCGGGACATTATTAAGAAATTTACAATTTTTCGGGCTTCCTCTTCCGAAGCGATCCCGGAAATACAGGCACTGCCGTTGGTTATTTCCTCCATTATCACCGGGGCGCAGTAAAGTGTGCCGTGTACGATAACTGCAAGCTGTCTGCCTTTGTTTTCCCGGGTGATTTGAGCGAAACGCACGGCATCTGCCGGATTGAAATAAAGTATGATCTGTATCTGACCGCTCATTTCATCTCTGAACCAGCGGACATCTTTGAAGTTCCCGGCGATCAGTGCCGGGGAAGATTCCAGCAGATAAGTGCGGATGGCCTCTTGGCAGCCGGATCCGGCGCAACGCTCTGTCATGCAGTGCGGATCATGCCGGTAACGCTCTGCTTCCTCTGCCGTCAAAACTTTTTTGACCCGGCGGAACTCCACTTTGCCCCGGGTGCTGAGGCGGTATCGTCTCATTTTCGGGCGTTTGACCCCATCTTTGCGGAGTTCTCCGGCGGCAGAAAAGAAACAGAAAAGAATGGCACAAAACAGCATGAATGATTTTTTCACGATATGATCTCCATGATTTTTTCCGGTGTCGGTGCGCCGGTTTGATTGAGCATCCTGACCGTCACTGCACTGCACAGTGTGCCGAATTGTGCCGCTGTAACTATTGATTCCCCCGCCGCCAGCGCACAGGAAAATCCGGCAGTGAAACTGTCACCGGCTCCGACGGTGTCGGTTTCCCCGTCATACCTTATCGCCGGGACATGTGTAATACCGCTTTTTTCAAAAACAAAACAACCGTTTTCACCATCGGTTATCACCAGTTCATCCTGTGTCCGCCGCATGATTTCAGTGCCGGACTCTTCCGGAGTGTGACCGCTTTCACCGAATGCCGTCATGGAAGCAGCAGAGGCATTGATTTTGAGCGTTGCTCCGGGGTAGGCATCCAGATGCGCTCTGCCGTCAAAGACAAAGCGGATAGTGCGGCAATACTTTCTGACCAGCAAAGCGAAGTGTTTCCGGAAATATTCATTATGGATGCCGTTGGCGATCTGTCCATTTACGATAAGCACCCGCAGTGACGGCAGAATTTTTTCCAATCCGGTCAGCATTGCCGCAGATTCTTCTGCTGTAAGCGGCGTATTGCCCAGATCGATCCGGGACTGTTCTTTCCCGCCGAGCAGGGGTTTGCAATATACCGGAGTATGGTAATCAGGACGTTTTATTTGAAGCATCGCCGCCGTATTTCCGGCATTTCCCCGGTTAAGTTCACTGAACATCCAGCTCCCGAATGGATCACTGCCAAACGCTCCGCAGCAGGGAATGGAACTCAATCCGATCCCCCGCAGATTGGCAACGATATTGCCGGCTCCCCCCGGAGAGTAACGGGCACAGCCCACCGGGGTGGTAACGATACCGGTTTCCAGTGAAACTTCACCTTTTTCCGGAAAAATATCCCAGTAAACATCGGTACAGAAATCTCCGGCGACACCGATTTTTCCTTCCGGCAAAGCTGACAGCAGTTTTTCAACGGCACTTCTTTTCATCTTTTCACTCAACAAGATTTACACCGGATGGCATTTTGATTTTTTTCACCGGCGGATTTACGCTCCAATCCAGAAGTACTTCCACATTGCCCTGCGGTAATGGAACTGTACCGGAAATTTTCAGCCCCGGCATGGGCAGCGGAGCAAAACGTATATCATGCCAGCCGGAAGAAAGCTGACGGATACCGAGAAGAAGTTCGGAAAAGAACTTCAACGGGTGCGCACTCCATGCATGGCACATGCTGGTATACAACAATTGTGTCTGAATCAGATGTTCCGGCACGGCAGACACGCCGAAATCGATAAATTCGCCCCACCAGCGTCTGATACAATCGATGATCTCCGCTTCAAAACCGGCTTTTTTCACCGCCTCAAAGACATAATACATAAAATATGCATCCGGCTGAACCGGGTGATTATGGGGAGCTTTCATCATCGGCAGCAGGATCTCTTTGATCCATTTTTCATGCTTATCTTTGCAAAGATCAAGTGTAATTGCCAGAGCCGCTGAATGCGGAGCCGGAGCGGTCAGGGTCTTCTCTATACCGGAAAATAGTTTTTCTTCCAGCGCACGGCACCGGGAAAGAATTTCCAAATCGGCACTTTCTCCGGAAAGAGCTGCCAGTTTCGCCGCACTGCGGATGCCCCAGAGGACAATGAGATTGTAAGGTTCCACTTTATTAAGCGAATTGCACCAATCCACAAAGAGCCAGTAACGTTCATCAAAAGGAATCAAACCTTCCGGAGTAATCACATTTTCAAAGTAAGAGATTATTCCGGAAGCTGTCTGCCGCAATTCCCGCCACATTTCCAGGGAAGCGGTCTGTTCATAATCAGCCAGCAATGTGACCAGATACATCGCCGAATAATCCGGCAGTATACAGGCATGGGCACAACCGGGAGTTACTCCATAGGTCAACCCTTCCGGAGTAAGCTGACGGGATAAGCTCCGCAGTCCCCGCCGCAGCAGACGGGGATCATCGGCAAGGCGGAAAGTATTTTGCGATTGAACCAGTGCATCTCCCCACCACTGGGCGTATTCGCGGGTGGGGCAATCGATGTAACTGTCTGCCATACAGCACTTCTGTGTGGTCACACACATATCATAGATCTGCTGTAAACGCTTATCGGAACAGGAAAATTTCCCTTGAATATCCAATGGATAACGGCACTCACGCAAAGTTATCCGGCACTTGAAGTTTTTGCTGTTGCCACGGTTGTAAAGGACTACGTAACGCAATCCCCACGGCAGAGTCAATTCATGTTCATTGATTTCACCGGGAACCGGATAAAGTCTGCCGCCGTAAGCGGTATGCAGATTTCCCGGGGCGGTCACATGTGGAGTTAAACCGTCAAGTTTTTCACACACCAGAAAATCCAGAGCATCATCAGCTTCAAAAGTAAAGTGAAGCATCCCCACAAATTCATTGCCGAAATCATAGATCAACGCAGTCGGTTCGCTGACTTTTTCCGGTGCTTGAAAAGCGGTCTTTTCTTTGTGAAAGGGGATAATGACACTTTGAATATTGCGCCATTCCGGATCGACCTCATGTCTGCTGGCGGCGATAATTTTTGCTTCCGGAAGCATATTATTGGTCAACAGCGGAATATTTCTCTCTTCAAAAAAGTGCCACGGCATCACTCCGGCAACTCTGCCGACAGCATTTTCCCAGTGTGAATCATCAAAATCGATCTCACTTATCCAGCGGCGGTCACTTTTACGGCAATCGTAAAATTCCTGAAAACCGTACTGGCACGAACCTTTTGCCACAGCACGGATATAACCGGGATCTTCAGAAATTTTCCATGTACTGTCACTGCTTATCCCCGGGGCTTTGAAGATCACTCCGGAAGCACCGGAATAGATATAAGTGTAGTTGGATACTCCGAATTGATACCCCAGAATGGCAATGAGATTTCTGCCTTTTTTCAGGAAAGATGCCAGATCGATACGGTCAAAACTCCACACCGGCGGGGTGTTCCGTGCAGGACCGTGATGGACAAAATATCCATTGACATATAACGTATATTTGGCATCAGCGGAAATCAGTGCTTCAAATTTTTCCGGCACACTTGCCAATTCAAAAACCTTACGCAACCGCACCCGGCGGTCACGTTCATCCCGCTGTTCCTGGGGAAGCCACAACCATTTGGCATCCTGAAATGGAGTATTGCTCATCTGACAGATCCTCAATAATATTTATCGCAGTCTACATAAAATAGCATTGCGGTCAATCGTTGTCAAACGTTCTGCGGTAAACAGTGTGATGATTTTTTCCGGTTGAACCGCCGGAATGGATTTTTCTCAATTTTTGCGGAAATTTTTCCTCACCTGCGCCGGAGTTGCTCCGGTATGGCATTTAAATACCCTTGACAGATGGGAACGATCAACAAAGCCGTTTTGCGTAGCGATTTCCGAAATGGATAAATCCGTTTCAATCAGCATTTTACCGATCAATTCCATCCGCTGATACCGCCAGTACATCCGGGGGGTGAGCCCGATATTTTCCTTGAAAAGAGCCAGAAAACGGGGTTTGGATAAATTGGCGCAGCGGCACAATTCATCCAGAGAATATTTCTGCATGGGATGTTTTTCCATATATTCCAGCACTTTTCTGATCCTTTCATCCAAATTGGGAGTGTTGCTGTCGCCCATATTTTCCGGAGGAATGGCAAGGAGCAATTCACCGACGAGGAGATAGAGAGCCAGAGTCCGGCGGCTGGCGGCTTCGGTAAAAGATAAAATACCGGCATATTTTTCCGTTTTGAAGATCAACGGTTCAGCCTTGACGGAAAAAAATGATGCGCCGGTGGAAAATTCGATGAAGTTGTGGATGAAAGGCATCACCGTCACCGCCGATGCCGGAGTATTCGGCGGAATAAGCACCATCGTTCCCGGCGACATCACGATACCGTTGCCGTTGAACTTCAAAACCGCTCCGGGGGTATCATTCCAGTAAAGCCGCCAGAGCCGGGATACGCACCAGGGCATATTCCATTGGGCTATATGCATTTTCAAGCCGGTTTTCTCAATTGTGATATCCGGTTGGGGCAAAATCCTTGACGGATTGGTAAAATTAATAACTTTATACCTGTTTTCAACCATTTTATGCCTTTACTTTTTACTTTTATACACTATATTATAGTAGTTATCACAGATTTTTGCAAGAGAAAAAGTGTAAATTTCCGTATTTTTTTGAATTGAAGACGGATAAAAAAAGGAGGTCATGGAAATAAATTCAACTTCTGTCTGTTTGAGATTTGTCTGATCGGAAAAAAACAACTTCAGTTACAGGAAAGGATTTTTTACAATGAACACTCATTTACTCCGGCATGCCGGAGTAAAGCACATGTGCTTTACTCTTATTGAACTTCTCGTAGTCATCGCCATCATCGCTATTCTGGCGGCAATACTGCTGCCCGCCCTCAACTCCGCCCGTGAACGGGGACGCACTGCCAGCTGTATCAACAATTTGAAACAGATGGGGCAATTCAACAGCATGTACATGAACGAATACGACTATTATGTACGCAGTCATGGCACTTACGGTTGGATCCCTGTGCTTGGCGTTTATGCCGGATATGACATCCGCCGTAACAACAATGGACCTCATCATGTGCCGAAAACTGAAAACATGCCGATTTTTCAATGTCCCAGTGCAACCAAACTTGGTAATGTTAACACCAATTCTGACGGTCAGGGAACAAGTTATGCTGCGAACTCTATGGTCTGCGGCAGATTGTACTGCGCACCGACATGCAACACTCCCGGATCCAGTAAAGCCGGTTCCATAACCCGTGCCAGTCAAATTTACCTGTTCATGGATTCAGCAGATGGAGACGGGCGTTTTCTGCTTGATTGGGGTACTCATGATCGCAGAGGTTACCGTCACCCCGGCGGTCCGACTGTTTATACCACCGGTGGTTCTATTCCCGATTCAGTCGGTATCAATACAGCGATGTGTGACGGCAGTACGAAAAACATGCGGGGAAATATCGGATTGCCCGATAATGATGATGGCATGTTTACCGGAGTCAGACTCAATTGGGCAGAAAAATACCAGTGGTAATATAAGTAGCTTATTTCCCGATATTTCAAAGACTATTCAAGGGGCTTTTTGTCTCAAAATTCTGTAAAAAACTTTCAGTGATCCGGAACTTTTCAGGATATAAGTAACCTTTTCAACCCAATTAAGGATAAAGCAATATGAAAAAAATCATGTTCATGTTTGCCGCTGCCGCAGTAACTTTTACTGCCGCCGCTGCCGATAAGTGTTACCAACCGCCCCGGGTAAAACTCATCCACGATGGTTGGGGATTTCAGTATGAATCACTTAAGGATGGTCAGACGCCTTCAAGAAAATTTGTGATGAATACCAGATTCATCAAAGAGAATGTGGAACTGCTGGAAAAATCCATCCCCGGCAGCGGTATCATCATCCGTTTCACCACTCCGGCAGAACTCTGTGAGGGTTCTCCGGTCAATATCAATGCCATTTTCGGCGGCAGAAAAATCAAATATGAGTATTTCAAAAACGATATTGAAAACCTCAAAAATACCAGATTCACCAAATTCACCGACAATTTTATCGGCTTGACCGTCAGCCCCGGCAATGTGGATTGGTTCGATGATGAAGCATGGGCAACTGTCTGCCACAACCACAAAGTTGCCGCTAAAGTCGCCAAAGAATCCGGCATGGTCGGTATGAAGTTTGATATTGAGGAATACCACAAAAACACCATGTGGCAATTCAAGCCGGAAAAGGGCAGAACTCTGGCAGAAACCCACGCCAAGATCCGTCAGCGCGGTCAGGAATTCGGTCGCGCTCTTTTCAGTGAATTTCCCGATATGGAAATGCTCTGCTACTGGTGGTTCTCCCTTGCCCGTCACAAAAATGACGCGGCTCGCTGTCATGCCGATTATTATATGGTCGCCCCGTTTATCAACGGTATTTATGATGTTTTGCCCCCCACTGTCAAGATCCACGACGGCGATGAAAGTTGCGGCTACCGTGCCAATGATGAAGTGGAATTTTACCACCTCAATGTGGATGTACGGAAAAGATTTCTTCCCTATCTGGATAAAAAACATCTTGCCAAATATCGGGCGCAAACCTTTCTTGCTCCCGGACTTTATGTTGATCCCCACTTTAAAAAAGCCGGCTACTGGGAAAATCAGCTCCAGCCTGATCTTGACCGTCTCGGCGGTGCGGCGTTGTTGAAACGCAATCTTTTCCACGCTATGGAAGTTGCCGATTACTATGTGTGGATGTGGCACGAGCGTTACGTCTGGTTTCCCTGCCATCATCCGGCTCATCCCACCCATATCGCTTCGCTTGCCCCCGGTCTGGCAGAAGAACTTGATCTGATCGCTTCGCCCGATCCCCTGCCGGAAGCCAGAAAACTGGTCAAAGAGAAAAATATTCCGAATATCATCCGCAACTCCACCTTTGATCAAGTGCCGGAAAAGAAACAGACCCTCCCCGGATTTTCCATCTGGTATGACAGTATCAATAAGGGTAAATTCATCCGTAAAGTAGTCAACGGCAATGCCGTCGCCGCCTCGGTGGGAGCAACTGAAGGGTGTTTCTTTCAGGATATCCCGGTCAAGCCCGGTGAAATGTATCTGGTGCGCTGTTCCGGCGGGAATATTTCCCCGAAAAGCAAAGCGCAGGCGGCTTTCAGCATCAAATGGAAAAAGTCCTTCCCCCGCAACGGCAAAACTTTTGATGATTATTTTGCCGATTATCTGGGCAATACCAGATATTTCCGTACCGCTGACGGCAGGATGGAAACCATCGAATTTACGGTCATCGTGCCGGAAACAGCCTCGCACATGGCGGTAATGCTCTGGGTTTGCAATGCTTCCGGCGGCGAAGAAATTTATTTCGACGATCTGGAAGTTTTCAAGATAATGGATAAGTAACTTTTTCAACCCAATTAAGGAGAAAGCAATATGAAAAAAATCATGTCCATGTTTGCCGCTGCCGCAGTAACCTTTACTGCCGCCGCCGCCGACCAGTATTACAAGCCGCCCCGGGTGAAACTCATCCACGACGGCTGGGGATTCCAGTGGGAAGGTCTTGCTCCCGGAGCCAAGCAGGATAAAAAATTTGTGATGACCACCAGGTACATCAAAGATAATGTGGAAATGCTGGAAAAATCCATCCCCGGCAGCGGTATCATCATCCGTTTCACCACTCCTGCCGATCTGTGCGAAGGTCAGCCGGTCAATATCAACGCCATTTTCGGCGGCAGAAAAATCAAATATGAGTATTTCAAAAAAGATATTGAAAACCTCAAAAACACCAAATTCAAAAAATTCACCGACAATTTTATCGGCTTGACCGTCAGCCCCGGCAATGTGGATTGGTTCGATGATGAAGCATGGGCAACTGTCTGCCACAACCACAAAGTTGTCGCTAAAGTCGCTAAAGAATCCGGCATGGTCGGTATGAAATTTGATATTGAAGAATACGGCAAAAACACCATGTGGCAATTCAAGCCGGAAAAGGGCAGAACTCTGGCTGAAACTCACGCCAAGATCCGTCAGCGCGGGCAGGAATTCGGGCGCGCTCTTTTCAGCGAATTTCCCGATATGGAAATGCTCTGCTACTGGTGGTTCAGCCTCTGCCGCCACAAAAATGATATGGCGCGCCCCGAAGAAGCTGAATATATGGTCGCCCCCTTTGTCAATGGTGTTTATGATGTTTTGCCTCCCACCGTCAAAATCCACGACGGCGATGAAAGCTGCGGCTACCGCGCCAATGATGAAGTGGAATTCTACCACCTCAATGTGGATGTAAAAAAGAATTTCCTCCGCTTCCTCGATCCCAAACATCTTGCCAAATACCGCGCCCAGACCTTTCTCGCCCCCGGACTTTATGTCGATCCGCACTTTTCACCCAAATTCAGCTATTGGAAAAATCAGCTCTACCCCGATCTGGAAAAACTCGGCGGTGCCAAACTCCTGAAACGCAATCTCACCCAGGCTATGGAAGCTGCCGATTATTATGTGTGGATGTGGCATGAGCGTTACGTCTGGTTCCCCAGCCATCATCCGGCGATCCCCATCACCATCGCCAGTGTCGCCCCCAATGTGACTGCTGATCTGGATCTGATCGCCAATCCCGATCCGGCAGTCGCCGGAAAAATGGTCAAGGATAAAAATATCCGCAATATGGTCTACAACCCCACCTTTGACAAAATGCCGGAAAACCGCCAGAAACTCCCCGGCTTCGGCGAATGGCACGGCGCAAAAAATCAGGGTACTTTCACAAGAAAAGTGGTCAATGGCAATGCGGTTGCCGCCGCAAACGGTGTGGTCAACGGCTGTATCTATCAATCCCGTCCGGTCAAACCCGGTGAAATGTATCTGGTACGCTGTACCGCCGGAAATATCGACCCCAAAAGCAAAGCCAAAGTCAATTTCAGAGTCCAGTGGAAAAAAAATATGATCCGTGACGGCAAAAAATTCGATGACCGCTTTGCCGATTATCTGAATAAATCCCACTACTTCCGCAGACTCGGGCTGGGCAAAATGGAAACTGTCGAATTTCTGGTCATCGTGCCGGAAACCGCCGACCATCTGGAGTTGATGCTTTCCGTCGGCAATGCCGCCGCCAATGAAGAGATCCACTTTGACAATGTCGAAATGTACAAAGTCATGGAGCAGTAAAAAAGTGATCACCGTCAGAGAATTTCAGGATGATGATGCCGCACAGGTGTCGGCTGTCTATTTCTACAGCTTTCAGACTTATCTGAAAGAACGTATGGAAACCGATGCTCCACGCCCCGTGGAGTATTGGCTGCCTGTACTGCGCCGCACGCAGACCGATACCTATGACAACATCACCTTTGTCGCTGAAGAAGATGGAAAGATCATCGGCTGTATCTCCATTACCGCCGCTTTGAAACGCGGTCTCGGCTCACTTCAGCGAATCGGAGTGTCCCCGGAATGCGCCGGAAAAGGGGTCGGCAAACTGCTCTTCAAGGCGGCAGATGAATTCTGGAAAAAACACAAAATGCGCAAAGTAGCCACCTGTGTTTCTTCCATCAATCCCACCGCTTTGAAATTTTATCAGAGCTGCGGATTCCACATCGAAGGAACCTTGAAAGATCACTTCTTTGAAGGAGTTGATGAAAATCAGCTCGCGCTCTTTTATCCCAAAGCAGATAAGTAATACACTGCTCTGAACGGGGTGCTGTCAATGTGTAAAATGCAGCACCCGTTTTTTATTTATTATTGTCTCAATTTTTGTGAAAAATCTTTACTGCGGTGGCGCATCGTGGTCCTGCTCGGCAGGTTGCGGGGTGTCTCGCTGCTCCGTTGTCGCAGCTCAATCAACGCTTTTTTGAAAAAAGATATTATGAGAGACACAAGAGGTCTCTCATTTTTTGTCTGAAAACAAAAAGTGGTTTGCC
>JAZSIZ010000165.1:0-17731 GCA_045534015.1 Victivallaceae bacterium | reverse complement strand
TGCGAATATACTTTTGCCCGTTAAGAGCAAAAGCCGAGCAACAAAAGTTGCGAGGATGAGCGGAGGGCGAGCAATAAGCCGCGAGTGAACGGAAAGACTGCCAAAGGCAGTCGCCCCGTGAACGCAGGCGCAATAATTCAGAGGAAACTGTCACACTGAATCCGCTTGGAAAGTGTGTGCGTAAAGGTTGGGGAGTATGAGGGGAGGAAACCGTGAAACGGTTGCCTATCCCCTCATGCAAACAGAACCTCCGCAGACTGCACAAGTCATTTTTTTACGGAAGTGGTACGGATGGTAACGGATGTTTACGGAATGCGGCATGCAGTCTGCGCGGGTGGAGCTGGGTATTATGAGAATTTTTGGGATTTTTTGAGAGGTTTTGAGAGGTTTTGAGAAAGCACAATATCTCAAAATCTCCCATAAGCTCCCATACCCATCCCGCATGCCACGGGTGGCATACGGCATATCCGGCTCCGTAAACATCAGTTCTGACATTCATTCCGCCCGTCTGTCTCCGCCTTACGGCTCCGCCGTGACAAGGCAGGGCGGCACAAAACCACATACCTCACCACCGCAAAAAAGATGTGTTACAAAACCGGAAAATCAAATTTTATTTCCGCCGGTCATGCCGCCGGAAAACACGGCTTTCAGGTTCTTCCGGAAATTGCGGAAATATGCGGAAAAAAACTTGAAAAAAAGCGGTATCAGGTGTATTGTAAGTATGGGTAATGTTTGTTTAAATAAATATATATTTATTTTTGCGGAGAAAGAAAAAATCCATGAGTGAAAACAACAATATTTCCAATGCCAATGCCGCCGAATACAGTGCCAGTAAAATCACGGTGCTGGAAGGGTTGGAAGCAGTCCGGGTGCGCCCGTCAATGTACATCGGTGACACCGGTGAACGCGGTCTGCACCATCTGGTATACGAGGTGGTGGATAACTCCATCGACGAAGCTCTTGCCGGTTATGCCACTGACATAAAAGTCACCATTCACGAAGATAACTCCATCTCCGTTGAAGATGACGGCCGCGGTATTCCTGTAGACATGCACGAGGGTGAGGGTAAACCGGCGGTGGAAGTGGTGCTGACTGTTCTTCATGCCGGTGGTAAATTCGACCACAACAGCTACAAAGTTTCCGGAGGTCTGCATGGTGTCGGCGTCTCCTGTGTGAATGCTTTGAGCGACTGGCTCAATGTGGAAGTCCACCGTAACGGCAGAAAACATCTGATCGGCTTCCAGCGCGGTATCACCACCAGTCCGCTGCAGGATATGGGACCGACCGACAAACGGGGAACCAAAGTCACTTTCAAACCGGATGGTACGATTTTCCAGACGACCATCTATGTGCGGCAGATCCTTGCCAACCGTCTGCGGGAACTCGCCTTCCTCAATCAGGGTATCCGCATCACGCTCTGTGATGAAAGAGAGAACGAAGACGGCAACCGTAAAGAACTTTTCTATTTTGAAGGCGGCATCAAAGAGTTTGTCGCTCTGCTCAATACCGACCGTACCGTATTGAATCCGGAAGTCCTCTATTTCCACCGGGAAAAAGGCGGCATCGATGTGGAAGTGGCTTTGCAGTACATCGACGGCATCGCCCAGCAGATCCGTTCCTATACCAACAACATCAACACTGTCGAAGGCGGAACCCACCTTTCCGGATTTCTTTCAGCTCTGACCCGTACCATCAACAATTACGGTCACGAGTTCATGAAAAAGGAGTTCGGCAACGACAATGTGAAGCAATCCGACGTCTGCGAAGGTCTTTCCGCTGTGGTCAGCGTGAAAGTGCCCGACCCGCAGTTTGAAGGTCAGACCAAAACCAAACTGGGCAATCCGGAAGTCAGCGGTATCGTCGGATCGGTCATCACTGAAGAACTCGGCTCCTTCCTTGAGGAACACCCGGAGCTTGCCAAACGTATCGTCGGCAACGCCATTCTGGCTTCGCAGGCACGGGAAGCTGCCCGTAAAGCAAGAGAGAGTGTCCGTAAAAAAGGTGCAACTTTGATCAAAGGAAAATTGACCGACTGCTCCAGCAAGGATCCGGAAAAATGCGAACTTTACATCGTGGAGGGTGACTCGGCAGGCGGTTCAGCAAAACTGGGCAGAGACAACCGTTATCAGGCGATCCTGCCTATCCGCGGTAAATTGCTCAACGTGGAAAAGGTGCGGCTTGACCGGATCTTTGACAACAAGGAGATCCAGTCGCTCTTTTACGCCATCGGCTGCGGTACCGGCGAAGAATTTGATGTGAGCAAAGCCCGTTATCACCGGGTGGTTATCATGACAGATGCTGATGTGGATGGATCGCATATCCGTACACTTTTGCTCACCTTCTTTTTCCGTCAGATGAAACCGTTGATCGAAGCCGGTTATGTTTACATTGCCAAACCGCCGTTGTACCGGGTTTCCAAAGGCAAAAAAGCCAGTTATATCGACACCGATGATCAGTTGAACCGTTATCTGGTCGAACTCGGTCTGGAAGATATGACCGTTGCCATGGGGGAAAAGCAATTGACTGTCGAAGAAACCCGGGAAATCATCGCTCTTTACAACCGGGCGGCACAGGCGGGTAACGGACTTTCACGCTGCGGTATCGAACCGGCAGAGTATTTCAACGTGGTGCGTGAAGACGGCAGATGTCCGGTGGCGTATATCACTGTGCGTGAACAGCATGGTTCATCTTCCTCATTTTTCGCCTATACCGGCGATGAATATCACCAGATCGTTGCCGATGCCGAGGCGCGTTTGCGTTCACTCGGTACTCTGGACGATGCTTCCATTGCCGGAAGAATCGACAGTGTCAATATCTTTGAAGCTGAAAATTGCGTCGGTATCGTGTCAGATCTTGCCAAATACGGCATTGCTCCGTCGCAGGTGTTTTCTGCCGGGGAAAATGTTCTTTTCCATGTTTCCGGCAAAGACGGCAAAGATGCCAAAGATGCGTATTCTCTCAAAGATCTTTTCCAGATCATCCGCAACAGCGGTCAGAGCGGCAGCGGTCTGCGTATCAACCGCTACAAAGGTCTCGGTGAAATGAATGCCGACCAGCTCTGGGAGACCACTATGGATCCCAATACCCGTACAATGATCCGGGTGACTATGGAAGATGCCATCAATGCCGACCGTATTTTCAATCTGCTCATGGGCGATGTGGTCGAACCCCGCCGTGAGTACATTGAAAAACACGCCGCCAAGGTCAAAGATTTGGATATTTAACGCAGAAAGGAACAGTTTATCATGGCTGACAAAGATATTCCCGCAGTGGATAAGGAAAAAAGTTTGCTTCTGGCGATCAGCCAGATCGAAAAAGAGTTCGGCAAAGGTACGATCATGCGTCTGGGGGCCAATGCCGCTGTGACCGATGTCCCGGCGATCAGCACCGGCAGCATGGCTCTGGATATTGCACTGGGTATTTACGGTCTGCCCAAAGGCAGGATCGTGGAAATTTACGGTCCGGAATCAAGCGGTAAGACAACGCTGTGTCTGCATGTTATTGCCAATGCCCAGGCGGCAGGCGGCAATGCGGCGATCATCGACGTGGAGCATGCACTTGATCCGGCGTATGCCGCCAAAATCGGTGTGGATGTGGATAAACTGGTCGTTTCCCAGCCCGATTGCGGTGAAGATGCTCTGAATATCGTTGACACTCTCATCCGCAGTAATGCATTGGATGTGCTGGTGGTTGACTCGGTTGCGGCACTGGTTCCCCGTGCTGAAATCGATGGTCAGATGGGGGATTCCCATGTAGGGTTGCAGGCACGTCTGATGTCACAGGCCCTGCGCAAGATCACCGGAGCGGCAAGCAAGAGCAAAACCTGTCTTATTTTCACCAACCAGATCCGGGAAAAGATCGGCGTGATGTACGGCAATCCGGAAACCACTCCCGGCGGAAATGCGTTGAAGTTCTACGCTTCAGTGCGTATGGACATCCGCAAATCCACTGCGATCAAAGTCGGTGATTCTGTTATCGGCAACCGTGCCCGGGTGAAAGTGGTCAAAAACAAAATGGCACCTCCTTTTAAAGTGGCTGAATTTGACATCATGTACAATGAAGGTATCAGCCGTACCGGTTCGATTCTGGATGTTGCCACAGATATGGGTATCATCGAAAAACGCGGTTCATGGTTCAGTTTTGACGGCGAACAGCTCGGGCAGGGCAGAGATCAGACCAAACAGCTTCTGGCAGATAATCCGGAACTGCAGAACCGTATCAATGACCGCATCAAGGAGCGTATTGCTGCTGACAAAGCGGCGAATGCTCCGGCAAAAGGTGCTGTTGCCGCTGAAACCGCAGAGAATAATTGAGGGTTTCAAACGTGAAACATCTGCTGCACCGGATAACGCTGGGGGTGATCCTCTGCACCGGGGCGATGGCAGCCGCTGATGAAGCCGCTTCCCGCCGCTTGGGTGATGCCGCATTTTATGCCGGTGATTACCGCAATGCCATTTCCAGTTACGAAAGCGCACTGGAAGTGGCTGACCGCACAGGCAATCAGGATGAATGGGCAGCCAGTGCCCTGAATCTGGCGGTGGCATATCTGCACAACGGTGAAATTGCCGGATCCAGACGGCTTCTGGAAGAATTCCGCCGCCGTTTTCCCTTGCGTTCCACCGGGACTCTGGAGGGCGATCTGCTTATTGCAGAAGGCAGGATCGCTGAAGCGGAAAAATTTTATCTGGAAATGAAAACCGCTGATCCGGTTGCTGAAGATGCCCGGCTTTTCAGTCTGGCAACTTTGTATATGACCAAAGGCGGCGAAAAAAATCTGGCGCAGGCGTGTGAACTTTTTCTGCTTATTGCCGGTGAATTGCCTCTGAAACAGCAGATGCGCAGCGTGGATGGTGTGGAAAATTTGATCGTTGCCGGAAACAACAGTGAAGCTTACCGGAAACTGGGAGAAACTCTGATCCGTCCTGATTCCCCGTGGCGCAGATATGCGGCACAGGAGGCTGCTTATGTCCTGATCCGGCTCAACCGGTTGGATGAAGCGACAGCTATTCTGGCAAAAATCCCTGCAGATGAACGCAATGTGAATGTGGAACTGCTGGATCACCTCGCTGAAGTTTACTCCGGAAAAATTACCGGATTGAAGAAAAATTATCCGGCATTTCTGGAAAAGCTTCCGCCGGTGGAAAATTTGCGGGTGATTGATCTTTTCTATAATGCTTCTCAAGTGGCACTTCGGGAAAAAGATTTTGACTTTGCCGATCAGCTGCTGACCGATGTCAAACTTTTCACCAAAGACAAAAAATTGCAGCAGTCGATTATTCACCAGCAAATCGAGATCCAGCTGCATTACGATCAGGCGAAAACGGTAAAAACGGCGCTGGATTATGTGAAACGTTTCCCGGATGATCCGCAAAGATACAAACTGCTCTACAAGACGGCGGGCAAATTGTATGCTGCCGGTTCCGGCAACCGGGCGGTGGAGTTGCTGGAGTTTCTGATTCCGGTAAAACATGAGCGGGAAGAGATAATTGAAATCGCCGTACTCGGTGTTTATGCCGCCGAAAAGAGTAAAAATTTCGCCGCATTGGAAAAATTCAACCGGCTTCTTTTCACCCATGCTGAAGCGGGAAAGAAGATCGGTTATCAGCAGCGGTATGCCGCTTTTCTGGAAAGCAGCGGTAAATTCGTGGAAGCGGAAAAGGAGCTTAAAGCGGCTTTTGCCGCCGCCCGATTCGGTAAAAACAACCGGTTGACCGACTCCGTCGGCATGGCTTTGCTGGGCTTTTATCTGCGCAAAGGTAATCCTGTAGGCATACTGGAAACAGCTTCTGTACTGGAAAATTCTGCTGATCCGGAAGTTGCCGCAGCTGCAAAATGCGCATTGGGCGATCTGCAGGAGCGATCCTGTAACTATCTGCGGGCCCGTGAATACTATCTGGCAGCGGCAAAACTGCCGGACAACCGTCAGAGTGCCAGAGCCGGATTTTACGCGGCTTTGATGTCATACCGTGAAAGTGATTTCACCACTGCAGCCCGGGAATTTATGGCGTGTGCGGAAAAATATCCCGGCTACCGGAAAGTTCCGGAAGCTTTGTTTATGGTGATCGATCTGGCTGATCCGGAAAGTTCCGATGCCCGCCGGGCGGAAAAGCTGCTCCGGGAAAAATATAACTCAAGCGATGCCTTTGCGGTGCTGATCCTGCGGCAGGCGGCAGTCAGAGGAATACACAAAGAGAATATTCCGGCATTGCTCCGGGATCTGGAAACAGTGGAAAAGAATTTTACCGGTTCCGGGGTGTTTTTTGCCGCTGAAGCAGCATTGCTCCGGGCGGTTTTTCTGGATCGTATCGGCAAAATGCAGGAGGCATTATCAATACTTGAGCCGCTGCAGCACCACAGCAAACCGTCGATCGCAGCTGAATCACTGATCCGTTCCGGAGAAATATTATTCCGCAACAATCAGTATTCTGCTGCATATAAATTCTTTATGCAGGCGGCAGTGACTGATCCGGGAACTCTTTTGGCAGATATTGCAGTTTTACGGGCGGTGGATTGCCGGTTGACGGAAAAAAGTCCGCTTGATCCCGCCGTTGTCAATGAGTGTATTGATCAATTGAATACCTTGACCGGAAACTCAAAATTCATGCGTATCCGGATGGAGGCATATTGCAAAAAGGGCATCGCTCTGGAACATGCCGGCAAGAGTGTTGAAGCTCTTGATGCTTACGAACAATCAGTATATGCCGCAGTGGATATGGTCAATCAGGGGTTGATCCCCGAACAGATATGGTGCATGAAAAGTTGTGAATCGGCTCTTTTGCTGATCGCCGGCTCCGGCACGCCCGGTGCTTTGCAGCGGGGACTGCAATTGATCGAGCGCAGTAAACAGCTTTTCAATGACGGCAATCAGGTTAAGCGGATGCAGGATAATTTCCGCAAACAAATGGGTAAAAAAAGGCGGTGAAAAATGTTTTTTATCAAATTGATGAATGATGGCGGCCCGGTCATGTGGGTGATTTGCAGCTGTGCAGTGCTGGCTCTTTTCATATTTCTGATCAAAGTGTTTCAATTTCACCGTGATGAGATCAGTGTCCGGGAGTTGATGCGTGGACTTTTCAATGTGCTGAAACGCAACGGTGTGGTCGAAGCTCTCACGCTGTGCGACAATACTCCCGGTCCGGTGGCACGGTTGTTGAGTGCCGGGATCCTTGCCCGTCAGCGGGGAGACCGCAACATCCGCACTGCGATCGATGATGCCGCTATGGATGAACTGCCCAAACTGGAACGGCATATCGTGCTGCTTGGCACACTCAGTTATGTCATGCTGCTTCTGGGACTTTTGGGAACTGTACTCGGCATGCTGGATGCATTTGAGGCAATTCAGGCGAGTGAATATTTTTCCGCCGGTGACATCGGTGCCCCGCTTGCCAAAGCACTGCTGACCACAGCTGCCGGATTGACCTTTTCCATCCCCTGTCATATTGCCTATAACTACCTGACGATCCGGGTGGAGGCACTTACTCTGGATATGGAAAAAGCCGCTCTGGAACTTACCGGATTTTTCGAGCGTCAGGATGAGGGCGGAACTACGGAGGAACAGGAATGAATACCGCAAGCGGATTCGGCGGCAAACTTTACCGCACCAGATTGCGGCCGCTGTGGAAAGTCGGGCAGTATATCGCCATCGTCGATCTTTTCTTTCTGCTGGTCTTTTTCCTGCTGCTTGCTTCATCAGTGATCCGTATTTCCGGAATCCGGGTCAATCTGCCGCAGGCGGAAAAAGTGCCGCAGGCAGTCGGTCTGGGCAGGGCGATCGTGACGGTCACCCCTCCGGAAGGCGGTAATGGCGAATGCCGGATATATTTCCGTGACCGGCAGATCGATGCTGAACAGCTGCGCCGGGAACTTCTGACCGGTCAGAACCGGGAAAAGGTGCTGGTTATCCGGGCTGACAAGGATGTTCCTTCCGGAGTGTTGTATCAGATAATGAATATTGCGGAGTCAGCTAAAATGGAAAGTTTTATCGCTGTTCAGCCGCTGAAGGAACATTCGGAGACCAGATTCGTTGAATAAGAGTAATTTCCGCCGTAAATGGTCATTTGAAAAGGGCAGAAATTCCGGCAGTATCATCATTATGGCAGCCGGAGTGACACTATTGGTCGTGCTTGCCGCAGTGAGCGGTTTCAGCTATGTCCGCATGCCCTCTGATAATCAGCGGCAGACTACAGAAGTATCTTTGATCACCGGAAATGAAAAAACGTTTCTGGATGATTTGGATTATTTTGATCCGGCAAATACTTTCGGGGTCAATAACGGTGGACAGCCTTTCTGTCTTTTCTGCCGCCGCAGTCATCACTCGGATAATTGTCCCGGTGAGGAATTTGCAATTATATTGTACGACGAAGAAAAAAAGGAAATCCCGGTGTTGACCTATGATTTCAAAGCTGCCGCTCCGGAAAAGATGGCAGCGTTGTCGGTAACACGTTCACTGCCGGCGGTGCTGCCGGTGCCGCCGGAAAAAGAGAAGATGGTTCATTCCCACCGGATCGTTGCAGATAACGGCAAAGTATTTTCTCTGGCTAAACTTGATGCCGTAAAAGCCGGAAAAGTTTCTTCAGCGACCACGCTGCAATTGAGCGGCAGCGGATTGCTGACCAGAGTGCAGATAATCCGTTCCTGCGGTGACAGTAAACTTGATTTTACCGCCGGACAAATACTCAAAGCCGCCGGAATGACGCCGGGAGTATATACGGTCAATTGGAAAAACAACGGGGGCAACTGATGATAGAAACCAGTTTTACCGCATTTTTCACCATGATGCTGATCGTTATGCTGATTTATATAGCCTGGTTATGGTTCCGTGAAAACAGCCGTCAGAAACGCAACGAGTGGCAGTTGAGCAACCGTCAGCTTTTTCATTGCAACACCTGTCATCACTCTTTTATTCCGAAACATCCGGTATCGCTCTGCCGCTGTCCGAGATGCAACACTGTTTGTATCCGCCGCCGCGACGGAGCAGTACCTACAGTTAAAAATCCGAGGAAAAAATGAAAAAATCATCCCTGCTGTCAGTTGTCTTTCTGCTGCTTTGCGGCTGTAATATCATTCCCCCCGGCACTCCGCCGGAAGGAAATATCGTCGATAATCAGACAGTTTCAGAGAAACAAGGTTATACTGTGCAGGAGGCATCGGATTATCTGATAAATTCTTTTGTCATGACAGCTTTGAGTCAATGTCCCGGAGCAGAGATCGGGATCGCTTCCGGCGGCAATACCATTGCTTACAACTGGGCGGCACTGGTTATTTCCCAGAGTGGAAAAATTTCCGGCAATCGCGTGACATGTGATGATTCTCCGTGGATGATCAAACCGGAATTCGACGGCAATGTGATAAAATTGACCCTGTACCACAATGATAGTGTCATCTGGAGTGAATCGGTCAAATTGAATTGGCAGAATAAGTAACCGTTTCAATAGTTATTCAAAAATATTCCGTGTGCAGAGGATTTAGCGCAAAGCCGGAAATTTTGTGTCCGGTTGCTGACAACTCCGACCATTCATGGTATATTCTGTATGTGATGGAATTTGCCGCATATGACTTGATGTGCCGGTTTTACAATATCCGGTGAGATTACCTGAATAAAAATAATATTGTACACATTTTTAACAATTCCGTTACTTTACTTTTCTTTTCCGGTCATGTATATTATTTGTCAAACGGCAGTTTTTTACTTTAATCTTTCAAGCAGATAAGGAGAAAGTGAGTATGAAAAAATTATTGATCGGCGTATTGCTGGCAACAGCTGCAGCAATATCACTGCGTGCCGGAGAAGTGCTTGCGTCATCTTTCGGATTCAATGCCGTTGATGCCACAGAATGTCTGCAAAAGGCTTTCGATTCCGGAGCAACGGTTGTCCGGATCGACAGGCAGGCGTCAGACTGGGTGATCCGTCCGGTTTTTTTGCGGAGCAACCAGACCGTGATCATCGATCCGGATGTGACGATCCGTGCCAAAAAAGGTGAATTCAAAGCTCTCAATGACTCTCTTTTTACCATCAGTGATGCAGAAAATGTCACTGTCAAAGGCGGTCGCAACAGCCGTCTGCTGATGAATAAACGGGACTATCAGGATAAATCACAATACCGGCACAGTGAATGGCGGATGCTGATTTCGATCAACAGTTCAAAAAATGTGACGCTGGATAATCTGATTCTGGAAGGTTCCGGCGGCGACGGCGTTTATGTGGGATTGGGAAAAAAGAGGACAGCTCCGGAAAATATCGTTCTGAAAAACCTCAATGTCAGAGATAATCACCGTCAGGGCATCAGTATAATCAGTGCGAAAAATCTGTTGATTTCCAATTGTGATTTCTACGAAACTTCCGGTACAGCTCCGCAGGCGGGCATTGATTTTGAACCCAACTATGCTTCTGAAAAACTGGAAAACTGCGTGGTGGAAAACTGCCGGATCTACAATAACAGAACTTACGGTATTCTTTTCCATCTCAATCCGCTGCTTTCCACTTCGGCACCCATTTCTGTCACTATCCGCAATTGTCAGATCTCCGATGGTGAGCATGGTGCGGTCGTGATCGACAGCTGTGCATCCATGTCACAGGTCAAAGGAAATATCACCTTTGAAAACTGCATGGTTTCCGGTAATGAGAAAACTCCCCATGCTCTCATAATCCGCAATCAGCGTGCCGACGGATTTTCCATCAACTTCAAAAACTGCCGTTTTGACAACTCAAAAATGAGCAGTAATGCCGTTAAGATCATCAGCGAAACCAATTCCAATATCGGCAATATCGATTTCCGCAATGTTTCCATTACCGACAACAAGCGTGATAAATGGGATATTCTGGAAAGTTCCGGAGCCAAACCGCAGCTTACCGGAACTATCGATTTCAACGGCGGAAAAATCGATCTTGCGGCATGGAGTAAAGCACAGAAAGTAGTTGCGCAGGTGCTTTTCATCCCGGCGAAACTGGATATTGCGAAATTTGCCGCTCCGGCTGCCGGTAAAGGAAAAACTGCACCCGGCTTCCGTTTCCGGGGGGCAATGACTTTTCTTCAGTACGCCAAAGCCGGGGAAACCATTGAATTTACTGTAAGTAACAACAAACTCGGCACCAGAGGTTATCCGGTGAATCTGGAATGTATCGATCCAGCCGGTAAAAAATTCAAAAATATCAGATTGGAAACCGGTGAAAACAAAGTTTCTTTCACTGCTCCGGCAACCGGGGTTTACCAATTCTGTTGCCGTACATCCACTTCAATATGTTTTGATTCAGCCATGCCCGGTCAGGGAATGGCGGCAAAAAAGCTCGGTATGTTTGCCACCAGACACAAAAGTTTGTATTTTGAAGTCCCTGAAGGAGCCAAAGAGGTGATGATCTATCTTAAAGGTAACGACGGGGAAGCCGTATCGGCAAAGATCTATAATCATAAAGGACAGCTGATGGGCGAGTTTGACAAGATAACTCTGGGAATGGCATTCCGTCATACGAGAGTTTTCACCGGCAGAGAGATCTGGAGGATCGATTTCCCGTTCATGCGTGAAGATTCTGAAATCGAACTGGGCGGTGATCTCAATCCGGTTCTTGCTCTGACGCCGGAATTGCTGCTTCAGGCAAAATAAGCTGATCATCGACAGATTTTCCGGGGCGGCAGCTGATTTTCCCCTGCGCTGCCGCCTTTTTTCTATTCAAGCTCTGGAAAGATGTTCTGCCATTTCCCGCAGTAACGCAAGATCAAGTTTACCGCTGCCCAATAGCGGCAGATGGTCAACTTTATGGAAATTCACCGCCTTGGGGATCCACAAGTTGGAAATACTGCGTTCACGCAGTTCTGCAACCACCTCTTCAGGAGTGAATGGCATTTCCGGCGTATACAGCACCAGCAGAGCTTCTCCTTTGCTCTTATCCGGAATACTGCCGACTGCCACTACCCGGTTGTCACAGGCACACAATTCATTGATGATCTTTTCCACCATCTCATGCGGAACCATCTCTCCGGCGATTTTGCTGAAGCGGGAAAGCCTGCCGCAAATGGTGATGTAGCCGTTTTCATCCATTCTGGCAATATCTCCGGTCTTGTAATATTCTCCAGCCATCACATCGGCGGTCGCCGCTTCATCATTGAGATACCCTTGCATTACCAGCGAACCTTTTACGCACAATATTCCCTCTTCTCCGGGGGGGACAGGAGTGAAATTGAGCGGATCAAGAATACGCACGGAAATATTTTCCAGCGGCAGACCGATGCTGTCTTTCATTCCGGTATTTTTTCCGGTGCAGGCAATATCTGATGCCAGATTTATACTTACCACCGGCGATAATTCCGTACAGCCGTAGCATTCTACAACTTCCAGACGGTTATCGGTCAAATCCCGGACTTTCTGTGCAATATCCTCCCGCAGTTTTTCTGCTCCGGTGGCGATCAGACGCAGAGAAGCAAGCTCTTCTTTTTTGCAGCGGTGGAGATATTTCTGCAAAAATGACGGAGTGGCAAAGAGCATCGTGGCACGTTTCCGGGCAATGGTACTGCACACTGCCGCAGAATCCAGCGGATTGTCAATGTAAGTCACCTTTGCTCCGCTCAAAATGGGCATCCAGAAACAGACATTCAAGCCGAATGAGTGAAACAGCGGCAGATTTCCCACCACCGTATCAGTATTATCCACTGCAAATCCGGATGCCACACTGCGGGCATTGATATTCAGATTGTGGTGTGACAGGCGGATGCCTTTGGGTTTGCCGGTAGAACCGCTGGAAAAGAGCAGAACTGCATCCCGGGAAAGATCAAAGGCGGAAAGCGGTGAAAGCATATTCATAAATTCGCCGGTCGGCAGACACAACAACCCCAGCGACATGATAAATTTTTTGTAAAATGTGGATTTTTTCCGCATATCCTCGATAAAAACGGCTTTTTCCCCGGGGGAGATCCGGAGTTTTTTCAGAAATTCTTTACTGGTGATCACCATTGTAATACCGGCACTGTCGAGTGAATAATCCAAAACCGTCTGCGGAATACTGTAATTCAAAGGCACCGGGATCCGGTCTGCCATCAATACCGCGATGATCGCTTCGGCGGCATCGATACTGTTGGGCAGCAAAATTCCCACCCGGCACTCCTGTGAACTGATCTGCCGCCGGATGATACGGCTCAATAAAGCGGCATTGCGGGCGGTTTCAAAGGGAGTTGATTCTCTGTTGCTGCTGTCGGAAAAGCGTTTGTCAAACGGATACTTTTTGGCAAGTTTCACTGCGGCATGGTGGAGAGTGACTTCACCGGGCAGCTGTTTTTCCGCCGCTTCCGCACCCAGTTCGATGATCTTTTGCCGGATCTCGAAAACAGTTGTGTCACGCGGCAGAGGTTTGCCGAAAGTTACTGCAGAAAATAAGGGGAACTGCAATTTTTTCCGGATTCCCGGGCGGGTGAAAAAGTTGGAAAAGATACTGCCCCAGGTAAAGGAGATATTTACCGGAATGATCGGTACATCCACATTTTCCGGCAGCATTTTTTCATAACCGTGTTTGAATTCACCCATCAAACCGTTGCGGGTAAGTTTACCTTCCGGAAAGACACAGATCAAGCCGTCGTTGGCAAGATGATTGCGGAGTTTTTTCAACAAGCGCACCAGAGCTTTGGCATTGCCGTTGCCGGGGACTTGAAAAAATCCGGTCATTCTGGCGATAGAACCGAGCAGCGGCAGTGAAAAGTAGTCCTCGTAGAGCAGAAAACGTATCTGTCTGCTGGTACAGGCACTTATCAGGATACTGTCAATGGCGGAAACATGGTTGCACAACAGCAGTGCCGGACCGCGTTCCGGGATGTTTTCCGCTCCGCTTATCCGGATACGGTAAAGAGAGTGACCGGCGGTGAGAATAATAAAACGCAGCATGAAATTCGGCAGTTTCCACATCGCCGTTGCAGTGCATAAAAAGACCAGAATACCGAATCCGGCGATCAGCACCTGATAGGGAACCGCGGCAACATCGGTGAGCAGCGGTGAAATGCCGGTTACTTCCTCGCCTTTCGGGGCAAAGAAAAATACCAGCAGCACTGCTGTAAAACTTACTGTAATGGCAATGGAATTTTTCAGTGCCAGTGCCGCACCGCGGTGTTCCGGGCGCAGCCGCTGTAAAATATAGGTACGCAGCGGAACCAGCAGAATTCCGCCGGAAAATCCGGCAAATGCCGACCAGAACCATGCTCCGGTATAGAAACTTATTTCCATATTTCCGCTGTGGGGAAAAGAAATCGTCATCAGATGCTCTGATCCCGGGAAAAAAACGATCAGCGGCAATGCCGCTGTGATGCCGAGTGCGCCCAGAGGAATAAGTCCCAATTCGATCTTATTGCCGGAAATCATGCCGGCGCAGAAACAGCCTGCTGCAAGTCCCAGCCCGGGGGCAAGAAGCATGAGTACGATACTTGCCGGAGCAGACATATGCAGGGCAGATTTACAGAAAAGTACCAGCATGGGCAGGGCGATTATTCCCAGACCGGTAAAACATACTTCTCCCATAAACGATGCCAGCATACCGCTGTTTTTCCGCAATGCCCGGAATCCGGTCGGCAGAGTTTCGCGGAATTTGTATGCCAGTTCCCGCTGTTTCTGTACCGGAGAGATCACCGGTACGATCTTTACTGCCGATATTATTCCCGCCGCCGCAGTAAAAAGCAGTATATAGAAACAGCTGTTGTAATAGAACAACAGCGGAGTAAGAACTATTCCGGCAATAAAACCGGCAACCGAAAATGAGGTGATTTTTCCGCATGCACCGGATAATTCTGTTTCCGGAAAAGTTTCCGGTATGACTCCGCCGAAAGCCGGAACAAAGAAACAATCCAGTGCCGCATGTAAAAGCATTATCACCAGTATTGCCAGACTTGCCCGGGGGGCAGTGAGGTGGGTTATCCGGTAAAATCCGGCGGTCAGCAACAGCAGTTCTGCGATCCTCACTGCGATGATCACATACCTTTTGGGCAGACGGTCGGCTGTAAATCCGCCTGTAGTCGGCAGCAGCAGCCCCGGCAGTACACAAACCGCAGTCAATGCCGCCAGAAAGGGAAGCTGGAGATATTTTTCCTCTCCGCAGCTGATAATGGCGAGCATGATCCACAATTTGAAACCACTGCGGCTGAATGCTGTAAAAAATCCGGTCAGAGCCAGTGGCGCGATCCGGCGGATCCTGGAATATTCAGACATGATCAGCTGTTAAGTTTGTTTCTGACCGAGATCAATTCATTATTGGCATCGGTCAGAAGTTCTTTGACCATATCGGCTATCGGCATGATCTTATCCATCAATCCGACTGCCTGTCCTGCCATCAGAGAACCGTTATCCACATCACCGTCGATCGCAGCTTTACGCAAAGCTCCTACCCAGAAGCGTTCAACTTCCTCCTGTGCCTGCTGACGGTGGATCGTTCCGGCTTCCAGTTCCCGGAGCAACTGCAATTGCAAAGCACCGAATTTCTGCATACCTTTGTTTTTCAATGCCCGCACCGCCACCACCGGCAGTTTGGAATCATACTGGGGCGTGGCAATGGCATCCCGGGCATTGGCATGAAGGAACACTTCTTTGAATCTGGGATGCACTGTACACTCTTCGGTCATCACAAAACGGGTTCCCAGCTGAACTCCGGCAGCTCCCATCATCAGCAGATGTGCCATCATCTTTCCGGTGGCGACTCCGCCGGCGACAAAGATCGGCACGGTATCGGCATATTTGAAAAGCAGCTGCTGAATAAGGATCATCGAGGAAACATGCCCGATGTGTCCGCCGGCTTCACTGCCCTCAAGGATAATGGCATCCGCTCCGAAGCGGATCATCCGGTCGGCAATGGAGATAGTCGATGCAAAACACATGACTTTGGCTCCGGTGGCTTTGGCGGCGATGATTTCACTTTCCCGGGGGAAACTGCCGGCAAAGATGATATACGGCACTTGAGTATCCTTGAGCATGGCGAGGTGGTCTTTGTAAGCCGGAGCGATGGTAATGAGGTTGACTCCGAAATTATTGGAGGTAAGTTTTCTGGTTTCTTCGATCTGGGCGGCAAGAATGTCTGTGGGAGCATTGCCGCCGGCGATACAGCCGAAACAGCCGTTGTTGCAGACGGCAGAAACCAGTTTGGGTTCAGAAACCCAGGTCATAGCTCCGCAGATGATGGGGTAACGGCTGCCGAGAAATTCAGAACCGCGTTTGAACATCGGAGTCAGAAGATCAGGTGATGTATTGCAAGATGTTTGATTCATTACGGATATTCCTTTTATTTTTTCTGTTTCATTATACTGACAATGCCGTATGAAGTATGCGGCATGTTAATAAAATAACACAATAAAAAGAGTTTTTCAATAAAAATCAGGAAAAGTACATGAAAAACAGTTTTAAAAGAGGAATAATTTTATCTTCCATTGTCTCCTTACTTGCCAATAGTCATCAAACCAGAAACGGTTCTTTATTCACCCGGTGAACGAGGATCTCGTCAATGACGGCATTGCCCCGGTGGGCAAGGAAAAAGTGGATTATTTCTGCGATCTCCTCCGGCATGATCATCCCCTCCGGAGTAAGGTCGGGGCGGGAAATTTTTATCATACCGGTATAAACTCCACCCGGGCAGATCGCATGGACACGGATATTATCATTGTAATACTCTTTGGCAAGGCTTTTGGAAAACCCGAGCAGGGCGTGTTTGGAAGCAGTGTAAACGCTTTGCAGCGGATAACCGGCATGAGCGACCACTGAAGCGATATTGATGACCGTGGCTGAATCAGATTTTTTCAGATACGGCAGGAGTTTCTGCGTAAGGAAAAACGGCACTTTGGTATTGATGGTCATTATGCGGTCATATTCGGCGACGGAAATTTCTTCAAATGGGGTACTTTGCGCCACACCGGCGTTATTGATCAGGACATCGATTTTTCCGGCGTATTCTACTGCTTTTTTCACTGCCTCATCCAGAAAATCCATATCGGTCAGATTCCCGGGAAGCGTCAGGCAGGATGAATATTTTTCCACTGCGTTACAAGTTGCATGCAAATTTTCCAGATTATTTCCGCCGAGCAGAATTATTTTCATTCCTGATTGCGCAAGTTTTTCTGCCGCCGCTTTGCCGATACCGCCGCCGCCGCCGGTCAGCACTGCCACTTTTCCTGATAAATCCATAAAAAACCTCTTTCATTGCAAGATTATCGATCACAACTGCGATGGTAATATATCCGGTTCCGGAAAAAATACAACTTTTATGGAACAAAAAAACAGCTTTTTTTTACAGAGATCATCCAATATAGATATAAAAAGTCCACTTGAATGGATCATATTATGCCCCGTATAAATAAAAGGTAATGTCCCGGATTTTGTGAAACTGAAATATAAATTTGCAAAAAACATAATTTTCAATGCATGAAACATACAACACAAGCAGCGATTTGGCAACTGTCAAATCACGGTTTGTTTTCTATCGGTGGATGCATCCGTCTTCGCTTACGCTACGCCGCGACAAGGCGTGCGACAATGTCGGGTTTTGCGACGCTCCTCCGTCGCTGAAGCTTTGGAGGACAGAGGTTCCCGATCAAGCACGCCCAACGGGGCGTGCGCGACAGCAGGCAACCTGCCGAGCAGTTTTTTGCCAAGCTCCTATGAGAGACTGAATTTCAAGTGTTGTTTGCAAAAAAATCGTAAAAAAGTTGGTAATCAGCAAAAGATGATTCAAAAAGGTGTGCTCTTGTCTTGCTCCTATTCGCGTTCTACAATGCTTCTGCCA
>JAZSIZ010000027.1:0-33240 GCA_045534015.1 Victivallaceae bacterium | reverse complement strand
TTTTCTTGAAAAGGGGAGTGGGGTTTGGGGAGAGGGGAAAAACCGCCTTTCCTGCACTCTTGGCGGGTTGCGAAAAAACTCGCCCTTCCGTCTTCGTTTCACTACGCCGTGACGAGTCGCTTCGCTGGGGCTCGGATTTATCATCACAAAGAAGTCCGCTTTTCTTGAAAAGGGGAGTGGGGTTTGGGGAGAGGGGAAAAACCTCTTTTCCCGTGAAAAGAAGTTTTTCCCCTCTTCCCAAGAGCGCATTCACTTTGATCGAACTGCTGGTGGTTATTGCGATAATCGCGATATTGGCGGCAATTTTACTGCCTGCTCTCAATTCTGCCCGTGAACGGGGGCGCAGTGCCAGTTGTGTGAATAACTGCAAACAGATCCAGACGGCGGCTCAGATGTACAGCAATGACCATGACGATCTTTTTCCCACCGGTTTCAGCACTGCCAAAAACAACTATTTTTCCTATCTGGTCAACAACAACTTTATTGACGCCGGTATTATGATCTGTCCGACGACCGGAACGCTGAATTTTCAAGCCAATGGCGCAGTCATGCCGGAAGGCAAACGGGCTTTGTCTTATGTGGTCAATTGTTATGTTGCCGGATCGCCCAATTTTACCGACTGGAAAAAACTTTCCAATAAAAAACGGGGCAGTATTTCCAATGCTTCCGGAACGGTAGAGTTCCGTTCGCTTATCCGGGTGGAAACGATCCACCGTACCGATAATCTGGATGATATATGGCACATGATCTATCCGGATACCCGTCCTGCCAATACCTGGCACAAAGACCGGGCGGCGACGATCCACAGCGGCGGCGGCACAGTTGCCATGGTCGATGGTCACGTGCTGCAGATGAAGCCGGAAGAGTTTAGCATGGAACACTTTAAAGGTAAAGATAATTACCTTGCATATTGATAAATTCGATTGAAAGAGAGCATAAGATGATTCACTATTTTCGCGGTATCGGCCCGGATTCCATCCACGGCAGAATGGGGTTGAAAAATCCGGAGCGCGGTTTCCGGACAGAGATGTATTTCAGTTTGATTCCCGGAGAGGTTGCCGGTACTTGTTCCTGTCACTCCAAAGAGTTGAAACTGGATGGCAGAAGCACGGTTCCGGTATATCAGAATATCGACGTACCGGGAGTCCACCAGCTGATCCGGGGCAACCGGATGGATGGGGTGGAATTTTCCCACCGCCAGTGGCGTGATGAATTGGATTTCTTTGCTTATGACGGAATTTCCGTTATGCAGAGTTACTGCTTTCTCATGAAGTACGATGACGGTCGGGATCTGCCGCCGGAAAAATTGGCAGATATTGAAACTTTTCTGCTGAAAGTCCGGGAGAGCGGAGTGAAAATATTGCTCCGTTTTGCCTATGAGCTTTCTCCGCTGCTGACCGGTCCCACCGGGGAAGTTATTCTTAAACACCTGGAACAGCTGCGCCCATTGCTTCACAAATATGCGGATGTGATCTATGTTTTGCAATGCGGTTTTGTGGGGCAATTCGGTGAATGGCACAACAGTTTCCACAATCTTCATGAAGATGCCGGATTTCAGAAAGAGCTGATTCCCGCCGTGGTCGCCGCTCTGCCTGCCAACCGCAAGACGATGGTGCGTTATCAGCCGATCAAACAGCGCATTTACGGGACAAAACCTTTGAGCGAAAAAGAGGCATTCACAAGTTTGCCTCAGGCAAGGATCGGTCACTTCAACGATGGTTTTCTTGCCGGCAGGATCCACGGGGGGACTTTTGACCGGGCAGACAGTCTGCTTGCTTATGAGGATGAGCTGGAATATATTGCGCAGGAAAGTAAATTTCTGCCTCAGGATGGGGAACTTTTCTGGCGTGATCTTTCGGGGATGGCTCTGCCCAATGAGGCGATCATGCTGCTGCGCCGCTGGCACTACGATACGCTGGGGTTTGTCCACGGCAACAAATATTTTGAAGGGGTGGATAAATATTCTTTCGATATATGGAAACGGTGTCCGGTTGATCCGATGTTTCTGAAGAACAACGATTTGCCGTGGAGTGAATCTTATTTTCAAGATGAGCAGGGCAGACATGTCTGGCGCAGTGCCTACGAATATATCCGTGACCATATCGGCTACCGGATCGAATTGCAGAGTTTTGAATATGAAATTACCGACCGTCTGCGGGGCAAAATCCGCCTGATCAACAAAGGATTTTCCGCCCCCGTCAATCCCAGAAAGGTCTATCTGGCTTTGGGGAAAGAGCGGTTTGACCTCGATTGTGAGATTTTCCGCTGGTACTCCAATGAGGAACAGATTTTGAGCTTTGATCTGCCGCTGCCGGAATCTGGCAGTTATGAAGTTGGCTTGTGGCTGCCGGATGAGGCGGAAACCATCCGCAACCGCAGTGAATATGCCATTCGCTGTGCCAATGATCTGGAGTTCAAAGATGGTGTCAATTGGTTTGGTATCAAAGTGAATATTTGAGGTGACTGATGAAAAAATATCTGCTGCTGTCGGTTTTCGCCATGATATTTGCCCTCGGCGGAGCGGAAAAAGTGGAATTGCCGCTGCCGGAAATGAAAGTCCGTTTCTTCCGGGGCGGGGCGATGGTCGATGATGCCACGGTGAAATCCGGCAAAGTTGCCAAAGTCGGCAGAGATTGGAGCATCCAGCTTTTTACCGATACCGTGAAACCCGGTTTGCTCGACCGGAATATGTGTTACGATATTTATGCGGTGTGCAAAGGGGAATTTACGCTGGGCATTTACAGTGTGAAACGCTCCGGCTACATTGCGCCAAACCGCAAAATTTCCACGGGCGATTGGCAGACGATCCGGGTGGCGAGGGAGAAATTCCACGAAAAAGATTACTTTACCACCGACGGGGTGGGCAAGCCCGGTTTCGTGGGCGGGGTGATCTTCGTTCCTCATCCGCAAAGTGCGGAAGAAGCCACAGTTGCGCAGCGTGATCTGCCGGGATTTACGTTGGATTTGGAAGAACCAGGCTTCATTGAATTGAGCTGTTTTTTTGCCGCTCCGGTGAAATTTTTTACCGGAATGGGGAAAAATAAGTTGACTCCTGCTCCGGAATTGCAGCTGACCGCCATTCGCCGTTCCGGTAAAACAGCGTCGCTGAAAATTCCGGCAGGCATCAAAGAATTTGCCATTGATGCTTCGGCTGATGACCCGGTGGTGAAGGTGATTTTTGCCAAAAATGCTAAAGGAAACCGCACCGTTGCCGGAGTGGGGATCGTCTCCGGCGAAAGTGAGTGCTGCCGGATATATTCGTGGAATATCAGCCATGCCAATGTCAACAGCTTTGACCGGATCGAGACCAATAAAAAACTTGCTGATTTCCGCAATTTATCCAACTACCACCGGCAGAAAAGCCGGATCCTTGCCAAAAACGAACCATTTAAGGTGGTGGTGGAATCGACTATGCACAAAGTTTTTGAGCATGAGATCCCGGAGCGGTGGATAACTGCCCCCCGCAAGGAAAAGTTGCGTATCGCAATGGCAGGCAGAGAGTTGGAAAGCTGCCAGCTGGTGATCGTGCCTGATAATGGATTGACCGGAAAAATTTCGGTCAAATGGATCCCCGACGGCAAAATGCCGGTGCTGATGGATTGGCACGAGGTCACGTTTGTGGAATCCGCCCGCCGGGCATATCCGCAGTTGAATGAAAAGACGACCTCTTATCCTGATCCATTGGTGGATGTGGAAGATTCTGCGGTTGTTGTCAGGGGAAAAAACATTCCGCTGTGGCTGACCTTTGAGAATCCAGCCGGTTCGGTGGCAGGGAAATTTTCCGGCAAGGTGGAAATTGCCTCTGCAGACCGGAAATTTGTGCGCCATATCCCGGTGGAAATCACGCTTTACGGTTTTGATCTGCCGGAAAGATCCGCATTCCGCACCTGCTTTTTTCTCAACCGGATTTTTATGCGCAACTATTTCGGCATTAGCGACTTTGCCGGAGAAAAGGCAATGGCACGGAAAATCATTGCCATTTGCGCGAAAAACCGCCTGACGCTGATGCCGATGTTGGAGCATGTGCCTCAGACTTTGCGCCCCATGTGGAAAGCAACTAAAGATGCCGGCGGGAAATATCACTTTGACTTCACTGAAGAAAATGAGATCACCCGGATGATCCTGGATGAATTTCACGGTACGATGTACAATGTCGCCCCCAGCCCGACCTGGGACAGATACTTCGGCTATATGTGGCTCACTGATCCGGCGACCGGCAAAGATTCCCGGCTGCCCTACAATATGCGTCACCCGGAGTTTGCCAAAATTTACCGGGATTTCCTGCAGGCGGCATGGGCAAACGCCCAAAAAAACAACTGGGAAAAATACGCCGTCCATTATATCTGGGATGAGTGGCGGGGGGATGATTGGAACCGTCTGCACCTTTTGAGCAAACGCTTTGCCCCGGAATTGAAAACGCTGGCGGTGGGGTATAATCGTGATTTTATGCCGGAAAATGTACGCAATGCCGTGAATATCTGGGTTCCGTTGACATCCAAATTCGACAAAAAATTTGCCGCAGAAAGAGTGGCAAAAGGGGATGAATCGTGGGCGTATGTGTGCGTAAGTCCTAAAAACCGTTACAATTTGTTTGTGGATCACGAAGCATTTTCCCACCGTGCGCTGCTCTGGTGGTGTCAGCAGAATGAAGTTACCGGTCTGCTTTACTGGGGGGTGTGCTTCTGGCTGCGGGCGGTGAACGATCAGAAAACTGGCGTGCAATGGCCGCAGTCAGCGTGGCAGGCGAATCAATATCCCGATGCCAACGGGGATGGATATTTACTCTATCCGGATAAAGAAAAGGGCAAAATCTACAGCTCGATACGCCTCTCTGTTCTGCGGGATGGTTTGGAGGATATGGAATACTTCATCATCCTGCGGGAAATGAAAAAGAGTGCCGCCGGGAAAAACACTCCGGAAAGCAAAGCGTTTCTGGCTGAACTCCGGAAGATCGAAGCCCGTATACCCGGAATTATCGCCGCCGAAAAAAACGGTCATGTCCGTACTGAATTTAACGGCGATCAACTGGAATCACTGCGGAATGATGCCGGGGAATTGATCAGCAGATATTATCAGCTCTTTGCCCCCACTGAAATGAGGGCATCTGGCAATAACAAACTCTGACAGGTCTGACCGGCAAGTTTGGGATTTACCCCGGAAGTCCGCCCGCAAATTAAACAGCGTTATGTGTGGAAATGTCGGGTTTTGCGCCCGAATAAGCGAAGGAGCATACTTCTGTGTGTGAGTGAGCGTGTGACCGGCAAGTTTGGGATTTGCCCCGGAAGTCCGCCCGCAGAAGAATATTTTTATCACTCATTTTCATGGTACCCTTTGGCAATAAAATTCCATGAACGATCTTTATCAAAGATGCTGAAAAATACGGTTATCGCATCCACCATGACCAACTGCGCCAACCGGGCACTCATCATGCCTATCCGGATGGGCGGTTCGGGACAGCTGCGGGTAAGCAGCAGATGGTCGGCACACTTTGCCAGCGTGGAGTCCGGATTTCCGGTGATCGCCGCCAGCGTGATATTTTCCTGTTTCGCCAGTTTTGCCAGTTCCAGAACCGTCGCGGTTTCCCCGGAATGGGAAAAAAGGAAAATCATCCCGTTTCCGGTTGCCAGAAAAAATTTCCATACAGACTCTGAATATTATTATGCCAGATCAGTTTACTACACGGACTGGGTATTATCCAAAATATTTTCGATGGTAAAAAAAAGATGTCCCGGACCATTTGCCATTTTGTATTTTTCGGATCATGGAGAAGATCCAACGGGAAAAATACAACGCAGTACATCACGTCAGGCACTGAAACCTGAAATTTTCAAAATACCATTTACCGTATTTCTCTCTGACAAATATATAAAAACTTATCCGGAAAAAACAGATGCTCTGAAAAACGCATTCAGTCAGCAATCTCATGATCGGCTGACTGAATTGCATAAATAAAACACAATCTCTGAAAAAGATCACTTACCGGCAGAGAGTAAAGTGAAATACTCGAATCCGGGAAGCGGTTCACCGTTTTTCCAGTCGATATTTCTGCCGTCGCAAATGACCTCTTTTACTGTGAAATTTTCCGGCAGCTGCCAATTCAGAGAAGCAACATTTGCTTCCACTCCGAAGTTGCGGATGAAGAGCAGAAGTTCATCTTTTTTGTCATTACAGTAAATGTCACAGCTCAAATACTCATGCTCATTATACCGGTGCAGATAAGGCACATACAGCTTCACTCCGCTGTCTGCATTGCACCGGCGCAGAATATCTTTCCATAAATTCACCATGCCGTACTGCCGCATATTGCTGAAGTCCGACACCGCACATCCCGCCCCGACAAATAAACTTCTGCCGTTGCGGACAACCGCCCCTGCCCCGCTGTTGTAGGAGTAAAGGTTTTCTCCGTCTGCAGTAAGTTTGACCGCATCTACCGGCACATAAAAGAGCCACTTGTCATCACCGGAAGCTGTAACATATTCCCCGCCAGTTTCAACCACCGTAAAACCGCATATATCATACAATTCAGCAGCACATCTGCCGACAAGGATGATCTGTCCGCCGTTTTTCAGATAATTGCGCAATTTTTCTCCATCTTCAGCAGTTATCTCTTTGACGGCATCAAAGATCAGCAGTTTGATCTCATTGCCGTTTGCCGGAATTTCACCGGTAAAAATCAGCGGCATGGCGGCAGACTGGATCGCTTCATAAAGTCCGAAAAGGTGTTCCCGGTAATAACTGCCGTAACGGTATGCCTCATCCACTGATTCCCGGTAGAATACCGCACACTGTGCCGTGTGCCTTTTACCGGAAAGATACGGAGAAAGCAATTCAGCAAAATCCATCGCCTTTTTTACCGATTTACGCCGGGTCATAACGGCATCATCATCGGCATAACAGCTTGCCACCTTGACATTTTCATTGATTTCCGCTTTCCACGGGGGGAGTTTTTCCGCCATAAATCCGTAACAGAAAAATGATACCCCGTAAGGCGTCAGAGTTCCCAAAATCCAATCGGCAAAACGTTTAGGCACCAGATCCGGCAATTTTCCGGCATTGGTTTCGTGATAAAAGTGCGTATCTGCCACGAATGGACGTTTGGCGATGGATTCCAGCAGTTCAAGTTCCAGTTTGAATTGCCGCGGATTATCCCCCAGAGGCGGATGAAGCTGCAGATTAAGCAGATCGATCTCGCTGACTTCCGAAATCAGTTCCAGATTGCGTGTCGGGTAATACTCATTGGGTTCATGGAAACTTACTGCAGAAACTTTGCTCTGCGGATAATGCATTAACGGCAAAGCGTATTTACTTTTCAGATGCCGGGCAAGTTTACGGTACATTTCCAGAAACAGATTTTCTGTAAATGTACAAATCTGTCTGGTCAAAATTGTACTTTTGCTCCATTGCTCAACCACAGGCAGCTGACAACCGAACTCCCGGTAATATGCATCTCTGGTATAACGGTCATAACTGAGCCTTGCCCCATTTTCCGCAGGCATGCAGATCCCTTTGAAACTGGGGTGATGGCCGTATTTTTCGATCAATGCCTCATACTTGGCAATAAAAAAATCTGCCGTAAGAGGGCACGCCGGAACCAATCCGACTCTGCCGTAACGGGCGATCGTACCATCGGGATTTTGAAGCATGGCATCCGGATTTGCCAGCATGAAAGAATCGTGCATAACACCAGCTTCCGGCAGGAACGCCATATCAACCTCATCTGCCGCCAGAAAAGTTTCTTCCAGAGGATCCCGGTCACACCCCTGCCAGTAGGAACTGCGGGGATAATCCGGATGCTGCCAGATGATGCCATCCATACAGTTCCACGTTTCCAGCCACGCCGCATAATCCAGATGCAGATTCTCTTTCATATCCCGGAAACTTTCGGCGGCATAGCCGGCAGGAAAGTGTTCCGGAGTGCGGATAAGGAAGAGTGTTCCGGCGTTGAATTTATTGAAATCAAGCTTCTGCATAGTTTATTCCCCCTGCTTCTGCCGCAATTCTTTCACTGCTTCCCGGATGTTGAAGTCATGTTTTTCCAACACTTCAGCCGCCTCATCCTCGCTGATGTCACAAATGGAACTGACGATAAATTTCGCCCGTTTGCGCAATTTGGTATTGGTCGGGCACATGGCAGTCATAAAGTTGCCGGTGACTCTGCCGAGTTTGATCATACTGGTGGTGCTGATCATATTGACCGTCAACTTCTGGGCGGTCGCCGCTTTCATACGGGTGGAACCGGTAATGACTTCCGGTCCGGTGATCAGAGAAATTTTCACATCAGCCGCATCCAGAACGGTTCCGGACTCATTGCTGATAATGCCGACAGTCGCCGCTCCGCGTCTTTTTGCTTCCTGTAATGCACCGGTAACAAAGGGAGTATTGCCGCTGGCACTTAAGCCGATAATGGTATCGTCGGCAGTGACATTATTGTCAATAATACTTTGAATGCCGCTTTCAAACTCATCCTCGGCAGTTTCCGCCGCTTTAACCATCGCCCCGTAACCTCCGGCAATAATGGCGAAAACTTTTTCCTGCGAAATAGTATAAGTCGGCGCACATTCTGCAGCATCCACCACACCGATCCTGCCGCTGGTTCCAGCGCCATAGTAGATCAGTCTGCCGTTGCCGCTCAAACTTTTCACCACCAGTTCCACGGCTTTGGTGATTTCCGGAATGACCTTTGCCACTGCCAACGGCACACTCATATCCTCCTGATTGATGATATTGAGTATTTCCGGAACTGTTTTCAAATCAATATCTTTACTGCGGGGATTGATACTTTCGGTAATGCTGCTCATTTTTCTATCCTCCGGCTTTTTCCGATAAATTGACTGGTGATAAACATGGCATTGGTGATCATTTTGCCGATCACCACGCTGTGCGCTCCGGCATCAAAACCGGCATCGACATCTTCGGGGGTGAGGAATCTGCCTTCGGCAATGACCGGTACATCCACGGCATTGCGCAAAGCTTTGATCAATTCCAGATCGGGGCCCGGAGTTTTTACGGTGTATTGAGTATAACCGCTCAAGGTGGTCGCCACAATATCCGCTCCGGCTTTTGCGGCGGCAATGCCCTCTTCCAGAGTGCTTATATCCGCCATGACCAGAGCATCGGATTCCTCATGGATCTGTGCGATCAATTTTGCCGCACGCTCCTTATCCGGCCGCATAGTAGCATCAACAGCAATGATTTCACCCAGACCGTAAATCGCTCTTGCCGCCTGAATATCAGCGGTAATGTACGGTTCTGTCGGTGACGGAGTATACTTATTTATGGCGATGAGCGGCAGATCGACCAGTTTGCGTATGGCAGTAAGATCTTCTACACCGTTGGCACGGATCGCCGCCGCCCCACCCGCCGCTGCCGCCGCCGCCAGATGGGCGATGCAGTAGGTATCCCGCAGGGGATTGCCCGGCAATGCCTGCACGGATACGATCAATTTATTGCGCAATTTTTCCAGAATATCATTCATCTTTCAATTTCTCCCACAAAGATTTATCAATATTTATCCCGTATAATTGCAGAACTTTCGCCGATGCCATAACTGCGATGGAAATTTTTTCATCCCGTATCCACCGGCAATCCGGACGCAATTTTTTCAATGCCTCAACGCATTTTTCCCGGTAAAATTCGCCCATTTTAAATAGACCACCCAGCATCAGTATCCTGCCTTCATCCGGTGCAACTGCCGCCGCCAGCTGCGCCATATTCAAAGCGGATTCATTGATGATGGATAATGCGGCATCATCACCGGATTCTGCCAGACGGCACACTTCGGGGGCTTTAGCCGCCAGATCTTTGCGGCTTAAAAGATTTATCCGTTCTTTCAGTTTCATCCTGCCGGAAAAGGCGGTCAGATCCAGACCTTTCAATTCATTGGCAAAAAGTTCGGTCAATCTGCCGGAGTTTTCTGTTCCATCCACGCCGCGCAGGAATTTCTGCACCGCCAGAAAACCGATGCCGCCGCCGGAACCCAGATCACCGTATACCGGTCCCCAGCCTTCGGCAAAACGGCGGCTGCCATCCGGAAAAAATCCCATGGCAGTCACTCCGGTGCCCCCCATAACGACCGCATTGCACCCGAGAAATTCGGCACAGGAATCAACCAGATCGCCGGAAGCTTCCCTTTCCACCGTCACCGGGACATTTTGCCATGTCTTGCTCAAAGTTTCCCTGATCTCATCCACATTCGGACCTCCCAGAGAAAAGTAAATGTGCCGCAGATCAGCGTCAGGAAGTGCCGCTTTTGCAATACGGGCAAATTCTTCCACCGGGAGCATCCCCGGGTGCAGCGATGCCATACCGCCGGTGACAATGTGTTTCACACAAGCTCCTTTTGCATCCAGAAAACGCCAATCGGTTTTACTGCCGCCGGAATCTGCCGCCAGCAGAAGAATATTTTTATCACTCATTTTCATGGTACCCTTTGGCAATAAAATTCCATGAACGATCTTTATCAAAGATGCTGAAAAATACGGTTATCGCATCCACCATGACCAGCTGCGCCAACCGGGCACTCATCATGCCTATCCGGATGGGCGGTTCGGGACAGCTGCGGGTAAGCAGCAGATGGTCGGCACACTTTGCCAGCGTGGAATCCGGATTTCCGGTGATCGCCGCCAGCGTGATATTTTCCTGTTTCGCCAGTTTTGCCAGTTCCAGAACCGTCGCGGTTTCCCCGGAGTGGGAAAAAAGGAAAATCATCCCGTTTCCGGCGGCATAACCGAGGAAAGTTTTGCTCATTTCCGCATCACCGAAGCAGTTGCTCTGCACTCCCAGACGGAGCAGTTTGATATTCAGATCCATTGCCGCCAGATGGCTGGTTCCTGCGCCAAAGGTCAAAACCCGGTCAGCACGACTCAAAATTTCAGCTATCTTTTCCAGTTCTTCTGGATCGGATTCTTCCAAAGTCGCCTGAAGTGAACTTTGATGCCGACGCAAAAGTTTTCCCAGAGCCGGATGGATATTTTTCTCATCCTGCGCCGGAAGTTCCTCCCAGACGGCATCACTTTGCCGGGCGATGGCAATTTTCAAGGCGGTGTAACCGGAAAAACCCAATTGCTGGGCAAAGCGGACGATGGTGGTCTGTTCACACTCACACAAAGATGCCAGTTCCTGAACAGACAGCGATACTGTTTTCTGCGGATTGGCAAGAATAAAGTCTGCGATCCGCCGCTTTTTCGTGCCGAAAGAGTGGTAATTGCTTTGAATTTTCTGCCGGAAATCGATATTTTTTATTTCCATATCCTGCTCTCCAATATAAGATGATGCTTATAATATAAGCTACAAAAATGCTTTTTGCAAGATAACACAGGCATTTTTATTGCTTTTTAATAAAATAGCATTGTTATGGAAAATTCCATTAAGTGCTTATGATTTTTTCAATCATGAGCCGGATATGATATTGAAAAATCAAGAATGTGTGCTATTGTAATACCCGCCCCGGAATTTTCGCTTTCCGGTCTGCTCCCGGAGAATGAAGCATGGTTATTCAATGGGGTGAAAATCAAATTATCCGCAGGTGCAGTAATGAAAAAAATAGTGTTGCTGGGTGATTCTATCCGTATGGGATATGATTCTTTTGTTCAGGAAAAACTTGCCGGACGTGCCGAACTCTTTTTCCCGGAAATGAATGGCAGATTTATTCAGTTTACTTTGCGTACATTGAGCGATTGGGCGGGCGAATTACAATGGCCCTCTGATGTCGATGTTGTACATTGGAATAATGGTTTGTGGGATTGTCTGCATCTGGATGCAAACGGCAATATTTGTGCCGATGGTGAGGCTGCCGGAGAAAGCATCAAACCGGAAGCTGTTGATCAGCAGTACACCTATGAAAAAGATCCTCTGACTCCGCCGGAATTTTACCGCTATTTTCTGGTACGCACTTACCGCCGGATCCGTCAGTTGTTTCCTTCAGCCGCAATTGTTTTTGCCACGACCACTCCGGTTATCGAGGAGCAGGCGACATGGGCATTCCGTTCCAATGAAGAAATTGATCAATACAACCGCATTGCCCGGGAAACGCTGCTGCCTTTGGGGGTAAAAATCAATGAACTTGGCGAGTTTGCCCGGATAAATTGCCATCATTTGCACCGGGATTGGGTACATTACAACGATAAAGGATGCTCGCTCATGGCAGATGAGATCATCGGTTTTCTGGAAGATAACGGCTTGCTTCAGACGTTATGTTAATAATTGGTGCAAATAAGGATTTCATATCATGCAAGCCCCCATCAAAGTCGCTATTATCGGATTGGATACCAGTCACTCTGTCATATTCCCGAAATTGATGCAGGATCCGGAAACTCCGGCGGAATACCGGGTTTCAGAATTGCGGGCGGTAAGCTGTCTGCGGTTTGACACTCCTTTCCAGGACAAAGAGGGATTGGACAATCGTCAGGCTTATCTGGAAAGTATCGGCGTGCCGGTGACGGAAAATTTTGATGAAGCAGTGGCAGATTGCGATGCCATCATGCTGACAATCAATGACCCGTCGCGCCATCTGGAATATTTTGAAAAATGCGCCCCGCTGGGCAAGCCGGTTTTTCTGGATAAACCTTTTGCCGATTCCATTGAAAGCATGCAGAAAATAATCGCTCTTGTCAAACAGTATAATGTACGCTTTTTCACATCTTCCAGTTTGCGCTATGATGTGGATCTGGCTGAAGGTATCGCCAAATGTCCCGAGGTCAAACGCACTACCATCTGGGCTCCGGTGGGCAAAGCTGCCGCCGGTTCTGATATAGTCTGGTACGGTTGCCATGCTTTTGAAATGCTCGAAACGGTCATGGGCAAAGGAGCAGTGACCGTCAGCGGTTACAAGGATGACAGCGGTTACGTCTTTCAGGTCGCTTATGCCGATGGCAGACGCGGTTCGGTGGAATTGACACCCCAGTCTCCCTACGGAGCAATTTTGCGGGATGAAAAATTCAATTGCACGGCAGTGAATGTTTCCTGCAGAATACCGTTTTATCAGATACTGCTGCAGGAAACAGCCCGCTTTTTCAAAGGCGGTGATGCTCTTGCGCTGGAAGATTCCATCGAGGTCATGGCGATGATCGCCGCCGCCGACCGCGCAATTGCCAGCGGAAAAATCGAAAACGTCTACAACTTTTGAGACTGATTGCAGGGGTGATAATCGCATTTGCCGGATTACGGTACGCTCATATCAGGTCGCTTTACAACCGGGTGAAAGCTGATCGCCGGTTTGAGGACACCGGCATCTGTACGGTTTGACAAATCATAGCGAAGATGTCATACTCCTGTAAATAAATGCCTGCTGAAATATTTTACGCCGGAACAGAAAAAAATCCGTATCAAAGTTGCATTGTTCCTGAAAGAATGCTATATTACAAAGACATGATCACAATGCATAACTATGAAAAAAAGGAAATTCACCTCATGAAAATGAAATGTGCCATTTTATTTTCTGCACTGATGGGAACAGTTGCCGCCATTGCCGCACCTCCGCCGCCGATTCCCGGGGGAGAGCCTTTGAAAGGTTTCATTCCCGGTTATAAAGTAGACTACTCAAAACCGTCTGCGGCAAAAAATTATGATCTGTCCAGACATCCGTATTTCAAAAAGTGGGTCGATCCGCAAAGCGGTGTGGTCAGCTATATTCTGACTGAAAGAGTTGCTCCGGTGCAGACCGGCTTTTATTTCACCAACAGCAGTATAACTCCGGATGGCGAATATCTTTATTTTAATGTGGCATTCCCGCCGAGTTTGAAGAAATATGTCGCAGTGGTGGCATTGAATCCGGAAAAACCGTGGATTACCTGGTATCCGGAAAGTTTGTTTTCAGAAGAATCCCCCATGGTTGCCCCGGACAGTTCAGGGGTTTACTACATAACAGCCGACCGGCTCTGTTACACTCCGCTCAAAGGAGAAACCAGAGTTATCGGCAAAATTCCGGAAAGTTACATCAACAACCGTTTCCTGTACTGGGCGGGAACTCATCTTTCCATCTCTGCCGACGGCAAATGGTTTCTCGTTGACGGAGAGATCGGGGATGACTGCTTCATCGCCCTTATGGATGTGAAAACCGGAGAATTCAAACTGCTCCATGAATTCAACTACCGCCACGATCATGCCGGATTTTCTCCGGTGAATCCGAAGCAGTTCCTTTTTCCGAGAGATTGGCGGCGTGATCCGGCAACCGGCAAATATCAATATATGGAAAACCGGCTTTATGTGATGGATACCGATCAGACCTATTACCGCCCGCTCTATCCGGAGTTCTGGGAAGGCAAACACGGTAATACCGCCCATGAGTGGTGGAGCAAAGACGGCATCGTCTGCTTTGTCAATTATGCGGACGGGGTGTTTGAATGCAATCCGGATACTCTGGAAAAACGCCATGTCTGGAAACGGCCGCTCTGTCACGCCCACAGCAATGGCGACCGTACTTTATTCTGCGGAGATCAGACTCCTTATGAGTGGAAAAAACGGCCGGTGGAGATCCTTTTCTACAACCGCAACACCGGAGAGGAAAAGCATATTGTCACCGCAATGCCGTATCCTCCGGTGCCGCGCGGAGATTATCACCTTGATCCGCACCCGCACTTTTCACCGGATGGCAGATACATCGTTTATATGACGACCGTACTGGGCAAGGTGGATGTGGCAGTAACTCCGGTCGAACCGCTGTTAAAAAAATAAAAAATCATGATATATAAGGAACATAAGTAAATGAAAATTGCAATCACCTGTGAAAATGATACCGTCTTCCAGCACTTCGGACATACCCCCGGATTTGCTGTTTTTGAAACAATGCCCGGAAAAATCATCAGCGAAAGCCGCATCTCTTCCGGGGATTCCGGTCACGGAGCCCTTGCCACACTGCTGAAAGAAGAAAACATCGATCTGCTTATCTGCGGCGGTATCGGCGGCGGAGCGATCAATGCGCTTGCCAATGCCGGTATCGAAGTTGTCGGCGGAGCTTCCGGCAATGTCCGTGAAGTGGCAGAAGCTTTTGTCAATGGCACGCTGCAAATTCGCAGTGATTTTCACTGCAATCACCACCACGACCACGGTGAAGATCACAATTGCGGCAGTCACTCCTGCGGCAATCACAATTGCGGTAATCATTGAGCGGAGCAGACGATGGGCTTCAAAGGAGCGATTTTTGATTTGGATGGTACTTTGCTGGACAGCATGGGTATCTGGAGTACTCTGTGTCAGCGTTTTCTGGCAGAATACGGTATAAGTCCGGATGCAGAAGGTCTGGCAGCGATGTACAAAAAAATGGAAGTCCTCTCCATCCGCAATGCGCTTTCCTGTTTACTGCAGATTTACCCGCAAATCGGCATCGATCTGGATGGAGCCTGCAGTAAAACCTATAAAATGGTGGAAGATTTTTATTGCAGTCAGGCACAGATCAAACCGGGGATCCCGGAAATTCTTGAAACATTGCAGCGCAGAAATATTCCAGCCGGCATCATTACTGCCACCGAAGCAGAACTGGCAGAAAAAGCCCTTACCCGCGCCGGTCTGGATAAATATTTCACCGCAGGAGTGATGAGCTGTGCCGAATTGCAAACCTCCAAAAGAACTCCGGATGTGTTTTTCCTGATGACAGAAAGACTTGGTTCCCTGCCGCAGGAAACCATCGTTTTTGAGGATGCTCTTTACGCTTCGATCACCGCAAAAAAAGCCGGTTTCTCCGTCGCTGCCGTCTATGATCCCAGCGAAAAAAAGCAGGAAATACTGCGGGAAACCGCCGATTGGTACTGCCGCAGCTGGGAAGAACTTCCACTGGAGATACTGTAAGGAGAAATTGTATGAAACTGCGGCTGCTTCACGCCGGAAGATACGATTACAAGCAATCTTCCATTCAGGTCACCCATGCAGCATTTCTTTCACTGACTGTTTCCGGAATGGAAAGAAGTGTGACCACCACTCCCGGTGGAAAACTTCTTTTCAACGGCAGGGATCATCAGATGCAGTTGACTCCACCGGGATGCCGGAATAACTTTTCATTTTCTGCCAAACGGGAAAATTTTGTGGTGATCTGCGACATACCTGAATTGGAACTGGATGAAGAAAGCTGTATGCTTCAGCTGAATCATCAGCCGTCACCTTTCCGTTTTGCTCCGGTGATGCAGCTGGATCATGCCATGACGATGCACTACCGGGGGATCTTTGAACGGATAATCCGGCTGAAAAACTCTCCTGTGCCGGCAAATATCTTTATGGCGGAACAGCTTGCCTCCATGCTGCTGGGCGAATTGGCTTCCGCTCCGGTAAACAACTCTTTTGAAACGGAAAAAAATGTTTCAGGAGCCATTGCGGAAAAGTTGAAAAATCAACTGGATAAGGATATAAATTTCAAAACCTCCATTACTGAACACTGCCGCCGTATCGGCTGCACCCCGGAACACGCCCGACGGACTTTTTTCAAGCATTTCAGCATTGATCCGCAGGAGTACCGTCTGCGGCGCAAACTGGAACGCATCTGTCTATTGCTGCAGGATCCGGAACTTTCCATGAAAGAGGTCGCCAGCGAAGTCGGAATGAATAATGTAACCCATTTATACGCATTTATCCGCCGGCGATGCGGCACCACGCCCGGTGAATTGCTGAAAAAACTTTCCCACTGACAAGTCACTTCGTTTGGCACAAGGGAAATAAGGTTTGATTGCATCCGGTGGATGCAGTGCGAGGCTTTTGTCGCAGCTGAATCAAGGCAGAGTTTGGGGATCCCCCGTCGCTCTGTGAGCTATGGAGGACAGGGTATAAAGGAAATATCCGCAGACCTTGTTCCTCCAACTCCTGCCCCCAGCGAAGCGAAGGGGCAGTTACCTCGAAGCGGCACGTTTGCCGCCCGCAATGCGCCACCGCAGGTTAGATTTGTCAACTGTCAAACAAGGTTTGATTGCATCCGGTGGATGCAGTGTGAGTCAAGGTCGTGTTTTGCGATGAGTACGGGGCAGGAGTGTACTATGTACTCGACTGCCCCGGCGCAAGGAATATAAAAAAATTAAAGACAACCTTACCCGCAGTTATGAGTACGGCGTAAGCCGCACGGAATGACGGAGGGCGTGGGAGTGGGAACACGAAGTGTTGCCACGGATAGCGTAAGCGTGGTCTCCGGAAAATCGACTGAAACCGCCGAGTGCGAAGCACGAGCGGCGAGGCGGCTCTCCTGCCGCCGCAGGGAGATTTTTTGGAGTATAAGGCGCGAGATTGACCACGATGCGCCACCGCAGTAAAGATTTTTAACAAAAATCGAGACAATAACAATTTTTTATGGAAATGGCTTATGAATTACCTTGATTTTGATCTTGACAGCATGAATGCCGCTGCCGTGGCAGAACTGCTGGCGTTCCACGACCGGCAGTACTGGGAGCTTAACGAACCGCTTATTCCCGACCCGGATTACGACAGAATAGTAGAAAGATTGCGGATACTTGATCCGGAGCATGAACTGCTGAAAAAAATCCATACTCCGGATGTTCTTTCCGACGGCAAGGTGCATCATGCAAAAGCGATGCTCTCTTTAGACAAAGCATATTCGCTGGAAGCTCTTTTGCAATGGGCGGCAAAATATGCCCGCACTCCGGATGAATTACTGCTGGTCGAACCCAAATATGACGGTATTTCCGCCAATTTTGACGGTTCTGTTCTCGCTACAAGAGGCGACGGGGAAACCGGGGAGGATATTTCCGGCAAACTCCCGCTGATCGAATTGGAAGCCCCCGGTTACTGCGGTAAAGTCGATCGTCCGGCAAGAGGTGAGATTGTCATCAGGGATGATGATTTCAAAAACATCTACTCCCGTATCCGCAAAAAAGACGGCGGCACTTACAAAAACTCCCGCAACGCAGTCGCCGGAATCATGACATTAAAAGATATTCTTCCCATGCAGATGCAGGGGGCGAAACTTACGCTGGTGGATTATTCGCTCATCTCGGAAAAAGTTCCGCTTGACCAACTTGCCGGCAACTGGGAAAAACTCAAGGAAAAATTTGCGCAGCTTCCCTACCCGATGGATGGCATCGTTTTGAAATTTGCCGATGAAACATTCCGGGAATCGCTGGGCAACACCGCCCACCATCCGCGCGGAGAGATCGCTTACAAATTCACCAATTTGAGCTGTCAAACCACTTTGCTGGGCGTAGAGTGGAGCTTCGGTAAAAACTGTCTGACCCCGGTGGCAGAATTGTCTCCGGTGGAACTTTCCGGCATCACCATCAAACGTGCCACGCTGCACAATGTGCAGAATATCATCGATATGGGACTGATGATCGGTGATACAGTCACCGTGGAACGTGCCGGAGATGTGATCCCTTTCATCGCCGCTTCCGAACCCGGATTGCTCCGAGAATCGCCGTTTATTTCAAATTGTCCGGAGTGCGGGACGGAACTTATCCGCCGCGGTCCGGAACTGTGCTGTCCGAATAAAGAGTGTCCCGGTTCCAGACTGCAGCTGCTCTGTGCCGCCATCCGCAATCTGGGCATCGAGCGTCTGGGCGAACCGACAGTGGCAAAGCTGATGAAAAAATTCGGCATCCGTCACTTGAAAGAACTTTTCGACCTTACCACCGGAGATATTATGCAATTGGAAGGCTTCGGCAGTAAAAGTGCCGCGAATCTGATCAACGAGATCCGGAAAGCCAGAGAAGTTGATGATTTCCAGATCCTTGCCGCATTGAATATCCCCGGGATCGGACACAATATTGCCAAAATCATTCTGGAAAAATTTCCGATCAATGCTTTACGGGAAGCCAAAGCGGATGAACTTGCCCAAATTCCCGGTATCGGTCCGGAGCGTGCCGGAGCTGTCTGTGAAACATTGCGTGAACGCAGTGACGAACTGGATGAGCTGCTTTCCGCAGTGACCATCCGTGCCGCCGCGCCCGCCGGAGATGCCCCGGGAATATGTTTTACCGGTAAGATGCCGGAAAAACGCTCATTCTATGAAAAACTGGCTTCAGAACGGGGATATATGCCGATGGATTCGGTGACGGCAAAACTCAAACTGCTGGTTGCCGCCGATGTAAATGATACAAGTTCAAAACTGAAAAATGCCCGTAAACTCGGAGTGCAGATAGTTTCTCTGGATGAATTTCTTGCCATGCCGCCATTGACCGCAGCGCAACCGGAAAAAGTTCAGGAGAAAAACAGCGAATTTGCCGATCTGCCATTGTTTTCATAATCAGGGATAAAGAGATATGAAATACTTGTCCGCCATTGCGATTTTACTGCTCGTGACCGGATGCTTCTGCTCCCGGTACACGGAGGAATTTCCGGGAGGCAGAGTAACCAAAACTGTCTACTGGGGAATTTCCCCAAGTGACGGCATTGAATTATACACTGTCGAAGTTCCTGAAATGCAAACCGATAAAAATCATCCGGTGCCGCCGGAAAAAAAACAATATGAAGAGGTAAAAAAATGAATAATGCTCCTGTAACTTTTGTTTACGACTTCAATCATGTCGATGAAAAAGCACGCCGCTGGGCAATGCATGAATTTGCCGCTAACGGTGCAAAGCATCTGGTACTGACAGATTTCCTGATCAAAGAGCTGTATATTGACCGTACTCTTGGAGAAAAATTACTGTCGGAAATGGCGCAGGAAGGTATGGATTTTGTGGATTCTCATGCCCCCTTCGGCAAATACCTCGACCTGAATTGCCCCATCCCGGAAGCCCGGAGCGAAATGATCGCCCGCCATCAGGCATCACTGCATATAATCGCCAATATGGGGGTAAAAACCATCACCATCCATACCGGCAATGAGAATGTTTATCCGGAATATCCGCTGGAAACCCAGTTTGAGTGCATCAAACGATCGCTGGATGAATTGCTCCCGCTGGCGGAAAAACTGGGCATCGTCATCTGTATCGAAAACATCTGGCATCAGCTCAATACTCCGGCAAGACTGCTGGCGGTCAAGGCAGAATTTCCCACCGATGCGCTGGGCTTTTGCTACGATGCCGGACATGCCAATCTGATGGATAAAGGCAGAAATGATCCGGAATCCAATCCATACAAAGTCTGGGGTGATGTTCCGCCGGCTTTCGATGATCAGATTCTGGAAAAAATACTGCCGCACGTGGTCAATTGTCACCTTCACGACAATAACGGAGTTTCCGATCAGCACCGCAACATCGGTCACGGCAATATCGATTGGGATCACATTTCATCGCTGCTGAAAAAAGCTCCCCGGCTGCAGGTGATCCAGAGTGAAGTAATCCCGGTTGCATCAAACGAATCGATCCGGGAGATCTGCCGGGAATTTTTCCGTTACTTCAATCAATAAAAAAAGAGAATAAAAAAAAAGGAACTGCCGCACTCCCGTATGGGTTTGCAGCAGTTTTCCTGTTTTTTCGAGCCTGAACAACCCGGATTACTTGACAGCAACCGGTTTTTCAGCCAGCCAGAAGATTTTGTCGCCGACAGCGTAGGGATGGAGTTTTTCAACACCATTCATGGTGGCGGGGAAACCGGCGACTTCGCATTTGACGGTCTTGAAAATGAGATAGTCAGTGGTGGTCACAACATAACGGGTACCGACGAGAGTATCAGCTTTGCTGGCTTTGCAAGCTTCGTAAACAGCGGCACTCTTGGCATAGTTGGCAGGAGAGGGCAGGAAGCTGAAAGAGGAAAGTTTGCTGTTTTCAGCGAAAGCATCAGTACCCCAGGCAAAAATACCGAAAAGCACATTCACTTGAGCTTCACCGGCGACACGGGTCTCTTTGACATCAAATTTGGCAGCATAACCGGGATGACCTGCTTCAATCTGCGGAACCATAGAAGCTCCGTCACTGGTGGAAACAGATTTGCAACCGACGAAAACCAATGCTGCGAAAGCAGCAACCGCGATGAGAGTGAATTTTTTCATGATAAAACCCTTTCTTTGAAATTTTTCTGCCATACTCCAATATTACGGCAGACTCTCTGAAAAATTAATTTACCATGATATTTAACTTTTGTCAAGGTCAAAAAATAAAATTTATAAAAATAATTTTACACGACACAAATATCATCAATGGGTAATGACAACGGGGCGGACTTCTTTTGAAAGCCCGCCCCGCACATTGTATCTGAAAAATTACCGATTAATCCTTGATACGCTGATCGAGAACTCTTTTGGCTTTGCCTTCGCTGCGGGCAATGGTCTGCGGAGCAACCAGTTTCACCCGGATACGCAATCCGATGACCGATTCCACCGCCTTGGATATATTGCGCTGAAGAGTTTCCAGAACTTTGATCTGATCGGAAAATGCCTCCGGACTCATTTCGACCTGCAATTCAATATTGTCCATGCCTTTTTCAGTAGTCAGGATGATCATATAGTTTGCCGTCACCCCCGGCACGGTCAACAGCGCAGACTCGATCTGTGAGGGGAAGACATTCACGCCGCGGATGATGAACATATCGTCACTGCGGGCGGAAATACGATCGATCCGGCGGATGGTACGACCGCACTTACACGGTTCTGCAATGATCCGGGTCAAGTCTCTTGTCCGGTAACGGATCATCGGCATGGCATATTTGCTCAATGTTGTAAGAACCAATTCACCCATTTCGCCATCGGGCAGCACTTCACCGGTATCCGGATCGATGATTTCAGGATAGAAGTGATCCTCAAAAACGTGCATTCCCTGATGCTCCGTACATTCGATCGCCACTCCGGGACCAATGATCTCTGAAAGTCCGTAAATATCAAAAGCCTCGATTCCGGCACCCTTTTCCAATTGTTCACGCATTCCCTGTGACCACGGTTCTGCACCGAAAATACCCACTCTTACCGGCAGTTCACGCATATCGATCCCCGCCATGGCAGCCTGTTCGATCAGGTGCAGGAAGTAACTCGGAGTACAGCAAATACCGGTAACTCCGAAATCCCGCATCAGCATCACCTGACGCTGGGTATTGCCCACAGAAGCAGGAACCACCGTTGCGCCGAGAGCTTCACAACCGTAGTGCGCTCCGAGACCGCCGGTAAATAGACCGTAACCGTAAGCGATCTGGATAATATCATTTTTGCTCAATCCGGCCCCGGCAAGACCGCGTTTCATAACCTCTGACCAAACTGCCAGATCCTCTTTGGTATAAGCCACGACAATGGGTTTTCCGGTGGTTCCGCTGGATGCATGCAGACGGACGATCTCACTTTTCGGCACAGCAAACAGACCGAATGGATAAGTGTCACGCAAATCGATTTTTTTGGAAAACGGCAGTTTGCTTATATCTGACAAACTCGTTATATCCTGCGGTTTGACACCTTTTTCATCCATACGTTTGCGGAAAAACTCCACATTGCTGTAAGCGTGAAGTACTATCTTCTGCAACCGTGCGAGTTGCAACTCACGCAGATAATTAACATCCATGAAATCTGCGGCACAGCAATTGTCATTATTCTTGAAATCCATTTTTATGCCTTCGGTAAAATTGTTGACTGCATTTTTTTAATGTAGCACCACTTTTTTATTTTTGCAAGTACAGCTTATTTCATTGCCTGAATAAGATATTCCCGGTAATCATGCATTATTTCAGTAACATACTTTCTGGTAGAAGGAAAATCGATACGGTGGATGACTTCATCGTTTTTCTTTTCCGGTTTCCAGCGGGCGGAATTTTTTGCTCCGGCATTGTATTCAGCCAGGGCCAGTTCCATGCCGTACCGGTAATCTTTCCACTTCTTTATCGCCCGGGCAAGATACCAGCAGCCGATCTCCAGATTGGTTTTCACATCCTGCAATTCATCTTTATCCGGCACTTTGCACTTATTCACTCTCGCCCATTCGGCAGCAGCTCCCTGCGGCAGGATCTGCATCAGACCGACTTCTCCGGCTTCCCCGATCTGATCAGCACGGAATCTGCTCTCTTTTTTGATCAATGCCCGCACCAGCTCCGGAGGCAGACCATGTTTTTTGGCGGCGGCTTTGATCTCATCGGCATACAGCGTATCATCGATCACCATATTTTGCAATTCACGCTTGTTTTTACCATACCGCTGATACAGAAAAACAGCTCCGCCGCACAAAACAACAAGTACGGTCAACCAGATGAACCACCGCAAACTGCTGCGCTTTTTCATCTCTGTATCTCCGGTTTGAATGGGAGACTGTTCTTGAATAATGGAACAAGCATCTGCAGTACAGGTTCAACATTTTCCGTTGAAAAATATATCATATTTTCTTTACAGGATATGGTCAATGCCTGAAGTGCCGCTTCTGATTTTTCTACCGGAATGCCGAATTTATGCTTCATCGCCGCCGGGAAAGCGGATTTGAGCAAAAACGCCATCAACGATGCATCTGAAGCATCTTTGCAGACAAACTTCCCGTGAAATTGCAATTTGCCCTGAAGATTTTTCTCCAGAACAAAATCAAAAGAACGCAATTTGCCCAATACATAATTTTTTGAATCAACGATCCCCGCCCCCCAGATAACAGCAGTATTGCGGACCGGCAGGATTTTTCTGACCGTATTGAGCATTTTCTGCTCTTTGCGGCTGATTGCTTTACGGTGAAGATGAACCGGATAGATAACAACCGCCTCCTGAAGATTTGTCCGCATAAGATAACTGAACTTCTTATCCTGCTCTTTGCCGGAAAAACGGTAAACAGGGAAACGCTGCTCACCTGCATTTTCAGCTGCCGGAACCGGCGGCAGAAGCGAACAGAGTTTATCCAGATCACTATTCTCTGCCGCACGGAAAAACAGCGTCCATTTGCGCCAGTTGCGGTCACAGGCGACAACGGCACGCTCCAGTTTTTCCAGAGGAAATTCAGACATCTCCTGCAATGCAGATAAAACAAGTGCGCCTTGTGGATCACCGCAAAGCGCATTGAATTCAGCTCCCGCAATAACAGCACTGTCCGGCGGGAGAGACGGCAGTGAATTTTTTTCAGCTGCGACAAGACAGACCGCCGCCATGACAGCGACGGCGGCGACAATAGTTTTAAGCCATGAAAAATCAGGCATTATCAGCAGCCTTTTCCTGCTTTTTGGGCAGTTTGACTTCGATGTGAAGCTCACGCAGCTGTTTGAGAGTGACTTCGCTGGGGGCATTCATCATCAAATCTTCCGCCTGCTGATTGAAGGGGAATGCGATCACTTCACGGATGTTGGGTTCATCCGCAAGGAGCATCACCAGACGGTCAACTCCCGGAGCGATACCGCCGTGCGGAGGCGCACCGAGTTTGAAAGCATTGATCATGCCGCCGAATTTCTGATCGACAGTTTCCGGACCGTAACCGGCGATTTCAAAGGCACGGTACATGATCTCCGGACGGTGGTTACGGATAGCACCGCTGGAAAGTTCCACACCATTGCAGACAATATCATACTGCCACGCCAGAATATCCAGCGGATTTTTGGTATTGAGAGCTTCCATACCGCCCTGCGGCATACTGAAAGGATTGTGGGAGAAAATGATTTCTCCGGTTTCTTCATCCTCTTCAAACATCGGGAAGTCAACGATCCAGCAGAATTTGAATTCATTCTGATCAATAAGCTCCAGACGGCGACCCAATTCGGGGATGACCGCGCCGCCGATCTTGCAGGCGACTTTTTCCTTGTCAGCGATGAAGAAGAGTGCATCACCGGTTTCGATTTTTCCGGCGGCTTTAAGACCATCGATAACTTCACGGGAAAGGAACTTGACGATCGGGCTTTTTTCACCCTCTTCGTTCCAGATGATGTAAGCCATACCTTTGGCTCCGTTTTCCTGGGCAAAGGCGATCATATCATCGAAAAATTTACGGGGTTTGCCGGCAACCTGCGGGGCACGGATGGCACGAACCACACCGCCATTGGCAACGGTGGAGGCGAAAGCCTTGAATTCAGTATCGCGGAAAAATTCGGAAACATCGATCATTTCCAGCGGGTTGCGCAAGTCGGGTTTATCCGAACCGAAACGGCTGATCGCTTCCCGGTAAGGAATGCGGACAAAGGGATCGGTGGAAAATTTCTTGGTGGAGAATTTAGCCAGAATGTCCTGCAGAAGTCCTTCGACCACGGCAAAGATCTGATCCTGTTCCACAAAGCTCATCTCAATATCCAGCTGATAAAATTCACCGGGACTGCGGTCGGCACGGGCATCTTCATCGCGGAAACACGGAGCGATCTGGAAGTAACGGTCAAATCCGGAAACCATCAGCAGCTGTTTGAATTGCTGGGGAGCCTGCGGCAGAGCATAAAATTTGCCCGGATGCAGACGGGAGGGAACCAGATAGTCACGGGCTCCTTCCGGACTGCTCGCAGTCAGGATCGGAGTCTGGAATTCAGTAAATCCGGCACCGGTCATATAAGCACGAATGGCGGCAATAACTTTGCTGCGCAGAATGATATTGTTGTGCAGTTTCTCTTTACGCAAGTCAAGGAAGCGGTATTTCAAACGCATCGCTTCCGGAGCATTGTCATCTTTGGCAACCTGGAAAGGCAGCACTTCAGCTTCGCCGAGCATCTCCATGCCGGTAGCGGAAACTTCGATCTCGCCGGTGGCAAGTTTGGGGTTGACAGTCTCCGGAGAACGCTCCACGACTACACCGTCAAACTGAACCACGCTTTCCACACGCCACTTATCCAGTGCCTGATAGAAATCACGTTCCGGATCGATCACGATCTGGGTCAGCCCGTAATTGTCACGCAGGTCGATAAAAATAACACCGCCATGGTCACGCACGCTGTGGATCCAGCCGGAAACGCGAACCTCTTTTCCGGCATCAACCTTACGCAATTCGCCGCAAGTATGAGTACGATACATAATCTGTCAAACCCTTATGTTGTTGTTGTTGCAGAATTAATCTCTATAATATAACACCACCGGAAAGATTTTTCAACACTTTTCCATGCAAATATTATGTATAATTCATCCTCTCCGGCTGCCGGATTTGCCCCATTATCTACAATACATACGGTATACCACCGGAGAAAAGCATCAGACCGACTTTTTTAAAAGGAGTGTTTGATTTTTACGGAAACAGCGGTATAGTATATACCGTTATCCGGAATATCACAATTTTTATACAAGGATCCTGATCATGGAATTTCCGAAAATCATATTCGATGCACGTCCCCGCTGGGTGGCTCTCTATGAACGTGCTGTAAAACTGGCACTGGAAAATATCGACAGCACAGAATACCGCCCCGGATGGCTTCCGCAGATGACCTGCATGCCGGGAGTCCCTTTCATCTGGCAGTGGGATTCCTGCTTTATGGCTCTTTATGCAAAATATCTCAATGGCGTGATCGCACCGATGAACAATCTGGACAACCTCTACTCTTTGCAAAGTGAAGATGGTTATATCAGTATGACATACGACATAATCAAAGGCACACAGGCTTACGGAGTGCGGGTGAATCCGCCGTTGTACGCATGGTGTGAATGGGAATACTACCGTTTTTCCGGCGATAAAAGCCGTATTGAAAGAGTACTGCCCATACTGGTCAATTACTTCAACTGGCTTAAAAACAACCGCCGCCGGAAAAACGGATTGTACTTCTTTGAAGATACCGGTTCCAGCGGTATGGACAACTCCCCGAGAAGCGGCTATGCCGCAAAATTTCAGGATGGCAGTGATGTCTGCTGGATAGATATGGCATGTCAGCAGATCATTTCCGCCAACTTCATTGCCAAACTGGCCAAGGTCGCCGGAAAACATGATATTGCCGCGACATTCACCGGTGAAGCCAAATCTCTGGCAGAAACAGTAAATGCGCATCACTACAAAAGTACCACCGGTTTTTATTACGATGTATTCAACCCCACGGATAATGCCCTTGCCAATAAAACCGTCGCCGGCTTCTGGCCGCTGCTGGCACAGATCACCGACAGTGAACGCACCCGGTCGCTGATAAAACATCTTACCGATCCGGCAGAGTTCTGGACAGAGCATCCTGTTCCTTCTCTTTCTGCAGATGACCCCAACTTCGTTCCGGATGGCGGTTACTGGCTGGGCAGCGTCTGGGCTCCGACAAATTACATGGTGGTCAAAGGACTGCAGGCAAACGGATACTGCGCTCTGGCAAGGGAAATTTCCATGAAACATCTGGAAATGATGGCTCAAACCGCTGATAATCCGGCTTTTGACAGCATCTGGGAGTGTTATTCACCCACGGCAGCCCGTCCTGCCACCAGAGGCAAAAAGGAGAACCAAAACGGCATGCTTGTGCGTGACCGCTTTGTCGGCTGGAGCGCACTCGGTCCGGTGGCGATGTTCATCGAAAATATCCTCGGTCTGGACTTCAACGGCGCGGAAAATGTCATCAACTGGCACATATCCTCAAATCACAGACACGGAATCGAAAATTTCCGTTTTGCCGGCAAAGAGATCTCTCTGCTCTGCGAAGGAAAATCAGCTCCGGGCAAGAGTGTCATCAAAGTAAGCTCCACCGGCAGAAGCAAATTGAATGTTTTGCTTGACGGGAAATCTGAAGAACCGCCGGTTGCCTTTGACATCCATGCCGGAGACAACACTTTTCTGCTGTAAAATTCAATAACGCAGAAATTCAGCTTTGATGATGCGGGTGAAATTATTGGTACTGCCGCTGGTGGTGTATGAGCCGCTGTCGCGCATATTGTTGACAAAGCCCTGATCGACATCCTGATTGATCAAACGCCAGTTGCCTTCCATTTCATCATAATCCCATGCTGTGTTGAAAAGCGGAACATTTTCCGCAGCTGCCCCGCCGGAAACCACCCGGTGCGAGGTTATCAATATGGCATTGGCTCCGGATTCTCTTGCTTTCTGCTTGAGAGCTTCAAGCATCCGGTCACTGCCGGCTTCCCGGTAATTGGCTGTAGCTGTCGCCGTGCCGAGAATTTTATATGACCGGGTGATTTTGGAAGCATTGTAAAACACCGCCACCGGAGCAGTTGACGGATAAGCTTCGGCAACCGTACCGGTATATTCGATATTCACACATCCGCAGCAGAATGCAATAACAGCTGTAACTGCAAAAAATTTTTTCATGGATACATCTCTTCCTCGGTAAATTATGCTTTTATTTATAAAATAATATGGTGAAGTCGATTTTTCAAGTTGATTTTATCCATTGATGGTAGTATTTTATATGTTGGATGAGTAAAATCAACTTTCTTTATAAGGGAATATATTATGAAATTACAGGGAGTTTATACTGCGTTGGCAACACCTTTCCGCAACGGCAAGGTAGATTATGAAGCATTGAAAGCACTGCTGGAACGGCAGATCGCCGGTAACGTCGCCGGTGTCGTACCGGTCGGCACCACCGGGGAATCCCCGACGCTTTCCATGGAAGAACACACCGAAGTCATCGCCAGAACAGTCGAGATCGTCAACGGCCGCTGTCAGGTCATCGCCGGAAGCGGAGCCAATTCCACGGAAGAAGCAATCCATCTGACCAAAGAAGCCAAAGCCGCCGGTGCCGATGCCTCTTTACAGGTCACCCCCTACTATAACAAACCCACACAGGAAGGCATTTACCGTCACTTTTCCGTGATCGCAGAAAAAAGCCAGCTGCCGGTGGTACTTTACAACGTCCCCGGTCGTGCCGGTGTTCCGATTGCCGTGGAAACCATCGCCCGTCTGGCAGACAATGAACTGATGGTCGCCGTCAAAGAAGCCGGCGGCAGTGTTGACCGGGTTTCTGCAATCAAAAATCTGTGCGATATTACTGTGTTGAGCGGTGATGACTCGCTGACTCTGCCCATGATGTCGGTCGGTGCTTCCGGTATTATCAGTGTGGCATCAAATATTATTCCGGCGGAGTTGAGCGAAATGGTCGATCTTGCCCTTAAAGGCGATTTCACTTCTGCTCTGGCATATCACAAAAAATATTACGCTCTGTTCCGTGATCTTTTCATCGAAAGTAACCCCATCCCCATCAAAGCCGCAATGGCTCTGCGGGGCGAAATTGCCTGCGAATACCGGTTGCCGATGTGCGAAATGAGTCAGGCTCATCTGGAGACCTTGACTGAAACCCTGAAAAACTGCGGCGCACTCTGAACAAAATTTAAGATCAAACAGTTTGAATTGGGGGAAATTTTCAACCTGAAAATTTATATTCAAGCTGTTTGATCGTTTTTTGCAGAAAGAAGTTGGTATATCATGCTGGTTAAAATTCTGGCTTATTTTGTCCCTTTTGCAATTAATTTTCTCAATGGCGGATTCTTCTTTATTACCGCACACCGCTTTTCTCTGGGAGATTGTCCGCGTATCATTGTTGCTTCATCACTTACCGCATGGGGGATCGCTTACTGTCTGGTAACTTCGCTCATCGGTAAAAAAGTCAACGATTCCAACGCCTTGAAACTCATACTTTCCGGCGGGGTGATACTGATGCTCACCTCGATCGGATTCATTATTTTCGACGGATTGTATATCCAATTGCTGTGGCTTGCTCTCTGCGGTTGCGGAGCAGCTCTTTTCTGCACCCCGTTCCAGCTCTTTGCAAAATCCATCGAATCCGGTGAAAAAAAAGCACAGGGAACCGTGAAAGCTACTGCTTTTTACACTTTGACCTGGAGTCTCGGTTTTGCTTCCGGTCCGCTGGCGTTTGCCAAATTACCGCTCCATGCCGGTTTTGCGATCACCCTGGCCCTGGCAGCAGCAGTGACCGGCAGTGTCTTGCTTATCGCCATCTGCCGCAAGGGAAAAACTGCACCCCGGAAAAAAGATGATATGCCGCAGGAAGAAAAGCAGCTCATTTTTCCGGAAAAAAGTTATTCAAAACTCGCCATACTCGGGTGGATCGTCGGCGGTTTGGGAACCGTGACAGTCAGTCAGATCCGCGGCATGTGGCCGAAAACCGGTGATGAACTGAATTTTTCACAGGATCAGGTCGCTTATGTACTTGCTCTGGTCAGTTATGTTCAGGCTTTTACCGCTTTGCTTCTTGCCCGCAGTAAATCATGGATGTGGAAACGTCTGCCCGCTTTTTTCATGAGCGCGTGCGGTATCGCCGCTCTCATTGCCTTTGCTTTCTGCAAAACCCTTCCGGCATTCTATCTGGCGGCGGCTGTTTACGGGATCTATTCCGGATGTCTTTACTTCTATCTGGTGTACCATTCTCTTGCTCATCCATCGAAAAGCGGATTTTTTGTTGCCGGAAATGAGGTTGTTGTCGGAATAACCAGCATGATCGCACCGCTTGCCGGTGGATTTATTGCCGATTGTTTCCAATTCACCGGAGCAGCTTTTATCTTTGCTGCGATCATGGTATTTACAGCATTTCTCTTTCAATTGTCTATTCTCAGACCGGAAAAACTTGCGGAGGGAAAATGAAACACTCTGAATTACAGAAACGCCTTGCTGAAAATATCCTCATTTTTGATGGAGGATTCGGTACCGAACTTTACCGGAAAAACTTTTTTGTCAACACCTCATACGATGATCTCAACCTCACCTCTCCGGCTGTTGTCACAGCTGTCCATCAATCGTATGTCGATGCCGGTGCTGAAGTACTGACTACCAACACTTACAATGCCAATCAGGTTTCCCTGCGGCAATTCGGTATCGCCGACCGGGCAGAAAAAATCAATCACGCAGCTGTTGCCAATGCCAGAAAAGCCGCTGCCGGAAAGCCGGAAATACTGATTGCCGGATCAGTCGGTCCCGCTTCCAATGCCGTTGCCGATGCCATTACAGGGCAGGTTGAGTTTCTTATCAGTGGCGGTGCGGATTTCATTATCTTTGAATCCATCTCATCCTTCGAAGAACTGAAAAATGCTGTCAATGCCGCTCCGGTTGATTCTGCATACGTCACCAGCTTTATCCTCAATGCTGATGCTGAAACTGCCGACGGCAAAGAGTTCGTCGAAATCGAATCTTTCCTTGCCGCACTGAAAAATCCCCCGGCGGCAATCGGGCTGAATTGCGGCAACGGTCCGGAAACCACCCTCGCAGCTCTGGAAAAAATCATTCACAGCACCGCATTTCCCGTGATCACCCAGCCCGGTGCCGGTGTTCCCCGCAATGTCGATAACCGTTTCATGCAGATGACTACCCCGGAATATTTTACCACCTACTCCATGCGTTACCTCAACCTCGGAGCCAAAGGACTCGGCGGGTGCTGCGGAATAACTCCTGATCACATTGCCGATATGGTGCGTTCACTCAAACCGCTCGCTGCCGGTGCAAAAAAGACTGTGCCGCAAATCGAAGTTAAAGAAGTCATCGAACTTCTCCCTGTACCGCTGGCTGAAAAAAGCTCTTTCGGCAAAAAAATAGCCGATGGAAAATTTGTCAAACTTATCGAAATGACTCCGCCAAAAGGATTCGATCTGACTTCGACCGTGGAAAAAGCAAAAATCTGTGCCGATGCCGGTATCGATGCCATCAATATCCCCGATGGTCCCCGCGCCAGCTGCCGTATATCACAAATCATTACCGCTATTGAAATTCAGGAAAAAGCAGGTATCGAAACCATCGTTCACTGCTGCGCCCGTGACCGCAACCTCATAAGTCTGCAATCCATGATCCTCGGATGTATGGCAAAAAAACTGCAAAATATCCTCTTTATTACCGGCGATCCGCCGAAACTCGGCGATTACCCTTTCAGTTCAGGCGTTTTTGATGTCGATGCCATCGGTATGGTGAAACTCCAAAGCCGCCTCAACCGGGGTGTTGATGTCGGTGGACAACTCCTTGGCAACAATGTACAAACTGCCATCGTTGCCGGTGTCGGAGCCGATCCCAATGCCATCGATATGAACCGGGAATACCGCCGCCTCGAAGAAAAGGTCGCCGCCGGTGCCGAATTCATCATCACCCAACCGGTATTCGATCCGCCCGTTCTGCTGGAATTCCTGCAAAACGTCCGCAAAAACTTCGGCATTCCGGTCATCGCCGGTGTCTGGCCTTTCGCCAGCTACCGCAATGCCCTCTTTATGAAAACTGAAGTTCCAGGTGTCGTAGTTCCTGACTGGATCATGAAAGCCATGGAAAACGCCGGTGACAAGGAAGCTCAACGTATTGAAGGTATCAGAATCGCACGCTTGATTCTGGATGAAATCAGGAGTGAGATCAATGGCGTTGCCACCAGCGCCCCCTTCGGCAACATCAACACCGCCCTATCAATTTTTTAGTGGGCATTGCGGGAGATCTCGGGCCTTGCCGGCGGAATTTCGGCTCGGTCACGTACCGGAGTACGCTCCCTCGCAAAATTCCTTGCAAAACCCGAGCTTTCCTCACACTGCCCACTAAAAAAAGCGTTCAGTTTGGAATGGCTCTGGCGGGCTGTCGCCCTTGTCAGGGGCTTCGCCCCCGAACCCCCGATAGCGGTTGTGCAGTCTGCGGGTGTTCTGTTTGGAATGGCTCTGACGGGCTGTCGCCTTTGTCAGGGGCTCCGCCCCCGAACCCCCGATAGCGGTTGTGCAGTCTGCGGGCGTTCAGTTTGGAATGGCGATAGCGGGCTGTCGCCCTTGTCAGGGGCTCCGCCCCCGAACCCCCGATAGCGGTTGTGCAGTCTGCGGGCGTTCTGTTTGCAAGCAGGCGGGATAAGTTGCGCAGTCTGCGGGCGTTCTGTTTGGAATGGCTCTGACGGGCTGTCGCCCTTGTCAGGGGCTCCGCCCCCGAACCCCCGGGAAGTTTGGGAGTCTGCGGGTGTTTTGTTTGCAAGCGGGCGTTTTTATGAGAGATTGTGTTTTCTCAAAGCTTCTCAAAAAATTCTCAAAATCTTCTCATCAGCACAATGCGGGCTGTCGCCCTTGGCGGGGTTGCACCCCACACCCCCGGGAGAGTTGAGCAGTCTGCGCAACGTCCGATTTGTGTCGCGGCCTTGTCACAACGATGCTGTAAAGCGGAGATGGACAGGCAGAATTCGTATCAAGCATGGATGAATACGGAGTCGGATATGCCATGTGCCGCCCATGCCATGCAAACTGTGGTAATATTTTGCAAAGCGTTACTCCCGGGAAGAACGTCAAGACATTGCACAGTAAAAACACGGCTTGTATCCACACTTGAAACAGTATGCCGCATCCGTAAACATCCGTAAACATCCGTACCACTCCGTAAAAAAATGGCTTGCGCAATCGGCGGAGGTTCTGTTTGCATGAGGGGATAGGCAACCGTTCCACGGTTTCCTCCCCTCATACTCCCCAACCTTTACGCACACACTTTCCAAGCGGATTCAATGCGACAGTTTCCACTGAATTATTGCGCCTGCGTTCACGGGGCGACTGCCTTTGGCAGTCTTTCCGTTCACTCGCGGCTTATTGCTCGCCCTCCGCTCATCCTCGCAACTTTTGTTGCTCGGCTTTTGCTCTTAACGGGCAAAAGTATATTCGCA
>JAZSIZ010000023.1:0-31803 GCA_045534015.1 Victivallaceae bacterium | reverse complement strand
AACTCCTTGGCTCACAGAACGACATGGCTACGATCCGACTTAGCGGACTCATCGCCAGGTCGATCACATCCGCACCGGCTTCGATAGCGGCCATGTTGCAGGCGACAGCCATACCGGCGGTGTCGTGGGTGTGGAACTGGATCTCTTTGGCACCGGCGCCGTAGGTGCTGTCGAGGATGGCGCGAGCCTGTTTGACGGTTTCAAAAACGGTGGCGGGGGTGCTGGGACCGGAAGCATCTTTGAAAGCGAGGCTGTCAAAGGGGATACCGGAAGCGATGATATTGTTCAGGGTATCGACATAGAACTGCGGGGTGTGAGCGTAGGATTCCTGCAGACCGGGAGCGAGTCCCATCAGGGTAACGGTGACCTGGTGTTTCAGACCGTATTTGGCGATGGCGCGGCCGGAAACTTCGAGGTTGCGGACGTCGTTAAGGGCGTCGAAGTTACGGATGGTGGTAATGCCGTGTTTTTTGAAAAGTTTGGCATGGAGGTCGATAATATCGCTGGACTGGCTGGAAAGACCGACCACGTTGACACCGCGGGAAAGAGTCTGCAAATTGACATCGGGACCAACGGTCTCACGCCATTTATCCATCATCTCAAAGGCATCTTCCTGGCAGTAGAAATAGAGTGCCTGGAAACGGGCACCACCGCCGATTTCAATATGGTTGATACCGGCTTTGACCGCCGCGTCAAGAGCGGGCAGAAAGTCTTCTGTTTTGACCCGGGCACCGAGACAGGACTGGAATCCATCACGGAACGAGCAATCCATGAATTTGATTTTTTTCATTGGAACACCTTTATATTCTTTATTTTCAATAATTTGTTTTCATTTCAGCGACGGGCGGCAACAGCTGCAACAGCAGCGGCAACCAGAGCTGTATCATCAGATGAAACGGCAACAGGCTTTTTGGCAGCTGCTTTTGCAGCATCTTCTGCGGCTTTTTGCTTGGCAGCGATCGGCGCAATGACTTTGGACATCAACTTCATGCAGAGGATCATGATAATGAGGAAGACGTACACCATCCCCATACCGAAGACCATCAACTGAAGTCCGGCGAGCAGTTTATCACCCATGAATACTCCTTTTTGTTTTGCGTGACAACCTTATTCAGTTCATCACATTGGTTTATACTTGTTTTCCAACAAATTAAAATCTATCAATGATGCATCTATTTTCACATCTCCGCAATCAAAGAGGAACATCTCCCCTTCCGGAGAACGAAGCATCATTTCCCCATTTTCCCCGATGGCAGTAAAGCACCCCTGCCGAACTGTGCCATCCGGCATATTCAAAAACAAAGTCTCCCCGATCAGACGGTTTTCATCACGCCACAATCCAAGTACACTTTCAGAATTTGATTGATATATAATATAGTATTTTTTTATCTTTTCTGCAAGTTCAAAACGCATTTTTTCCAAAAAAAACTTTTTCCCGGCAACCGCGGTCATGGAAACAGCCGGATTATCCAATGCATTCATCTCTTCCTTACTCTGATTCACATTGATCCCGATACCGCAAACCACTCCGGAAATCCTGCCGTTTTCCAGAATTCCCTCTGAAAGGATTCCGGAAATCTTGCATTCACGGATATAAATATCGTTGGGCCATTTAAAAAAGATGAAACTTTCCGGCAGATACTCCCGGATCAATTCCAATCCGGCAAGTCCGACAATTACTCCGGCATGAAAAGGCATGGTCACATTCTTCAATACAGCAGAGGCAGTCAGCGATGCTCCGGGAGCGGAAAACCATTTGCGGCCCAAACGCCCTCTTCCGGCAGTTTGCTCGATCGCCGCAACGACACAACCATCCGGCAAATCGGTAAAATTATTTTTTGCATAGGTATTGGTAGAATCCACCTGCGGCAGGATGATCAAATTACAGTTATTCTGCAACTCATCCATTTGCGAAAAATCCTCCGGTCAGTTATCACGGCTGCCGGCAGCTTCCCGGTTCTGAAAGAGAACCACCGCCCAAACCATGATAATGACAGAATAAAGAACTGCGTAGCCGACAGCTCCCCAGACATAGCCGGCAGGGATAGTCCGGTGAACAGCCAGCGCATCAGCCATCCAGAAAAACTGCCAATTCGGAATTGCAGCATAAAGCAGAGATGACAATACCGACAAGGTCGGATCTGCCACTTCACCACCGAAAAGATAGCTCGACATCAAACCGAGAAAAAACACCAGTGTACACAAACACATGCTCGGAACCACATCAAAACGGGTGGAAAAGCCTACAGCCAGCGTTGCCATGATCATAACAGCCGGCAACAGCAGAACCAATGCTTTGACCAGATCGATCAAAGACAATTCCGGATGATGCTGAAACTTCAGACAATAACCGAGCATACCGGCGACCAGCACCGCCACCGCATAAGCGGAATATTCTGAAAATGAACAGCCCTTGAGATAATTCACAAGCATACCTATGACACAGGCTGCGACAAGAAGTCCGAGAAAAATCAGATACAGTGTCATTTCCAACCGGAATTGATCCTCTGCAATGTAAACCGATATTATCGATGCACAGCAGCAAACCACACAAAAAAGCAAAGATGCCGCCAGAATCCCGAACACCTTGCCCAGCACAAAACTCCATCGGGCGATCGGTTTACTCAAAAGCAGCAGCACCGTACCATTCTGCATCTCACGGGAAACTGTACTGGTTGCACACAGCACACAAATCGCCATGGAAAACAACATTGTCGTTGCCATAGCACCATCGACAACCAGCTTCAACTGTTCCCTGAAAACAAAAAGCGTCATCCACGGATAGTGACCGATTATCAACAATGCTCCGAAGAGCATAAGAAAGTAAACAGGCTCCCGGAGTGATTCCCGGAAGCTGTTAACGGCAATTCTGTAGAGATGCAGCATAGTTTTTTACCAAAATCAGAGAAGTTCCGGTTCTGAAGCGGGGACTTCATCGGAAGCTGAATTATTATCATCTTTCTGCTGATCATCTTCCTGCGGAGCAGAAACATTTTCCGGATCACGCAGACGGGCATCACTCATGGAAAGATCATAATAATTGCGGCGGAATTCACGGGCAAGACTTCCGATATTGAGCATATCATCAAGCTCTTCAGCGATCCGTCCCCAGTCTCCGCCGTAGATACGGACCAACGGGATACGCATCAAATTGACTTTACGCAATATATCCTCCTGTTTCCGGGAAACATAACGCTCATCTCCGATAATAACGATGCGTTTGGGATTGAGGCGGTTGATGTAAACATCGATTTTATCAGCCGGAATCTCTTGAGTGGCTTTGGGCAGAAAAGCAAAATAACGGCCATCGCTGGTCAATACAAGATACGGTTGACGGGTCAAGCCCATGATGGTAGCAGCCATAAGTCTGGGGGTTTTATAGTTTCCGACAATAATCAAACTCTTTGGAGAACGCCGGGAATTATGAGCAGCCCAGGGAGCAGCCTGCAGTGAAACTGCAGCAACGGCGACCAGAATCACGGTCAGAAAAAATTTTTTCAACATTGTATCGACCTTTCTAATTGATTTAATTTTGTTCACAGCTCACAAATTTGCGACACTGTGTAATGACACACTTTATAAATATAATCTCCCAAAAGCAATAACGCAAGCTGTTTTAAAATAAAAAACGTCCATTTTTCTGCATTTTTCCCGAACACCGGTTCAATTTCAAAAAAATATGCAGTTTTTTTCCCTTTTTTGTGGAAAATAATTTTTTTTGAGCTATATTAATAAAATGTTGTAGAATAACGCAACCCCGTGGTGTAATGGTAGCACAAGTGGTTTTGGTCCATTTAGATTAGGTTCGAGTCCTGGCGGGGTTGCCATTTTTTTATCAAATGTTCACCAGTGGAGCCGGTAATGAAATTATCAAACCTGAAAAATGATCTGTACAACTTTTCAGTAGGTTTCAGTATGGGAACCGCCAATGTCATCCCCGGCGTATCCGGCGGAACAATGCTTTTCATAATGGGTGCTTTCGGGAAACTCACCGGAGCTATAGGGCAGATCGCCAGCACAGAAACAGCCAGACTGCTGTTACATGGGCAATGGAAAAAATTATATGAGCGCATTCCCTGGCGTTTCTTCATTTTTCTCGGACTTGGACTTTTTGCCGCATTCGCGACCCTGGCTAAATTGATCGTATGGTTGCTGGAAAATCATACCCGTTTAACGTATGCATTCTTTTTCGGCTTAATTGCAGCCAGTATCATCACAGTCAACCGGCAAATAAAAAAATGGGATGTAAGTGCCGCCTTGTCGTGCCTTGTTTCGACCTTGATCGCTTTTGGAGTAATATCCCTCGTACCGGTCAATGGCGGAAGCCAATGGTATATGCAAATGCTCTATGGTGCGATATGCATCATTGCCATGATCCTGCCGGGATTGTCCGGTTCATTTCTGTTGCTGATATTCGGACAGTATGACAAAGTATGGCTGGCAGTCAGCGACATAACTCGTCTGAAATTTTCAGCTGACAGTATTTATACATTGCTGTGTTTGAGCGCAGGTGCAATTCTCGGTCTGGGAGCATTCGTTCATCTGCTCAATTATCTGCTCAAAAGATTTTACAATACCACTATTGCCGCGCTTATCGGTTTTATGATCGGGGCGATCCCCAGACTCTGGCCGTATCAGCATGAAGTTAATAACAGATTTGTACTGGATGCTCCGGCATGCGACAGCACGATGCCATGGGTGTTTCTCTGCACGGCATCCGGCATATTCCTGCTCGTGGCAATTGAATTTTTTGCCCGTAAAAAAAATAAATAAGGAGTAAACAAACATGAATCCAATTGCTTTTGAAATCGGTTCCATGCCGATCCGCTGGTATGGCATTATGGCAGCTGCCGGTTTTATAGCCGCATCATTTATCATGGAAAAGAACCGTAAGCATGCGAATCTCTCACAGGATGATTGCGGCACTCTTCTCATAATTGCCCTGATCTTCGGTTTGATCGGAGCAAGATTATTTTACGTGACTCAGTTTTTTTACGAAAAAGGTTATTCCCGCAACCTGATGCGGATCTTTTATCTGCATGAAGGCGGTCTTGTTTTTTACGGCGGATTCATTCTTGCAACACTGGCTATTATTTTTTACACCAGAAAAAAGAAAATGGATACGATCAGGGTAATGGATATATTCACTCCCGCTATGGCGGCAGCTCATGCTTGCGGTCGTATCGGTTGTTTTCTCAACGGCTGCTGCTACGGACGGGCAACAGATTCATTCTGGGGAGTAACAGCCCCGGAAGGTTCCCATCTCTGGTTTGAAACACGGGGGATGCCGGTGCATCCGGTACAATTGCTTGAAGCCGGAGAAAATATCATCCTCTGCGGGATATTCTGGTGGATGTTGAAGAAAAACAGTCCACGCGGCGTAGTGGTATCCTGCTATTTTGCAACTTATGGATTTCTGCGTTGTTTCAATGAAATGCTCCGTGGAGACAATGACCTTTTCTGGAAACTTACACCGGCACAGTGGATCGGCATTGCCATGATCTGTATCGGTTCCGGAATGCTTTACTTTTTCTTGCGCAAGAATAATGAAAAAAGAGCATAAATTCACAATTTCAGCAGAAACATCCGGAAGGCTTGACCGGGCATTGGCACTATGTCTGCCGGATTTCTCCAGAACCTGTCTGCAGAATCTTATAAAAAACGGAGCTGTTGCAGTCAACAGCCAGACTGTCGTGCAACCGCGTTTCACAGTAACAGCCGGAATGGAGATTTCAATAGACATTCCGGAAATCAATGTTGACGAAGAAATTTCTGCCGAACCTTTCGAATTTGATATTCTCTTTGAAGATCAACATTTTCTGGTGATTGACAAACCGGCGGGAGTCGTTGTTCACCCTGCCCCGGGAAATTATGCAGGAACCGTGGTAAATGCTCTTATCGGCAGATATCCGGCAATGGCACAGGATTTCGCCGGGGAAGACGGAAACCGCCCCGGTATAATACACCGGCTGGATAAAGACACCAGCGGATGTCTGGCAATCGCCAAAACAGTCGAGGCAAAATTCAAACTGGGACAGGCTTTTGCCGACCGGAAAACCGGAAAAACTTATCTTGCCATTTGCCGGGGTATCCCCAAACAGATAACCGGAGAACTGAAAAATCTTATCGGCAGACATCCGGTAAACCGGCAGAAAATGGCTATTGTAGAACGCAATGGGAAAGAAGCTCACACCGCTTATAAGGTGATCGCCCATAAAGTAGTGGAAAATATTCCGCTTTCTCTGGTTGAAGTGAAAATTTTCACCGGAAGAACTCATCAAATCAGAGTCCATTTAAGCTCTGTCGGTCTGCCGATCATCGGCGATGATGTTTACGGAAACCGCAACTGTACATTCCCCGGAGTTACCCGGCAGATGCTCCACGCATGGAAACTCACCCTGCCCCATCCAAAAAGCGGAGAGATGATGGACTTCACCTCTCCGCTTCCGGATGATTTTCGACATCTGAAATCGTTGATTACGGAAAAATAAATTATCCGTCCTGATTTATCAGATATTGTTATGACACTCTGCTCTGATGCAACGGCAGATTTTTCAAATGCTCTATTCTGTTTAAAGCAGTTAACTGCCACGCATTGTAATAATGATTAAAACGAAAAGTTGTAATAGATGCATTGTCAGCCAGAGGCAGCATATTGTGTTTACAAACCGGACCGGTGAGAAAACGCACTACCCGCTGTAAAACACCACCATGTGCAACCAGCAAAACCCGTTTCCCCGAACAATTTTCCAGTACAGTTTTCAAAAAGTTTTCCACACGGAACTGAACCCCCAGACCGCATTCTCCATTCGGCATTTGAACTTCAACACGCTCAAAGCTGAATGCCAGCGATTCCACAGGATATTTCTCTTTGATCTCACACCAATGCAATCCATCCAAATCTCCGCAATTCCATTCGCGCAACGCATCATCGTATTGCGGGACAATCTCTTCACAATGAGCCGCTGCAATAATTTCCATTGTCTGTCTGGCACGAATCAATGGACTGGCAAAGGAAAAATCAAAATGCTCATCCCGCAAACATTCAGCAACAGCTGCCGCCTGCTTCAGACCATTTTCATTCAGCGGCATATCAACTTTACCGCCCTGCAGCAAACCGTCACGGTTGGCATCAGTCTCACCGTGACGGATAAATACAAATTCTGTAAACATAATTATTTGGTCAATAATGATGCAGAATCTTTATCAAGGAAAGTGGTACAATCCGGATGCAGCTGCAGCATACTGGCTGCGCACATATTGGTCACCGGACCTTCAAGAGCCATTTTGACCGCTTCAGCTTTGCGCAGATCAGGAACACTGTTGATGATACAGGCGGCTTTCATGCACTGTTTGACACTCATACTGATGGCATGGGTCGGAACATCATCAAAGGTCGGGAACCAGCCTTCACCGAGCTGCTGTTTGCGGCAGCGTTCTTCCAGTTCGATGACCAGATAGGCATCTTCGGTATCGAAGTCAGCCGGGGGATCGTTGAAAGCCAAATGACCATTCTCACCGATACCGACAAAAGCGACATCGATGGGATTTTCTGTGATATTTTTCTCAAGTTCTTTGAGAACAGCTTTAATATCTTTCGCGGAACCATTCACCGGGAAAAATGCGGCAGGCGGCACCGGAAGTTTCTGGATGAAACGGGTCCACAGATACAGCCGGAAACTGGCAGGATGGGTGATCGGCAAGCCGACATACTCATCAAGGTGGAAAAATTTGACCACACTCCAATCAATATCTTTTTCAGTCAGCAGTGCTTCAAGCATCTCAAACTGGCTGGCTCCGGTTGCCAGAATAACATTGGCATAACCTTTTGCCGCGATCGCCGCCCGGATCTTCGCTGCGCCGAGAGCTGCAGCAGCTTTTCCGAGAGCATACTTGTCTTCTAAAATTTTGACATCCATTTTTTTACCCTTTCATGTTAGAATGGATCAAAATATCTCTATTGAACGAGCGAATCAAGAATTATTTGAGCTCCGCCGACGGCAACACCGCGTCTGCCGAACATTGAACGCAGAACCATTGGCGGCTTGCCCAGTTCAGCAGATACAGACATTGCAAGGAACTCTTTTTTGAACATTTCAAAATGGCGGTCACCGAATTCAAGCACATCACCACCCAGCACCAATGCATCCGGATCAAACAAATTAGCGGCGATCCCCGCTGCATAAGCCAGATAACGGGCATTATCCATCACCATACTTTCAGCCAGAGCATCACCGGCAAAAAACAGCTGAATAAATGCTTCCATATCCACTTCCCTGCCGCTTTTTTCTGCGTATGCTTTCAACATCACACTCGGCCGGGCTGCTTCTTCCAGAATACGGGAGTCCGGCAGATGCAATTGACCGACCTCTCCTGACAATCCGTGACTGCCGGTCTGAATTTCGCAATCAGCGACCAATCCGGCACCGACACCGATACCACTTGTCAGATACACGAGCCTTGAAGCATCACGTCCGGCTCCGAACAGAGCTTCCGCCAGAGCTGCGGCATTCGGACGGCGTTCAATGCGAACCGGAACTCCGGTATGCTTTTCCAGCACTTCTGCCAATGGTTTACCGACAATATCCAAACTGGAACGCACCACGATGCCATCATTATTGACCAAGCCTGAAACGGCAATGCCGACACCGGAAAATAATCCGCCCGGGATCCTGCCGGAAAGCATCCTTATCAACTTTTCCGTGCCCCGGATAATGCTATCGTAATTATTCTCATAAACCACCGCTTCCGATTTCAGCACACCGCAGGAAAGATTGCATAACACCCCCTCGATCAAGCCGTCACCGCCGAGGTTGATTCCGATGGCACAACGGGATTGGGGAATAAATTCCAACATGATGGGCGGCTTGCCGCCGGTGGAACGCCCCGGACCGAGTTCCCGCACAAATCCGTCAGCGATCAACTCCTCCACGATGGCAGAAACCGCCGGACGTGTCAGAGAACACTTCCGCGCCAGATCTGCCCGGGAAATACGCCCTTCCCTGCGTAATTTTTCAAATATCCGGCGTTTACCGGAAACATAAGCAAAGCGCATAGAGACCAAAGTTTGTTAGTTTAGTTGACATTCATAACGAAAATATACTTCCAATTCCGGTAAAGTCAAACAAAATATATAAAAAAAATGCAATTTTTCAGACGATGCGGTAGAAAAATCATAAATCAAGATGTATCTTTATACTGTATACGCACAGCCTCTTTTATGGAGCGTATACTGCCGGCAAATGCCGAAAACACTCTTTTGCGAAAGAATAATATCAGAGAATTGGAGATCAAATGAATATCGCGGTTATCGGAGATGGAGCATGGGGAACTGCTCTGGCATTGAATATGCTTTCCAATGGACACAAGGTTCAGATATGGGGAGCTTTTCCTGATTATCTGACGGAAATTGCCGGGAAACATGAAAATTACAAATTTCTGCCCGGAGTCCGGCTGCCGGATAATCTTGAATTCACCCCCTGCATTGGAGAAGCTGTTGAAAAAAAGGATATGATCCTGCTGGCGACACCGACCCAGTTTTTAAGAAATGTTCTGAAAAATATTGCTCCGGTATTCAATCAATCCACGCCGGTGATCAACGTTGCAAAAGGCATCGAAATCAACTCATGGAAAAGAATCAGCCAGATCGTAGAAGATGAGTTGGGAAATATTGATTTCATCGACCTTTCCGGTCCGAGTCATGCCGAGGAAGTTTCCCGAAAAGTCCCGACAGCCGTGGTGGCTGCCGCTGAAAACAGAGACTCTGCGCAGGCGGTTCAAAAACTTATGATGAATGAAAACTTCCGGGTCTACACTTCAGATGATGTCGTCGGTGTCGAATTGGGCGGTGCCTTGAAAAATGTAATGGCGATCGCGGCCGGGATCATTGACGGGATGAAACTTGGCGACAACCCCAAAGCTGCAATGATGACCAGAGGTATTTTTGAAATGGGTTCTCTGGGCGAGGCTCTCGGCGGCAAACGGGCAACATTTGCCGGTTTGAGCGGAGTCGGTGATCTGATCGTCACCTGCTGCAGCGGTCACAGCCGCAACCGCCATGTCGGAGAAGAACTTGGCAGAGGCAGAAATATGATCGATATCCAGAATGAAATGGGCATGGTCGTTGCTGAAGGAGTTCCCACCGCCAAAGGAGCAAAAGCACTTGCGGAAAAAATGAATGTTGACGTGCCGATCATAAATGAAATTTACAATATAATTTATGAATCACGTTCCGTCAAAGAAGCGATCCGGACTTTGATGAACCGGGATGCGAAACCGGAGGTATAGGTGGAAACATCACAGCTGTTGAATCTGACATACGAAAGACTGTTTTCTCTTTACGGAGAATGCAGTTGCCCATTGCACCACGATTCGCCATTCCAGCTGCTGGCGGCAGTAATGCTTTCCGCCCAATGCCGGGACGAAAGAGTCAATCAGGTAACCAAAGAGCTTTTCGCTCTTGCACCGGATCCGGCATCTATGAGCAGATTACCGGTCGATGTGGTGGAAAAAATCATCCATCCCTGCGGATTATCCGGCAGCAAAAGCCGCAATCTGATCGCTTCGGCAGCCATTATAGCGGAAAAGCATAACGGCATTGTGCCGCAGAGTATGGAAGAATTGACCGCCCTGCCCGGCATCGGCAGAAAAAGTGCCAATGTGATTCTGGGAAATTGTTTCGATATTCCCGGTTTTCCGGTAGACACTCATGTAAAACGGCTGTTGAACCGTATCGGAGTTGTCAGAAGTGATTCACCGGAAAAAATAGAAGCTCTGGTAAACAAAAAAGTCGCGCCGGAATTATGGACGAATTTTTCACATTTGCTGATCACTCACGGCAGGCAGATCTGCCATGCCGGAAAAGCTGAATGTGACAATTGTGTATTAAATGATATTTGTAAAAAAAGAGAAATTAAAAAAGCATGAGTTCACTCAAACAACGTTTCAGACAGGTAAAAAAACTGCCGACATGGATATTCTGGTTTCCGGCAACGGCGATGAAAATATATTTCAAACTGTTCTTCCGTTTCAAGCTGGTCGATCCGGGCAACCTTTGCTCAAATCCGCAAAAAATAGTCGGTATTACATGGCACAACCGGCTGATGTTCATCTGTCCGGCATTTCCCGGGAGGATCATGAAGAACACATCTGCCGTAATCAGTGCCTCCAGAGACGGGCAATATCTGGCAGATTTTCTCAGCTTCTTCGGGGCGCAGGCCCTGCGCGGTTCATCCAGCCGAAAGGGAGCAAACGCATTGCGCGGAGCGATCCACGCAATTGAAAGCGGACGTAATGTCGTATTCACCCCGGATGGCCCGAGAGGTCCGAAATACAAAATAAAAAACGGACCGGTCATCACAGCATCAAAAACCGGATGTCTGCTGGTTCCGTTTGTCTTGAATTCCTCGCGTTGCTGGAAATTGAAAAGCTGGGATGAATTTCAAATCCCGAAACCGTTTTCAAAATTGACCCTGATCATCGGAAATCCGCTTTCCATCCCCCGTGATGCCGATGAGGAAACAATTGAAAAGCTCCGCCAACAGGCAGAAAAAGCATTGCTTGATATAACCGTCGATCCTCAGTGACAACCGAAATCATGCAGTGCATGCAGTCCGCTTTTCAACCAGATCAGCTGAACAAGACAGCATCCGAGCTGAAAAATTCCCCAGTATACCATGATCAGCACAAAGATTCTGGAGTTTTTCAGCAGTGAAGCGCTCTGTTTCCTTGCCGCCGCCCAACGGATGATCCACCACACATTGACCGCCAGCAATATATCACAGATCCCGAAAAGGATCACTTCATGACCGCAGGCTGTTGACAATGGCATTCCGAGCAGTACTCCGACAGCTCCGATAATGATCAGAGGCAGATATGCCGGCAGCAGCAAAAAGCAGATGGCAAATCCATTGAGCGTCGGATTGCTCAAATCATAGTTGCCGCCAATACCGCAAACAACCGCAAGAATGACCAGAAAAATATAGTACACGATGCTGCGGTTGAAAAGTTTTGCAGCCCGGCGCATTTTTTCTCCTCCGCGGCGGGAAGTGGTAAGATCGCCCTGATTTTTTTTGAGTTTCTTTGCCATTTTATTCACCTCCTCCTGTTATTGCGGGGAGCCCCGAGATCATGAACCAGACGGTAGGTGATAAAACCGATAATGACCATAACCACGATCAGCGCAGCATAAGCATGCGGCCACCAGATCCCTTCAGTCATCATCGTAAATTCCGACATGCCGCCCAATCCGGTGATCACCGTCAACGGCAGAAACACGATGTTGATGATAGCCAGATATTTCATTATCACAGAAAGATTATTGCTGGCAACAGAGGAACGGGCCTCGGAAATATCCTCAAGAGTTTCGGCATAAATCCGGGCGAGATTGTAACACTGTTTGTTTTCAATGCCGATATCTTCAAGGAACTCTTTTTCTTCCGGAGAAAAACAGATTCTGGCGGCATCATCCCGCAATTTACCCAGCAGCAGCTGATTGGCACTGATCGCCGACTCATAGTAGGTCAGACTTTTTTTCAACGCAAACACATTGACCAGAGATTTATTGGTCACAGCGTATTCGATCTTTTTTTCCGTTTCATCAGATATGTTGTGGATCAACCGCAAATGCTGCAGAAAATGCTGGGTAGCATGGTAAAGCAGACGCAGTAATATTCCCGGCACACTGTTCCCGCGCAGCGGCATTCTGCCGTGTTTGAAAAGCGAGGCAGATTCCGACTGAACCATTATGATCCGGTCTTTAAAAAGGAATGCCCCCAGAGAGGAAACCCGGAAATCCATCCGCCGTTCCACCTGAATATCACGGGGACGCTTGATAATTATCGCCACATGATTCTGCTCATATTCGATACGGCTTATTTCATCCTCGTCCAGTGCAGAATTAAGCGTATGCTCGTCTATACCGCACTGTTCGATCAAATAAAAACGTTCTTCATCTGTCGGCGCACTGTAAACCTGAATCATCCCCGGCTGTCCTTCCGGACACCGGGTGACCCGCCCGTCAATTAAATCGTAACACTTTAACATCTTTTCGTTCTCCTTCGTCGGATATACCGGATTCAAGAGGAAGACGTTGGTGCAAATGCCGATAACAGGAAAAGATGAAAATACAACCTGATTGTGGCGGAATGCGGAAAAGCTGCGGAATAAATCAGTTGATCATATTGAGAACTGAATCTTTTGCAGTTGCCGCAATGTTGAAATCCACCATACCGGCATCGCACCGTCGAGGTCCAGGATCATCGATACTGCTCATATATTCAGCCTCATATTAACCAAAGTACAAAACGGCCATTCCGGAACACCCGGAAGCGTACAATGTATATAAAGTAGCATAAAGAAAATATTTTTTCAACCCTTGTTTGCCGGAAATTTGCATTTTTATTATGTTGATGGTATAGTATATCAGAGTAAATGGAGTTTTCAATATGCTTTGTGATAGATGTAAAAAAAATCCCGCAGTGATCCACATCAAGGAATTTATCAACGGGAAATGCAGAAACCTGAATCTCTGTCAGGAATGCGCTGAAAAAGACGGGTCCGGCTTATTGCCGGATATTGGTTTGAATATTTCTGAAATGATCCTTGAGCATCTGCCTTTCGGCAAAAAAAATCATCGCAAAAATGAAAGTACGGATGATTCTCTGGAGAGTTTGAAAAAGTTATATCAGAAAAACGATCTGGAAATATGTCCGGCATGTTCAGCTGTTCTTGAGGATGTGAAGAAAAACAATCAGGCATTCTGTCCGGAATGTTACAAATCGTTTGCCCGGAGCGCGGCTGCCATTCTGAAAGAATCCCTCGGAGAAGAACTGCTTTACCGGGGAAAACGTCCGGTGGATGCCGATGAAAACTCTCCGGCGGTCAGACGCAATAAACTTTTACTGCTGCAAAAACAGCTGCAGCAATTTATTTCAATCGAAGATTATGAATCTGCGGCACAATGCCGTGATGAGATCGCCGTATTGCAGAAACAAAGCGGTACTGATGAAAACGTGGAGCATGACAATGAATAAGCTCATGTTGGAAAAATTATCTCAAAATCCGCTTCCGTTTTTTCACAGTTCAGCAAAGAGTGATGATACGGTTGTATATTCCGGCATAACCCTGACCCGCAATTTAAGCAACACCCCCTTCCCTGCCGGAGCTGCTGAAGATGTTTGCATACGGGTTAGACATGCTGTCAAAGAAGCACTTCTCTTATCCGGTGCATTCGGTGATGATGCCCTGCTTCTCGACCGGGAAAAACTCTCTGATACAGAAGGACTTCTCCTTTCCGGCAGACGGTGGCTGAACAAAAATTTTTTCACACAGGGGCATGCAAAAGCTCTCTTTATCAGAGCTGATGAAAAATGTGCGCTTACGGTAAACGATCAGGATCATTTGAATCTGCAAACACTCCGTCCGGGACTGCATTTACAGGATATGCGGCAAATCATAGATGAAACCGACAACCGCCTGAATGAACATCTGGAATACGCCTTTGATGACAATTTCGGTTTTCTCACCTCTGATATAACAGCAGCCGGAACCGGTATGCGGGTAACCGCGGCACTCCACCTGCCGGCTCTTTTTCTGACCGGCGGGGTTGAAAATGATATTCGCGGTCTGAAAGAATTGCAGTTCGATGTCCGCAGTTTCAATGGCGGAAAAATAAAAAGCAGTCCATTGTACCTGATTTCCAACAAATATACCGCCGGAGGCAGTGAAGAAAGTATTATTGAACGGACAAACGCAGTGATCAAACAGTTGACCGGCGAAGAAAAACTGGTAAGAAAGGAACTTTTGAAAAAAAATGCGGCTGCCATTCTGGATTATGCCGGCAGAGCTTATGGGAAATTGCGTTACAGTTACAGGATTTCCGCAGAAGAAGCGATCGATGCTGTTTTCCGCTTGCAATTCGGCACAGTTCTCGGCATATTCAGAACAGTTGACCACCGGCGGATAAACATTCTGATGCAAAAGATCAGTGAATCAAATATCCGCAGAGAATCAGGCGAAGACATTTCAGAAACTGAAGCAGAAATTCACCGGGCGGCGATCTGCCGTCAGGTGTTGGGTTGAATATCCACTGCCGGTATACCGCTTTTTACGGAAGCGGCATACCACCGGTGTACCCCTGTATATATTGCTCTGCTACCATCTGTAATCATCCCTTTCAATGCCCATTTGCCCCGGATGGCGCACAGCATGTTCAATGCAGCAGCCGCCCTGCTCTTTCGTGTACTGAATATGCGCGTTTGATGTACCGTAACGGCTCTTTTTTGATGATATTTTACAAAACAGACTTGAAAAATCGCAGAAAGATGTTAAATTAAACATCAGAATAGACCGGCACTCCTCAAATGCCGGAAGTTTTTGATATTTTTCACCATCGCATTGCCGTCACTTCGAGTACTCCTGTATTCCGGTTTCAGACAGTGCATTTTCAGGGAAACGATCTATGATTCTCGGTATTACCGGAGGATTCGGATGCGGAAAAAGTTCAGTTCTCCGTTTTTTTGAATCCCGTTCATATTTCACGATGGATGCAGATGCAGTCTGCCGCAGTTTCTATGAAAACCGTCACCCGCAGCTGATGGCGGCAATCAGAAATAATTTCGGGAATGATTGTATTGATGCCGCTGGTATGGCAGACCGGAAAAAACTGGCAGAAATCCTCTTCAATGCCCCGGAAAAGATGCAGATCATCACCGGCGTGATATATCCTTTGCTGACTGAAAGAGTAATTTCAGCAATTGAGCTGTGCCGGGAAAGAAATATTCACGGAGCATTTGAATTACCATTGCTTTATGAAGCCGGTTTTGAAAAGAATTTTGATGCAGTTATGGCGATTTGGTGTCCGGCTGAACTGCGCAAAGAGCGGCTTGCCGGCAGAGGATTTTCTCCGGCGGAAATAGAAAAACGGGATAAAATGCAAATTTCTCCGGATGAAAAACTGGAAAGAGCTGACTTCGGGATCAGCAACAGCGGTTCTCTTGAAAAATTGCACTCCCAATTGGAAGCTGCTGCCGGAATTTGGGAAAATTAAATAATTATACATATATTTTTTGCAGAAAGGATTTTTTTGATGTCTAACGGAAACGATGAATTGTTTACCACTGAAACTGCAGTTCCTGTCGCAGAAACACCGGCCGCCCCCGCCCAGAAACGCCGTGGCCGTCCCAGGAAAAATGCGGTTTTGCAAGTTGCTGAACCGGCGGCAAATGCTGCAGAAAAAGCTGTTACCGCTCCGGAAACCGCCACAGCGTCCCCAGTTGCTTCACAACCCGATCCCACCGCCGTGATCGCACCTGGAGTGCCGGCGGCTCCGGTTGTCACTGATGAGGAATACACCGCAGTACCGGCGGCAGAAGCTCCCGCCGCTCCGGCAGCTGTTCCGCAGCCGTCATATCAGGAGCCCAAAGAAAACAATCAGCATCAGCAGCGGCACAATAACAACAACCGTCAGCAGAACAATAACGACAACAACCGCCGTGACCGTTTCCGCAACAAAAACAAAAATAAAAACCACCGCAATAACAATACAGAACGGAACGAATGTGCGGAGGAAGAACTCCCGCCGGTCGATCCCAATGCTCCGTCCATAAATATCACCGAATTGCAGAATAAATCCATTGTCGAGCTTGCCGCAATGGGCGCAGAACTTGGAATTGAAGGCATCGGTGCTCTGGAAAAATCAACTCTTATCTGCGAAATTCTCCGCGCCAATGCCGAAAAATGCGGTCAACTCTACGGCAGCGGATATCTGGAAGTGCTGCCGGATGGTTTCGGTTTCCTCCGTTCTCCGGCATACAGTTATCTGCCCTCCAGTGAAGATATTTATTTAAGTCCGTCTCAAATCAAACGTTTCGCATTGAAAACCGGCGATTTCATCACCGGTCAGATCCGCAGTCCGAGGGAAAAAGAACGCTTTTTCGCCATGCTCAAAGTGGATTCCATCAACAATGATTCACCGGAACGCAAAAAGCAGATCATTCCTTTCAACTCACTTGAACCTTATTTCCCGACTCAAAGATTGCTGCTGGAAAGAGAACCGCAGGATTATTCGACCCGGGTGGTGGATCTGGTCGCCCCCATCGGCAAAGGACAGCGCGGATTGATCGTAGCCCCGCCCAGAACCGGAAAAACCGTGTTGCTCCAGAAGGTTGCCAAAAGTATCCGGGCAAATAATCCGGAAGTCACCCTGATCATCCTGCTGATCGATGAACGCCCGGAAGAGGTTACTGACATGGAACGCAGTATCGATGCCGAAGTGGTCAGTTCCACCTTTGATGAACCGCCGGAACGCCACGCCCAGGTTGCGGAAATGGTCATCGAAAAAGCCAAACGCATGGTGGAATACGGCAAAGATGTGGTTATTCTGCTCGACAGTATAACCCGCCTCGCCCGCGCCTACAATACGCTTCAGCCTCACAGCGGAAAAATCCTCACCGGCGGTGTGGATGCCACTGCTCTGCACAAACCCAAACGCTTCTTCGGTGCGGCACGCAATATTGAAAATCACGGCAGTCTGACCATCATCGCCACCGCTCTGATCGAAACCGGAAGCCGTATGGATGATGTTATCTTTGAAGAATTCAAAGGCACCGGCAATATGGAACTGCACCTTGACCGCAATGTTTCCGACCGTCGTATCTATCCGGCGATCAATATCGAAAAATCCGGAACCCGTAAAGAGGAACTTCTGCTCCATCCGGATGAGTTGAGCAAGGTATGGCTTCTGCGGAAAGCAGTCAATGGAGTTCCTTCAGCCGAGGCGATGGAAATGGTTCTGGGACGTTTGAAAAAATGTCACTCCAATATTGAATTCCTCGTAACTTTGCAGCCGGAGCGTTAACCCGGAGGATGAAAAAAGGAATAACAGCCATGGGCAGAAAAAAAAGCGGTGTTATTTCAGCAGCAGCATTCTGGTGGATCCTGATCATTATTGCGGTCGGTGTCATGAGTGCTGTGATCCTTTATCCGAAACTGCGGGAAAAGAACAAAAAAGTCTCCGAACTGGAAACCCGTCAGGCGGTTCTCGCCCGCAAGGAAGCTGAACGGAACATGTATATGGAACAGGTGGATGCACTCAATAACGATCCTGATACAGTGGAAAGAGTGGCAAAGGATAAATACCATCTCTTCAAAAAGGATGAAAAAGTTATTCATTTTACTAAATAAGTGAAAAATTTTTACTTTTTGCTATTGCAAAAAACAACTTTGTTCCCTATATTATAATACGGTAAGAAACAACAGACATTATTTTATATCCAGGAGGAAAAAAAGTGCGCAAAAGTTTTCTTTTTGCTGTTGCCGGTGCGGGATTTATCCTTGCCGGTTGTAATGCGACCAATCACCGTTACCAGATGATCCCGGTTGATGATCCGGCTGCATCGAAATATCCGGCAGCTCAACAGCAGCAGCCGCGCAAAAAAGTGGTTCAGCCCGAAATGGAAATAAAGGAATTGCCGGATGATCCGATCACTCCTGCTGCTCCTGTTAAAAAAGTCAAATACGCTCCGATGACCGATGCAAAATCTTCCGGTGGTGTTGACTCTGTCAACGCAAAAAAAGGTCAGGATCTTTCCGATAAAGAAGCCGCAGGCGGCAATGGAACCACCCACATTGTCAAAAAAGGTGAAAATCCCAGCACCATTGCGAAAAAATACGGCATATCCACCAATGCACTGCTGAAAGCAAACGGCCTGGATATGGAATCTGCAAAAAGACTCAAAATCGGTCAGAAACTGGTAATCCCCGGACGTTCAGCCGCCGGCAAAAAACAGCAGCCGCAGCAGCAGCTTGAAGCCGGTGACGGCAAACACCGCATTCAGGCGGGAGAAACTCTCGGGGTCATTGCCAAACGTTACCGGGTCAAACTCAAAGATCTGATGGCGGCAAACAACATCGATGAGAATGGAGCAAGACGGTTGCAGGTCGGTCAGGTCATCGTTATCCCGGGCAAAGCCGGAGCTGCAGTCAAAATTGATTCAGACAAGCTGCCGAAAACTGATATTAAAAAAGAGGAAAGCACCAACACCACAGATGATGCAATGTCCATTGAAACAACGATGTATGATGTAAAAGAAGAGACCACCTATGCTGCTCTGGCAGCAAAATTCGGAGTTTCAGAAAACACCATGCGGGCTCTCAACGGCAATGATCAGAGTGCTGTTATCAGCAATGGCACAGTGCTGCTTGTTCCGAAAAGATAATTCATTCACAGCAGTTTCCGGTGTGGAAAAATATTCCAGCCGGAAATTATGTTGACGGTATTTTCACCGAAACAGCTACAGATATTATGAGAATTCTGATTACAGCCGGGCCAACCAGAGAAAAGATTGACCCGGTTCGTTTTATTTCCAACCGTTCCAGCGGAAAAATGGGGTACGCCATTGCAGAATGTGCATTAAGCATGGGGCACGAGGTCATTTTGATTTCCGGTCCGGTTGCAATTATCCCGCCTGCAGGGGCAAAGCTCATCAATGTAATCAGTGCCGCTGACATGGCTTCGGCTGTTCATCAATATGCTCCGGAATCAGATGTGGTCATCATGACCGCCGCAGTTGCAGATTACCGCCCGGTACATCCATTTGACAGCAAAATGAAAAAACTTCCCGGCAAACTGGTTCTGGAACTGGAACGCACCGAGGATATTTTAGCCGCCTTGGGAGCAAATAAAAAAGCCGGACAGAAACTGATCGGCTTTGCCGCTGAAACGGATGATCTTGAACAAAATGCTCTGGGCAAACTGGAACGTAAAAATCTGGATTGGATAGCCGCCAACAATGTCGCAGACGGATTCGGCACAGAAACCAACAAAGTTACTCTTTACGGCAGAAACGGAGAAAAAATTCTCCTGCCTACTGCGGCAAAAAAAGAGATTGCCGCACAAATTCTGCGGGAGGTGCTTAAATGAGCAAAAGCAAACCGATACAATTGATCGACCGGGCAACCGGAAAATGTTTTACAGAAACGGTCATGGGGCAAGGCGCATTGAACTTTGCCTATAACACTCTGATGGGCAGATGCTTATGGGGAATGCTCTTCAACACCTCTTTCTTTTCAGATCTGATGGGTAAATATTACGATTCCCCCAAATCAAAAAAAAGCATCAAAAAGTTGCTGGCGATTCCCGGATTGAAGGCTGATGAAGCTGAACGGCAATGGGATAGCTATACATCTTTCAATGATTTTTTTGCACGCAAGCTGAAACCGGGGATGCGTCCAGCTGCACCGGGTGAAGATATTCTCTGTTCTCCGGCGGATGGCAGATTGCTGGTTTATCCTGATATTGCCAGAGATGCCGAAGTACCGGTCAAAGGAGCAATGCGCTCGCTGGAAGCTTTATGCGGCACAACATTACCGGCACAGCGTTATTCGGTAGCGGTTGTCCGGTTAGCTCCGATAGATTATCACCGTTACCACTATCCGTGTGCCTGTATAAATGATGGCGAACCGGTAAGGATAAAGGGGAAATATCATTCGGTCAATCCGATCGCTTTTCAAAAAGCACCGGATCTGTTTGTGGAAAATGCCCGGGTGGTGACGCCGTTGTACTCAAAGGTTTTCGGAAAATTCTTTTTCCTTGATGTCGGCGCATTCGGAGTGGGAAGTATCGTCAACACAGCCCAAGACAAAGCGGAACATGCCAAACTGGATGAGAAAGGTTTCTTCAAGTTCGGCGGCTCCACCGTGATTCTGGTGATGGATGCTTCCAAGGTCAAATTTGATGATGACCTGATCAGGAATTCAGCAAATCAAGTGGAAATGCTCGTCCGCTGCGGCGAAAAAATCGGGCAGGCAATATAACATAACGCCCCATCAAAACATACCTGCGCAGACTGCGAGGCTCTTTTTTTACGGAAGTGTACGGATGTTTACGGATGTTTACGGATGTTTACGGAATGCGGCACGCGGACCACAGGGCAAGTGCCAGCCGTGATTTTGACCGTGCAACGGAAAAGCATTACCCCGGGAAGTAACACCCTGCAAACCACCACCACCACCCGCATGCCACAGGCATAACACCCTGCAACCCACACCACAGCCTGCATGCCACGGGTGTCACTCGGTCTATTGGCTCCGTAAACATCCGTAAACATCCGTTCTGACGCACATTCCGCCCGTCCGTCTCCGCCTTACGGCTCCGCCGTGACAAGGCAGGGCGGCACAAGCCCCAAATCGCCCCGATGCTCACCACCGACAGATAAAAATGTTTTCTCAAAAAAAACACAACGCCCTGCCGTAAATTCCGGCAGGGCGTTATATCATCAACTTGTTAAAATGCCATCAAAGCACAGAGGGCATCATGCTCATCGCCCCAGGGTTGGGGCCACAATTCAGCAAGTTTGGCTTTGACATCTGCACCGTCAGCCCACTCCAGAGCTGCTGCTTTGGCACCGACAGCAAAAGATGCCGGAGTGATCCCCTGCCCCATGATCAACCGCATGGTACCGACAGCCCGGTCATCCCATGAAAGTTTACGCTCCGGATCACGGGTGATACGGTCGATCGCATCTTTAAGGAACGGATTAGTCATACGAACCAGCAAGCCATCCACATAAGCTTTGAAACCGGCTTCGGTGAAAAGGTCATCATTGAGTGCAGCATATTTTTTGATCAGTGCGCTGCCGGATTCTTCAAAAAACGCTTTGCGGGCAAGTTCAATAAGTTCAGGATAAGCACGTACTTCATCCATCGTGGTGCATCCTTTGGCTTTGCCGAGCGTGGCAAGCAGATAATGCGTGGCATTATGACCGTAAAGCTTGGCATCCTCAAAGGGGAAAAGGTCATCTTTTACAAAGAGCGACTGCACTTTGCGGTTTTCAATACCGGGGCAGCTGGAAATGTAAATGGTGCTGAATTCCTCAACCAGATGACCGTTTTCCGCACCGGGAGCAAGTCCGGGGCGATCTTCAGAAGCGGGAACTACGCCGCTCATCTTACCGATAACGGTATTCAGATAGTAGGTATTGGGAAACTTCACGCCCATGGCTTTTTCCAATTCTTCGGCGGCGTGGTTGTTGTTTTCCGCAGTATAGAAGAAACGGGTGCGTTCCGGCTGAAGTGCGAAACCGGCTTTGAGCCACGGAGCGCAGTATGCGTAGAACTTCACACTCGGCAGAGCAGTGGCAAGTTCGGAAGCTTCCGCCGCCGCCTGGATAAGTTTTTCCTGATCAGCCGGATCATTGGGATTGTAAACTTCCACATTTTTATAAACTTCAGTGTAAACACGGTCATCTGCGGCGATATTGACCGTCACACTGTGGCAGGAGTTGACAGCCGCTTTGAGTTTCTCGTTGACTTCCGCAATCACGATACGGTCGAAGCCGCCTTTGGCAGCTCCGGCAAGAAAGATTCCGGTCTGTATTGGTCCGAGACCGATTCCGACAAAAGTACTCATTTTTTCTTTTCCTTATACATTACTTGGCAAAAGCATCCACACCATCACAGAAAACATCCAGATGTTTGATCAGCTGCGGGATGGTATAATCATCATTGAGCAGCTGTCCGGGGGCATTCATTTCCGTACCGGCAAGCAGCGGGATATTGCGTTTGGTACAGGCGGCGACAAAACGGTCGAGTTCAGCAACCAGTTTGGCACTCTTGGCTTCATCGGCAGCGCGCCAGTTGCGGTCGGGAATCAAAGTTGCTGCACCACAGCCATATTTCTGATGCAGATCGAGCAACGCTTCCACATCGTTTTCACCGGCGGAAAATCCGTTGAGCCATGCAAGAGTGGGAGTAGCTCCGCAATCCCGGATAAAGGCATTCATTTCTTCCAGAGTGGGGAAACTTTCCGGATCGGCTTTGACATAACCGACACCGCCGGACTTCATAGTTTTGGCACGGATGAGAGCTTCCATTTTCACCGGATTTTCTTCAAATCCGCCGATTTTCTCCTGCCAGTATGCGGCAAGTTCAGCTCCGGCAAATTTCTTTTCAGCAGCGATCCGGTAGGCACAGCAGACATGACGCTCGGTAACGTTGCCTGCCGGAGTGAATTCTTTGGCAACAGCATCATAATCGATGGCACTTTCAACCAGAAGAGTATTGACCTTTTCCACCAGTGTACGGGTACGGTTGGCAGCCCCTTCACGCAGACGGGCGGCGAAAGCTTTACGGGATTCCGGCACCGCAGATGAGGTAAATCCGCAACCGAGATGATAAGCGATTCCCGGTTCGCCGGGGGAGTTGATCTCTTTGTCGGCAAATTCCGGCACAAAGACCCGGGTTTCCATACCGGCAGCGGCTTTCACGCCCAGATATTTTGCCGCAGCAAGAAACTCATCCACACCGTCAAGCACATCAAAATCCACCAGCATGATCCCGCGCCAGTTGAGTTCTTTGGCAAGGGAAACCAGCATCGCCGGAGAATATCCGTAACCGTTGTAACTGTAAAAGCTGTGGCAGTGCATATTGAATGCACAGAATTTTTTGCGGATCTCTGCCAGAGCCGCCTCGCGGACAGCGGCATCAAATGAATTGAGCTGCTGTTTCAATGAATCATCCATTTTTTCATCTTCCTTCTGTTGAATATTTGGAGTTACTGTCCCATCATTTTACGGATCGCTTTATCCAGTTCGATCTGGAATTGCTTCACATCATTTTCATCGGGCTTATTACCGACAAGATTTTCCAATCCGAGACGTCCCATACTGTCCACATACCAATCTGCAGTCGAGCCGGAAGCAAACTTTACCGAACCGGAAAACATCATCCCGGGACGGGCTATAGGACTGACTTCGACCACCGTATCGCCACCGTTTTCAGAAGCGCCTTGCGTTTCAGCAGCCATTTCCTCTGATTCTGCCGGAGAATCACTTGCAACAGCAGCATCTTCCGCTTCAGGTGTCTCTTCTTTTTTTGCATTGGGATCAAGAGAACGCCAATCGACATCGAGAGTGGAGGCAAGGATCCGCACATCCATATAGGTCATGCGCAGATTGAATTTTTCATTGATCATATTCTGGATGTCGGAAAGCGAAGTACCTTTTTCCAGTTCCTGACCGGTAAAAATTTTGATTTGCAGTTCAAGTTCTTTATCCATAATGTTATTCCTGAATTATTTCTGACTTGGATTGTTGCGGCGGATACTTTCCACCTTTTTCGGACGGGCGACCGCTTCCATATCCAGCGGGATACCTTCAAGAGCAAAATTATCTCTGATCCGTTTTTTGAGAAATGCCAGATAGTTTCCGGCGGCGGATTCCACCCGGTTGACAAAAAGTTTTATCCGCACCGGACGGACACCGGCTAAAGAAGCGTAGAAAAGTTTCAACGGCACCCCTTTGATCACCGGCGGCGGAGTATCTTCAAAAGCTTTGGCAAGCACCCGGTTGAGCAATCCGGTGGTGATTTCGGTTTTCAAGTTGGCATTGACCTGCGCCAGAACCATTTCCAGCTTATCCAGTCCCTGACGTTCTTTGGCACTGATGAATGCCACCGGAGCAAAATTCAAGCCCGGCAGTGTTTTATACAATTCCTTTTTCAATGCCTCTTTTTTCTCATCGCACAAGTCGCACTTGTTGGCGGCGATGATACATGAACGACCGGAACTTTCAATCAATGCGGCGATCTTGCGATCTTGAGCTGTCACCTTATTGAATCCGGCTTCCAGCACCATAATGACTACATCGGCACGGTCAATGGCACTTTTGGCACGCATGATGCTGAAAAGTTCCACCACATTATCAACTTTGCCGGTTTTGCGCAAACCGGCTGTGTCAACCAGCTGCGCCGGGATCTCATTACCTTCGGCATCGTGAAAAAGGAACTCTATTTTGACCGCATCACGGGTGGTTCCGGCAATGGGACTGGTCATCAAACGTTCCTCGCCGAGCAGAGCATTGACCAGACTGGATTTTCCGACATTCGGACGACCGACAATGGCAATGTTGAGCGAAGACTTTTTCATTCCCTGCGAAATGGAAACATAACGGCATTTTTTCAAGGCTGCCGAAAGCAGAGTCCCGACCCCGCCTTTATGGGTGCAGCAAATGGGAAATGCATTACCGAAACCGAGGCGGGAAAATTCAGAAGCATAATCTTTCCACTCATCGTTATCACACTTGTTGGCGGCAAGAAAAACCGGCTTATTCAACTGCCGCACCCGCCGTGCCACATCCTGATCCAGAGGGGTCAATCCGCTTTGTGCATCGCAAACCATGATCAACACATCAGCATTTTCCATGGCACACTGCGCCTGTTCCGTGATTCCGGCATCCCAGAAATCCACATTCTTTTCAGTATCATCAAGCGTATTGAGTCCGCCGGTATCGACCAGGGTGAACATCTGCCCCTGATGACGCACATCGGCACTCACCCGGTCACGGGTAACTCCGCTCTGCTCGTGTACAATGGCAAGTTTGCGTCCGACGATAGCATTGAAAAGGCTCGATTTTCCCACATTGGGACGCCCCACGATCGCAATCACCGGAAGCGTGGTATTCATATCACTCATCGTATCACCGGAAGGAATTGATCTGATCACGCAGAGCCAGAGTCGCTTTTCCGGCGGCTTCGGCATAATCCTCGCCACTGGAAGCATAAATAATTCCGCGTGAAGAATTTACAACAATGCCGCACTTATCGGCAGTGCAGCCATATTTCACAACCTTTTCCACATCACCGCCCTGCGCACCGACACCGGGAACGAGGAATGGCATTTCAGGACACAATTCACGGAGTTTTTTCAACTCTTCCGGATAGGTCGCGCCGACCACCAGAGCGGCATTTTTCGCACTGTTCCACTTGTCCTGAACCAGCAGAGCGACATGTTCATAAAGCGGTCTGCCGTCAGCAACCAGATTCTGCAGATCACCGGAGAACTTATTGGAAGTACGGCAGAGAATGATCACACCTTTATCTTCGTAATCAAGGAATGGTTTCACTGCATCAAATCCCATGTAGGGGTTGACCGTAACAGCATCAGCCTGATAACGCTCAAAAGCTTCTTTGGCATAATATTCAGCAGTTGAGCCGATGTCGCCGCGTTTCACATCGAGGATCACCGGCACATCCGGAGCGTTGGCTTTGATATATGCAATGCTCGCTTTGAGAGCTTCATCACAATCCTGTCCGGCGTAGTAGGCTGCCTGCGGCTTGTAGGCACAAACAAGGTCTTTGGTGGCATCAACAATGCGGCAATTGAATTCATAAATGGCATCCGGACGGTTACGGATGCATTCGGGGAGTTTGCCGATGGCAGGGTCAAGACCGACACAAACAAGTGAGTTATTTTTCTGCATAGCGCAGGAAAGTTTTTCCATGAACGTCATAATATTTTTCTCCTTCTTTTTTCAGGTTGAAACTTCAACTTTATAATATATATTATAAAAGCACTTTTTTCAAGTCGCTTTTTACGGAAGTGATACGGATGATTACGGATGGTTAAGGAATGCAACACGCAGACCACAGGGCAAGTGCCAGCCGTGCTTTGACTGTGCGCCACGGGAAGTAACACCCTGCGATCCACCACCACAGACAGCATGCCGCAGGTGTCACTCGGTCTATTGGCTCCGTAAACATCCGTTCTGACGCACATTCCGCCCGTCCGTCTCCGCCTTACGGCTCCGCCGTGACAAGGCAGGGCGGCACAAACCCAAACGCCCGATGCCCGCCACCGGTACAACAGTAAAGATGTTTTTACGAATAAAAGTTTGCAATTTCGGCATCAGGGGTATATATTGTAACAATGTAATGAATTTTCACCAAAAGGGCTTTTTTTATGGAATTCAAATTTGATTCAATTCCGGATGTTCTGGAAGATATAAAGAATGGTAAAATGATCATCGTGACCGATGATGAGAACCGTGAAAACGAAGGCGATCTGGTCTGTGCAGCAGAGTTGATCACGCCGGAGAAGATCAATTTCATGATCACGTATGCCAGAGGTTTGGTCTGCGCACCGGTTACTGAAAAACGGGCTAAAGAGCTTGGTATTCTGCGTCCGCCGTCAACGGATCACTTCAAAACAGCCTTCACGGAAAGTGTTGATGCTCTTACCGGAACGACCGGTATCAGTGCCGCTGACCGGGCAAACACCATCAAAACGTTGATAAATCCCGCCAGCACCAAAGCTGACTTCGGCATTCCCGGACACATATTCCCCATCGCCGCCCGTCCGGGAGGAGTACTTCAGCGAACCGGACACACGGAAGCGGCGGTGGATCTTGCCCGCATGGCTGGTCTCACCCCGGCCGGTGTCATCTGTGAAATAACTAAAGACAACGGCGAAATGGCACGGCTTGCCGATCTGATGGAATTCAAAGAAAAACACGGCTTGAAGATCATCACGATCGCCGATCTGGTCGCTTACCGCCGCAAGACGGAAAAGCTCATTTCCTGTGAAGAATCGGTAAAACTCCCCACCGCTTACGGTGATTTCCAGATGTCTTTGTACCGTTCACAGACAGACAATGCCGAGCATCTGGCACTGGTATGCGGCAATGTACGGGGGAAAGAAAATGTACTGGTGCGTGTTCACAGTGAATGTCTGACCGGTGATGTTTTCGGTTCAGCCAGATGCGATTGCGGGGATCAGCTCCACACCGCGATGAAAATGATCGCCGCAGAAGGATGCGGAATTCTGGTCTACATGCGTCAGGAAGGACGCGGTATCGGTCTGGAAAACAAACTGCATGCCTACAAACTCCAGGAACAGGGATGCGATACAGTTGAAGCTAATGAAAAACTCGGCTTCCCTGCTGATTTGCGCGAGTACGGCATAGGAGCGCAGATACTGCTTGATCTGGGAGTAAAAAGTATCCGGCTGCTGACCAACAATCCGGCAAAGCTGGTAGGTCTTGACGGTTATGGACTTACCATTGCCGACCGTGTACCTATCGTCATCGAACCGGGCAAAGAAAATGAGTTCTACATGATGACAAAAAAAGAGCGGATGGGACACCTCATTTGATGTTCAAATTCAATCGCAAATACCGGATCGCTCTGACGGCACCATCGGGGATGTGTACCAAAGAGACCGTTGCTGCCGGCAAGGCTGTTCTGGAAGAAAGCGGCTGCGAAGTTACGCTTATGCCGCATCTTTTTTCCGGCGGTTCACTTTCCCATCTTTCAGCATGCGACACCGACCGTGCCGCAGATATAAATGCCGCCATCGCCGATAAGAATATTGATATTATCTGGGCGGTGCGGGGTGGTTGCGGAGCATTGCGGATACTCGATAAGATCAACTGGCAGAAGCTTAAGGAAAGCGGCAAATTCTTTGCCGGATTCAGCGATATTACCGCCATTCACTGGGCGATGACAAAATACGGGATAAACCGGTATCTTGCCGCACCGATGATGAACTTTCTTGCCCGAACTGATGATCGGTTGACTGTCACGACCCTGAATGATGCGCTGTGCGGAAAAGAGCTGCAGTTATCATTACCGGCGTTGAATCCGGGGGGAGTTACTGCAGTGCCGCTTGCCGGAAATATGGCGGTGGCGGCGGCGATGTGCGGGACAGCGTTTTTTCCTGATACAAGCGGAAAATTGCTGATACTTGAAGAGATCGGGGAAGCACCTTACCGTATTGAACGCTCACTCACCCAGCTGCGCCTTGCCGGAACATTTGACCATTGCGCGGGGGTGGTATTCGGGAACTTCACCGATTGCGGAGAAAATTCCGGAGTAATGGCAGTTTTACAGGACTTTGCCGCCCGGGCAAAGTGCCCGGTATTTTACGGTCTGCCTCACGGACACGAACTGCCATTCACCTCATTGAGCGGCATCCAGATGCTTTCAATAACCGGCAAAAGATGACCTTTTGAGATTACATGGAAGTTGCCCCCAAGCACACTCTCAAAGCACTCTCAAAGCATTCTCAAAGCATTCTCAAAGCACTCTCAAGATACTCCACCCATCCGGCGCACAATCAAGCCCCTGAATTATCCGCAACCAATGGGTGATGCAGTGTGAGGTAATGTCGGGTTTTGCGACGAGTACGGAGCAGGAGTGTACTATGTACTTGACTGCTACGGCGCAGGAGCAAGGCCCGAGATTGCCCGCAACCAATGGGTGATGCAGTGTGAGGTAATGTCGGGTTTTGCGACGAGTACGGAGCAGGAATGTACTATGTACTTGACTGCTACGGCGCACCATCAAGGCCCGGGATTGCCCGCAATGTATCACCCATCAGTGGTGTTTGCGCATATCAATCTTAACTTCTTCCCAGAAGAGGGTATCTTCCACCGGCTTGTTATCGATTTCCCAGAAGTGATTCATCACATCTTCTTTCCGCACTCCCTGCTCCGTCACCTTTTCCAGATAGTTTTTCAACACTTCCGGCTCAATGTACTCATCAGCAGCAAAAGAATCAAGCTGATTGAAAAGAGCAGCAAGCATATTATCTGTCACCGGATTATCGATCCATTTGCACGGCAGCATAGTGCATACGGTCAACATCCCCTGCCCCGCTTTCACGGTAAACAGGTGGGAGAAATTACGGAACGTGTCTGTTTCGATAAAGTCTTTTACACCGTGAATAAGTCCTTTCATGCGGTCACGGACGGGCTTGTCGATACCGGAAATATGTTCTTTGACCGGCACGGGGAAATCATCGAGATTGACTTTGTAAGCTCCTTCCAGAAGCGGCTGCATATTTTTGTTGAAGTACCGGTCGGCAGCCAGAGCCTGACGGATAACATCATGCTGAATGATTCCGCCGAGGTTGCTTCCGCGATCCCAGATGCATGGTTTGAAGCGTTCCAGAGCCCCGGGGAAATAGTACTTCTGATCCGGATTATCACGGTGATAGAGCAAAACAACATGCTTGCCGGAAGCGAGAGATTCAAAGACACGGTCATCCAGCCGGTCGATAACTACGGCATTGCTGTTTACCGGAGCATTGAAAGAATTTATCCAGTTGTTCAAATCGTTGTCAGCCAGAAGAGTTTGCGGAGCGGAAATCACTGCGGCATGCGGATAGAGCCACAACTCCCACTCATTGTGCAATGCTGTATTTCCGGAAACAAAATCAGCAGAGATGACCGCTTTTCTTGCGACAGATTCCATTTTGAAGTTAAAGGTCACTTCGGCGATTTTCTGTAAACTACCGGCAAGGGCAACATCCTTTCCGGTATAGACAATTTCGCCATCGACAGCGATTTTCACATCGCCCCTGATCCGTGGTGACGGCAGGAAGTTGGAAATTTTCAGGGTCATTTTCACCGGGTCATCATAGTAGAAGACCTCATTTTCAAAACACCCGAGCAGCACAGCATCGCTGTTGATGGCACGCATCCACTCCGGATCAATGAATTTATCATCATCAAAACAGTCGAGAATACCGTTTTTATTTTCGTATTTCAAACAGTCGGCAAGCTGAAGCATCTCGAAACCGACAAGAGCGGAATCACGCATGCGCTCGATATAAGTTTTGTAACCGAGCTTTTTGAATTCCTGTGAACCTCTGATATAATCCGGCAGTTTGTGTTCCAGACCTTTACGCTTGATCAGAGCGGGCAATTCGGTCATAAAGCGTGGTTTTTTAATATCGTTGGCTTCCAGATACTCTTTGCCGGCTTTGGCACAGAAGTCATCAAACTTCTTATTGAGCGCGGCATAATCGGGAATGTCGATATAGTGCAGTGCTTCATGGGCGAGAACCGGACGCAGCGGTACCGCTTCACGGCGGATTTCAGCCGATACAGTTTCCGTTTTGCCGGAATCATTCAAAGGACAATCGTAAGTTGAACCGTTGAGCCGCCAGCAATCATCGGTAATAAACATATCTTTGTGATGTTTGTACGGGAAATAATAGGCGATATGCTGGGAGAAAATATCCGCAGTCGGGCGGTCGTATTCACCCCATCCGGAGTTATCCATGATCAATTTACCAGGAGCAAGTTCCCTGCCCGTATCGTAGAGCTGATAAACTCCGGGCTGATGACCGGAATTGTGCATCTCGTTGCCGATACAGAATATCGCCACGGACGGGTGATTGCGGTACTTCAAAATGGTATTGCGCCAGTCGGCATTATCCATTGCAAGGGATTTTTTCTTTCCGCCTTCATCGAATTCATAGGCGAATCCGATTTCCATGTGAATAAAAAGACCTTCTTCATCAGCAGCTTCCACAAAATCCAAAGTCGGTATGGTACTGTGAAAACGTACAAGGTTGAAGCCGTATTTTTTCGCCTGCCGGATATTTTTGACGGCGGCATCTTTCAGCGTACCGCCGGTCATATTGGGGTGTTCATGAGCCGTGATACCCCGGATGTAGCCGCGCATATATACGCGTTCACCATTGAGCAGAATACCGGTATTGGAAAATGAAGATAATTCACAGAACCCGAAGCGTTCAGTATAATTATCCGCCTTGAGCGTGTAGAGTACCGGAGAATCAGGAGACCAGCAGGTCAGTTTTGAAGCATCGAATAGAGCAATATATTTACCATATTTTTCCGTGGTTCCCAGAAAGGCTGCTCCGGCAGCGTTAGCGGCACTATCAAGGATCTCCGGATTGATCAAGGGAGAATCGCTTTCAACACTCAACAATCCGGCACTGACATAACTGCGGATGTAAACCTGAATATCACTCATAACATTTATCCTTTCAACAGTGAATTTTCAAACATCCGTATACAATAGCACAGGAAGAAGTTTTTTTCAACCCCCATAAAGAGGCAATTTTGTCGATTTTGTTGATTGACGATTGTAAAAGTAAACGCACGCTCTTTTTGATAGCAGTGTGCGTTTACTATGACAAACAGTAATTGTGCATTTAGTCTGACAAATTGAAATATTGGTTATAGATGTGCTATCATAAAAGTCACGGTTATTCCCCCT
>JAZSIZ010000044.1:0-6750 GCA_045534015.1 Victivallaceae bacterium | reverse complement strand
CCCCACTCCCCTTTTCAAGAAAAGCGGACTTCTTTGTGATGATATATCCGAGCCCCAGCGAAGCGAAGGGCGAGTTTTTTCGCAACCCGCCGAGCGGGCGAGAAAAAAGTTTTCCCTTTCCCCCGCGCCCCCTTTCTCTTTCAAAAAAAGCGGACTTCTTTGTTCAGTTTCAACTGCACTTTTTTGTGTAACAAAATGCCATGATGAGATAGCAGAGCTTACCAGCAGTTCGATCAAAGTAAAGTGCATACGGCGATCACTTCTTCCGGAACATGAAAACTGTTTCTCCAACATGATGCTTTCCTTTCATTAAAAAGTTGTTGCTACTTGATGCTTTTACAGTTGCAGGCATCTTACACCATTAATATACCAGTAAAAAAACAGATATACAATTACCGTAAAAAGTAAAAATTATTTCAAAAGAAGCAAAAATTATAGCATTCCGTTCATCTCCTTGCCTCCCCCATACAGCCTTTTGCAGAATACCATTATCACATCCCCATTTATCCGCATACAATCCATCACTCAAACTATATAAATACGATCAAAAGTTATATAAAAAGAATCAGCAGCTTGAAAAAATATATCAAACGGATTAAATTTACTCCGGTGACAGAATATCTCAGCAGAATGGAATAATATCAAATGAAAGTAGCCAACAACCGTTATCTTGATCCGGAATCCGATTCATACGACATCTGGGACGATGGAACCCGCAGTATTCTGTCGTGGCATCAATTGGAATTGGAACATAAGGAAAAGTTCCCGCTGCTCCCTTACTGGACGGCAGAAGTGTGCCGCAACGATACCCGCTGGTACAAACATATCAACTATCACTCCGTGGCAATTGAATTGCTTTTAAGCGGCAGTGTAAAATACTGCGTGGAAAACAAAGAACGCATTCTTACTCCTGGAAGTGTCTACATCGTGGCTCGGGGAAGCAATGTGAAAATCGTCAATGCAGAGGGCAAAGTCAACCGGAAATTAACGCTGCTGATCACCGGCAGCTGTCTGGACAGCATCGCCGGTTCGCTGGGATTTGATACCGATCAGATGTTGAAAATTTCTTCTCCGGAAAGTGTCGAAAAAATCATGCGGGAAATCGCCTCCGGTATCCGCTGCCGTGAACCGCAGGAAAAACTTTCTCTGCTGGCATATCAGCTGCTGCTCATGCTTTCCCGGGATCTGGAAAGGTGTCCGGATTCTCTGCGTCCGGCAATCGAAGCGATCGCCAACAATCCGCAGAAAAACTTTTCCACTGCCCAGCTGGCGAAAATTTGCAAAATCAGCATTTCCACTTTGCGGCGGCGGTTTATGGAATATTTCGGCATGACCCCGCAGCACTACATCCGGAAACAACGGTTGAGCAATGGGGCAGATATGCTGCGCAACAGCAATATGATGATCAAAGAGATCGCTCTGACTCTGGGATTTTCTTCACAATTGCGCTTCGCAGTGGAATTCAAGAAGATTTACGGCGTATCCCCCACCCAATTCCGGAAAAAAATCACTGACCCGAAATGGTAAATCAGGATCGTAACGACACGCTCTTTGAAGGAATTTCTGCGCTGATATTCAGCAGTAAGAAGCGATTTTTGTCACAACTTCATCGATGGTCAAACCGGTGGTGTCAATTAAAACAGCATCATCTGCCTGCTTCAATGGTGCAACCGCACGGTTCATATCCCGCTCATCACGGGCGATAATATCCGCAAGGATAGATTCAAAGGTTGCTCCATTGGCAACTTCACTGCTCTGCGCCATGCGGCGGCGCGCCCGCTCTTCCGGACTGGCAGTGACAAAAAATTTCTTTTCGGCATCCGGAAACACCACAGTACCAATGTCCCGCCCTTCCATCACGATCCATTGACCGTTGGCGGCATTGCGCTGCACCGGCATCAGAAAATCCCGGACAAAAGGTTTGGCTGATATAACACTTGCCCCCTGCGCACATTCCGGTTTGCGCAGTTCAGCATCAAGTTTTACATCGTTGAGGTAGAGATCTGTACCACGGAACTCCAACTTCAGTGCCGCCAGAAATTCCGGTGTGATCATTGAAAAATCAATACCGGAAGTTATCGCAGCATAAGCTAATGCCCGATAAAGACTTCCGGTATTTATATACGCATAGTGCAAGCGGTCAGCCACCATTCGGGCAACCGTACTCTTTCCGGCTCCGGCAGGACCGTCGATGGCAACCACTGTACTCATTTTTGCGCTCAATTGGAACGGCTGCGAAGCCGTCCGCTTTTAAGGAATCCTTCATAATGACGCATCGTCAGGTGAGATTCAAGCTGGCTTACAGTATCCAGCACCACACCGACCATGATCAGCAAACTTGTACCGCCGAAAAACTGCGCTACAGAGAAAGGAATTCCGAATTTGTTGAAAAGGAACATCGGGAACAACGCCAATACCAGCAGAAAAACTGCTCCACCAGTCGTTACCCGGGTCATGGTAGAATCCAGATAATCTGCAGTCGCCTGTCCGGGGCTGATCCCGGGAATGTAGGCTCCCTCTTTTTTCAGATTGTCTGCAATCTGCAACGGATTGAATTGATTTGCCACCCAGAAGAAGCTGAAAAGAATGATCAATACACCGTAGGTGATCGCATAAGTAAGCGTATCATGCTGGAATGCATTGGTCAGTGTCGTCCAACCGCTCCAGGCATCCGGCCGGGTCGCCAGCATCCGGAAAATCATCGGCGGCAGCATCAGAATCGCTCCGGCGAAGATGATCGGCATAACGTTGGCAAAGTTGACCTTCAACGGCATATAAGTTGATCCATCTGTCATCCGTCCGGCTCCGCCTTTGCGGATCATCTGAATGGGTACTCTGCGGAATCCCTGGGACAACATGATCGTTGCCGCCGTAACTACACAGAATACCACCAGCAACAGCAGCAGCTGCACCGGGCCGAATGTGTCATTTGACGGGGTGGACCCTTTGATCGCCATCTGGATCAGCTGTAAAACTGAATGCGGCAGACGGGAAACGATACCGATAGTGATGATCAGTGAAACACCATTACCGATACCGCGCTCCGTGATCTGTTCACCAAGCCAGGTAAAGACCATCGTGGTACAGGTCAGCACCACAACGTTGGTAATGATAAACAGCATTTTGTTGCCAACATACAACGGCTGCCCCGGTGAACCCAATCCGATTCGGCTGGGATCAGTCATCGCAATGGCAACCATCGCACCCTGGATCGCACAGACGATCAATGTCAGATAACGGGTGTACTGGGTGATTTTACCACGTCCGGATTCCCCATCCCGCTGAAGTTTTTCAAGGGAGGGGACTACCGGAACGAGCAATTGCATAATGATCGAAGCGGTGATGTACGGCATGATACCCAACGCGCCCAACGCAAAATGCGTCATAGCACCGCCGGAAAACAGGTCGATCATGGCCATCACACCGCCACCATTTTCGCTGGTTTTAGTGACGCTGTCAATGAAATCTTTCAATGCCGTCGGATTAACTCCGGGACACGGAATACTGCTGGCTACACGAACCAGGACGATAATCAAAGCAGTGAACAACAAACGATTGCGCAACTCTTTGACTTTGAAAGCATTCAAAAACGCACGCCACATAAGATCCTATGCTCCTTAATCAACGATTTCCACACTACCGCCGGCAGCCTGGATTTTCGCAGCAGCAGCTGCAGAAAATTTCTGGGCCTTGACGGTGAGAGCTTTGGTGATTTCGCCATTGGCGAGAACTTTGATGATCGTATCGCCTTTGCGGAGAAGTTTCTTCTCGTTCAGGCTCGCCAGATCGACAACTTCACCGGCCTGGAAATTGCTTTCCAGCACGTCAAGGTTGATCAGAGCGTAAACAATACGGTCAGCATTCTTGAAACCACGTTTCGGCAGACGACGGAACAGCGGGATCTGACCACCCTCGAAGAAGGGGCGGATCTTTGCGCCGGAACGGGACTTCTGTCCCTTTTCGCCGCGACCGGCAGTTTTGCCGTAACCGGAACTGTCACCGCGACCAACGCGTTTGCGCGGTTTGCGTGATCCCGGAGTGGGGCTCATATCATGAAGTTTCATTTTCAATACCTCTATTAGTTGTTTTCCGCAACTTCAGCTTTCGCCAGACCGCGACGGGCCATGACTTCGGCGCGGGTGGAAAGACCGGCAATAGCTTTGAAGGTGGCTTTGGTCACGTTGGAAGCATTCGCAGCTCCAAGGGATTTCGCCAACACATCCTGCACACCGCCGAGTTCCAGAATCGCACGCACCGCACCACCGGCGATCAAACCGGTACCGGCAGATGCCGGACGCAGAAGAACACGCGCACCACCGAATTTGACTTCGATTTCGTGCGGCAGAGTCTGACCATTCATCGGAATACGGACCAGATTGCGACGGGCAGCTTCGCCACCTTTGCGGATGGCATCGCTGACTTCATTCGCCTTGCCGTAACCATAACCAACCCGACCATTGCGGTCACCGACCACCACCAGTGCGCCGAAACTGAAGTTCTTGCCGCCTTTGACGACTTTGGCACTGCGGTTGATCGCGATCACGCTCTCGTCAAATTCGCTGACGACTGCGGGTTCGAAATTTTCACGTTTACCCATGTTTTCGCTCTCCTTTAGAACTTGAGGCCCAATTCACGGGCAGCTTCGGCAATCGCCTTGATCCGGCCGTGGAATTTGAAACCGGAACGGTCGAAAACCACTTCGGAAATACTCACAGCTTTAGCAGCTTCCGCAGCCATTTTGCCCAGCAAAGCAGCGCCTGCCATATTCGGCTTGGCGTTTTCCGCTTTGAAAGCGGCTGACAGCGTCGAAACAGAGGCAAGAGTCTTGCCGTTGACGTCGTCGATGAACTGGCAATAGATATTGCTGTCGGTAATGCTGACACAGAAACGGGGACGCTCGGCAGTGCCGGAGATCCGTTTGCGGATCCGGGCATGGCGACGGGCGCGCATCGTTTTTTTATCCATAACAGACATTTCTATAATCTCCTGTTTCTACCGGCTATTAACCGACAGATTTTCCTTCTTTCAGCACGATGCGCTCATCGACGTACCGGATACCTTTGCCTTTGTAGGGTTCAGGTTTACGGAAACGACGGATCTGAGCGGCAGTCTCACCGACGAGCTGCTTGTCGCAGCCTTCAACGAAAATTTTGTTTTCCGGAGTGACCGTGACTTTGATCCCGGCGGGGATCTGGAACGCGATCGGGTGAGAGTAACCGAGAGACAGATTCAGCGTGCTGCCGGTAACTGCCGCTTTGTAACCGATACCAACGATCTGCAGTTCCTTGCGGAAACCCTGAGAAACACCAATAACCATGTTCTGGATCAGACTGCGGGCCAAACCGTGCATAGCATTCGCTTTACGGCTTTCATCGGCCGCACTGACCAGAACCTGATTCTCTTTCACTTCGGCAGTGACATGCGGCGGCATCGCCATCGAGAGTTTTTCTTTGCCCTCGACCACGACATTGCCGTCAGCAAACGTCACTTTGACGCCGGCAGGAATGTCAATAGGTTTTTTACCAATACGGGACATGATATTATTTTCCCACGTTAGAATTACCAAACACGGCAGATGATTTCACCGCCGACGTTCTCCTGAGCCGCTTTACGACCGCTCATAATACCCTTGGGGGTGGAGAGAACGACAATACCAAGACCATTGCGGACACGCGGAATCTCACGGCTGCCGCAATGTACACGGCAGGAAGATTTGCTGACGCGTTCGATACCCTCGATAACCGCTTTGGCACCAGCATATTTCAGCACAACGACGATCTGGCTTTTGACACCTTCGCCCTCGATGCTGACGCTGCTGAGGTAACCTTCTTCTTTCAAAACTTCAGCAACCGCTTTTTTCTCTTTGGAAAGCGGAATCGCCACTTTTTCCAGACCGGCTGCCGCAGCATTGCGAATCCGGGTCAGCATATCGGCGATCGGATCTTGCATACTCATAATTTTTTTCCTTTCACCAAATTACTTACCAACTCGCTTTGGTCACGCCCGGGATCTGACCTTTGGAGGCCATTTCACGGAAGCAGATACGGCAAAGCTGAAATTTACCGATATAGGCACGCGGACGACCGCACGCTTTGCAGCGGGTGTAGTTCCGGACGGGGAACTTGTTGGGGCGGTTCGCCTTGACAATCAAACTGAGTTTAGCCATTTTGTTCTACCCCTTATATTATTCCGCGAACGGAACTTCCATCATTTTCAGAAGTTCGCGGGCACCCTCGTCATCTTTGGCAGTGGTGACGATAGCAATGTTGACACCGAGAGGATATTTCAGTTTGTCAGCATCGACTTCTGTGAAAACGGACACATCCTGAATACCCATGTTGTAGTTACCAACACCGTCAAAACCGGTTTTGGGAATACCACGGAAGTCACGCACACGCGGCAGGGCGTTGTGGACGAAACGATCCAGGAACTCATACATGCGGTTGCCGCGCAGGGTGACCATTACACCGACGGGCATGCCGACACGCAACTTAAAGTTGGAGACGTTTTTGCGCGCTTTGCAGACGATCGGTTTCTGACCGGTCATAGCGGCAATGTGCTTCTGCGCTTCGGCAAAAGCGTCACGCTCTTTGTCAGATCCGATACCGGTGGAGATGACGATCTTCTCGATTTTCGGAATCTGCATCACATTTTTAATGCCGAGTTTTTCGGCGAGCGCGGAGCGGACTCGCTCCCTAAAGGTTTATCGCGTATCCCGAATGGTTCAACTACGCCGTCTTGGCTTTAGCC
>JAZSIZ010000136.1:0-72682 GCA_045534015.1 Victivallaceae bacterium | reverse complement strand
CCGCTTTTCTTTGAATGCGAAAGCGGGCGCAGCGGCGAGCGAAAACTTTCTTTTCCCGCCCGCTCGGCGGGTTGCGAAAAAACTCGCCCTTCCGTCTTCGTTTCACTACGCCGTGACGAGTCGCTTCGCTGGGGCTCGGATTTATCATCACAAAAAGTTCCGCTTTTCTTGAAAAGGGGAGTGGGGTTTGGGGAGAGGGGAAAAACCTCTTTTCCCGTGAAAAGAAGTTTTTCCCCTCTCCCCAAGAGCGCATTCACTTTAATAGAATTGCTGGTCGTAATCGCTGTCATTGCGATATTGGCAGCAATTTTGCTTCCCGCACTCAATTCGGCCCGGGAGCTGGGCAGGGGGGCAAGCTGTATTTCCAATGAAAAACAATTGTCACAAATTTACCGTTTTTATGCAGACGATCACGATGATTATCTGCCGAGCATGGATAACCTTGGCGGAGCCGGAGTCGTTTCGCCCAAAGAGTGGTTGAATGGTATGGTGGAAATGTATCTGCACCGTGCCAATGCCTCGGTTGAGCCGGTCGATGTTTTATTCTGTCCATCAGAAACAGTCTCCGCGGATATCACAACCAATTACGGATTAAACTATCTGATCGCATCTTACGGTGTTGGAAAGGGTATAAAAACCGGAACTTTTTCTTCACCGTCCCGCACCGGTATGCTGGTGGAAAACACCGGTCATCTGTGCTACTATTGCGGTGCTGAAAATCCGGAGCATATCCATCAAACCGGGAGCAGTTACGGTAAGAATCGTGCCACTTTTTTCCGGCACAACCAATTGTCATCCGCTGCTTTTCTTGATGGACATGTCAAAATGCTTTCCCGGGAAGAAATTCCCTGCAAAGAGTCTTATCCTGATTATCCGGAAGAGGTATTGGAAAACACTTTTTTCAATATGGGAAAAGTTGACAGTGAAAAGCCCGGAGTAGATGGTTTATAATCAGGGTTGCCGGTCGAGGAAAAACGCCAGCACGATCAAATCCCAGAGCAGGTAACTGAAGTCCCGTCCATCCTGGTGGAGCTGCCAATATTTTTTCAAACTCTCCTGCCGGATAAAACCGTCTGATGTCAACCGGGAGTTGAAAAGTTTGTTATAAGCTTTTTCTTTCCATGTATCCCGCAACCAATGAGCCATCGGGAAACCGAAACCGCGTTTTGGACGCGCCAACACTTCGCCGGTAATAAACTCCGGAAATGCAGCGCAAAGGATATACTTTCTGCGTTTTGCAGAAAGCTTGTAACTCATTGGCAGGCGGGAGGCAAATTCAACAACCGCAGTATCAAGAAACGGAGAACGCAATTCCAGTGTATTGGCTTGAGAAGCAATGTCCGCTTTGGGCAGAATATCTCCCGGCAAATAGGTGAGTAAATCCAATTCCTCCAATTTTTCCACACGATCACGGGCAATCAATTCCCATGCCAGCGAGGTGAAGCACTGGGAAGAATCATAATTCCGCACATCTGCCAGTCGGGGGCCGAAAAGTTCTTTTTTGATTCCAGCCGGACAACGGTCAAGCAGATTGAAATAACCGACTTTTTCAGGAGAGGCAAAAAACTTCAACAGCCGTTTGATTCTGCCGGTTTTACTTCTTTCTCCATGTTCCGGCAAAAGGAATGCCGCCGAACCGAAAAGTATCTGCCGTGCCTGCTGCGGCATCCAGTAAACTTTTTCAGCATAACGCATCGCCAGATAACGCTCGTATCCGGCAAAAATTTCATCGGCACCATCCCCGCAGAGAGCAACAGAAATACTCTCTTGGGCAAATTTCCCCAATAAATAAAAGGGGATCGCGGATGCATCTCCGAAAGGTTCGCAAAAATGACGGGATAATTTTTCTGCAATGTCAAAATCATCAGCATTTATTTCCCGCTCGTGATATTGCAAATTACCGCCGGAAACACGGTTTATGATTTCAGCAGATATTTTTGCAGCCTCCCGTTCATCATATGCAGAAGTGGAAAATGCCGCAGTAAAGGTATCACACGGAGCAGGATAAAGCAACTTTGCAGCAATACCGGTAACGATACATGAATCAATTCCACCGGAAAGAAATGTCCCGAGCGGCTGTTTTGTATCCAATCTTTTTTCCACAGCCTTTTCCACCAGAGTCCGCAATTTTGCTGTTGCAGAATCCATATTGAGAGAACTGTTTTTTATGGAAAAATCAGCCTGCCAATAACAGCGGATGGAAATATTGTTGTTTTCAAGATTCATTTCCATGATGTGCCCGGGAGGAAGTTTGCGCACATTGCGGTATATCGAATCCGGTCCGGGAACATATTGCAGAGAAAGAAAATTGCTCAAAGATTCATTGTCAAGCTGCCATGGAAATCCCGGATGCTCCTGGAGAGCTGCAAGCTCCGTTGAAAAAACGAGGCTGTCACCATGCATAAAATAGTGCAATGGTTTCTGCCCGAGCCGATCTCTGCCGATAATTATTTTATTTTTTTCAAAATCATAGATGACAAAAACAAAAGAACCATCAAGTTGATTTACACATTCACTGCCGTAACTTTCGTAGAGATGAAAGAGCAGTTCTGCTTTGCTGCCGGTTTTGAATACATGCTCGTTGGCAGCAAGTTTTGTCTGCAGCTGCGAAGCATTGTAAATGTTTCCGGAAAACATCAGTACTTTTTTGCTCGCCTGGTCATATTGGAAAGGCTGAACATCTTCCGGTGTATCGCATTCCCGGAAATTATACGCCAAACATACGTTCCGGTCATCAAACACATGATAACATTCCCCCCGATGCTTCAGGGCAGATGCCATTTTTTCTGCAATATCAAAAAACTGGATGCCATGAGTATTTACGATGCCTGAAACTGCACTCATCTGATCACCTTCCACTATATTTCAAGAGCAAATCAAAAACAGATGCGATACCATATATAAAAACCTCCGGTATCTGGTATAATATAACACCAAAATCTATTTTTTTCAATCGTTTGACTTGCAAATAAGTAAAAACAGGGCTATATTCAGTAAATGTATTTTTGCTAACAGATGGACTTTTTATGAAAAAAATCATTTCTCATTCGGAAGCGGAAACCGAAAAGATCGCATTTGATCTGGCATCCTCTCTGCAGCCCGGAGTCGTATTGACTCTCAATGGCGATCTTGGTGCAGGCAAAACAGTGTTTGCCCGCGGATTTGCCCGTGGTCTCGGGGTTGAAGAGGCTGTTTCAAGTCCCACATATACGATCGCCCAGGAGTACTCTCTGCCGGAAGGAAAACGGCTTTATCATTTGGATCTGTACCGTATTTCATCCGCAGAATCCGGTTTGGCATTCGGCGTGGATGAATTTTTCAATGACCCGAAAGCTTTTGCTCTGGTTGAATGGCCGGAAAGGGTAGGGGATGTGATACCGGAAGATGCCGGTAAAATTTTCATCCGCCATTTGAATGAAACAGAAAGGGAAATTTGCCTTGATATTTGAAAGTGAACCTTGGGGAGATAATCTGTTTCTTGCTCCGGTACGGGCAATATGGATTTTTTTCTGCCTGCTTATACTGCCGGGGATACTTGCCATTGCCGGTTTATCTCCTTTGTATTTGAGTTTGGTTCCCATGCTGGCAGCTCTGTTGGCATGTATCGGCACGCCGGTTCAATTGGGAATGAAAAAACTCTCCATCAGAGACATCTGCTGGACTGTGTTTGCGTACATTTTGATGATGTCATTGATTATTTTACTTTCACCATACTGGGAAGCTCTCCTGGAGCATTACGGAATAGAAACCGCTCAACAACAGGAGGCGCTCAATGAAGTGGAAAATTCCAGCGGAAGCATTGTCCCGGTACTGTTTATCTGTATGTGCATATTGACCCCGATTGTTGAAGAGGTACAGTTCCGCCGGATCATTTATGGTGGATTCCGCAATATCTGTCCGGCGTGGCTTGCTGTAATCGCCACCTCATTGATATTTTCTGCCGTTCATTTTTTTGTGAAAGGTTTTGTTTCCCTGTTCATCATGGGCTTGATGTTCAATTTGATATTTCTTTTCCGCAAAAATCTCTGGGCATCGATCTTATTGCATGCTATCGTTAATTCTGTTGCTTTTTTGTTCACGCTCCGGGGGTAATATCCGGTTGTCAGCAAAAAAAGTGGGGGAATTACGGCAATTGAGCCGGATCATTTATGATAAAATCAGGTTTTGCAGAACAGAGCAACTCTTCAGAACCATATCCCCATGTAACTGCACATGTAAGAACGTCATTTGCTTTTCCGGCAAAAATATCAAGCTCCGTATCTCCGACCATCAACGCCTGATCTGCCGTTGTGCCGGAAATTTTTACAGCAAGTGCCAGCAAATCCGGTTTCTTTATATGATTATTCTTATCCAGCAGATCGGGGGAGTAAATGCCGTGGCAATAGCGGAAAAAATCAAATTTCTCCATCAGACGCCACAACGGTTTATAACGTTTATTGGTAACAATGTATATTTGTTTGCCGTCTTTATTGAGTTTTTCCAGCATATTGGTTATGCCGGGATAGGGCAGGGCACTATATGATGGAGCATCATCATAGAAATGTTTATAAGTTTCCAGGAGATTTTTTAATTCTGCAGGAGACAAGTCGGGAAACAACATCGCAGCAGTCTCCTGGATGGGAGGTCCGACCCGGAAAACATTGTCGAAATTATCTTCCGGCAAACCGAGCTGTCTGATGGCAGAAAGCCAACCGAGCCGGATATCCGGCCCGGTATCACTCAAAGTGCCATCAAAGTCGAAAAAATAAGCTTTTATCATTTTTTCAGAGAGAATTCAGAAGTGACCACAAGACGCATTACTTTCTTGATTGATGTCGTATCATAAACACCATAATCACTGGTTTCATTTGATGCAGTACGGGTAATCTGGATAACTCCCTGACGGGCAGTGAGCAACGGTCCGAGTTGGGCGCCTGATTTACTGGCGAGGGTTTCCGCGCGCTGATAAGCTGATGCAGTAGCAGAATCCACCAGTTCCAGCTTGTACTGTTCCAGATCATTGACAAAGAATTGCGGATTGCCGAGAGTGATTTCAATACCATTCTCGATCAGATTGTAAAGTTCGACAGATGCTTTTTCCACAGCCTTTACATCAGAGGAAACAATGCGGCATCGGCAGGAAAAACGATAATGCTGAAATTCACTTTTAGAGATAGTTTTATCACCCTCTTTTACAGAGATATATTTATCTACCTGTTCATAATCGATCCGGATATTTTCCAGATCTTTTTCAGAAAGGCCGATTTTTTTCAGCTGATCAAGCATTGCGGCATAATTTTCCTTAATCTGCTTGTAACCATCTGTAATTCCGGTCTCTTTGTTTTTGGCATTGAAATAGATGTAAATATCCATTGAACCCATGTCAGAAATGATCTCTTTTTCGGCAACGCCTTTTACTGTGATAGTTTTTTCAGTGGCAACTGTATTGGTAGTTGTGGTATCACTTTTGAGATTGATTGCGGGGGAACGGAGCAAAGCAGAGGCGCCGACAACGCCGCCGGCAACTACCAGAGATCCGCCCAGAACAAGAAGCGAAAGTTTTTTAAAATTGAATTCAGCCATAATTTTTTACTCCCTTTGTTAAAAAACGTTGATGCTTTCTGCAGAATTTATGTTAAATGTATTGATTTCAGGCAGAGTTCTGCTGCACAGTTTGGTCAGCACATTTCCGGGACCGAATTCAATCATGGTATCGGCACCGATGGCTGCCATTTCCCGCACGCATTCTTCCCAGCGGACAGAACCGGCAACCTGTGAAGCCAGATTGCAGCGCAATTCTGCAACATCCTTTGCCGGAGCAGCCGTAAAGTTATGATACACCGGAATCCGGGGCAGGGCGAATTGAGTATTTTCAAGCACCGGAACCAATGCATCTCCGGCGGATTTCATCAATCTGGAGTGGAACGCCCCGGCGACATTGAGCATGATCACCTTGCGGATACCGGCAGCTTTAAGAGCCTCAACAGCCTTGCCCAGCAGCTCTTTTTCTCCTGATATGACAATCTGCCCCGGACTGTTGAAGTTGGCAACATCCACTCCGCAATTACCGCAAATTTCTTTAATCACAGCCGGATCGCCATTGATTACCGATGCCATGGAGCCATTGGTAGCCAGGCATGCGGCATCCATCAATTCAGCCCGTTTGGCAAGCAGTTTCAAACCGGTAACAAAATCAAAAGCTCCTGCGGCGTAAAGGGCGCCGTATTCGCCAAGACTGAGACCGGCACAGGCGAGGGGGGTAATGTCAGCAAATTTCTCTTTAAATACTTCCAGTGCTGCGCAGCTTACAGTATAAATAGCCGGCTGGCAATAGATGGTTTGAGTCAATTTATCTTCAGGGCCATTGAAAATAATATCGCTGATGCTGTACCCCAATGCATTGTCAGCGGCATCAAAGACAGCTTTGGCTGCGGCTGAATTTTCCGCCAAATCTCTGCCCATTCCCGGGAATTGCGCTCCCTGCCCGGAAAATACAAAAAAAACTTTCATTTCAATTTTCTCCTTTATTATAATGTATGAAAGTCATAATGGATGGCACGTTCTAAATATAAAACGCAATAGAATAAAAATCAATCGTAAAAAGAAAAAAAATATCCATATTTTTCCAATGAACAAAAAAAATAGTGCCATGATTTGTTGACAATTATTATCAAGTTATTAACAACCTCTCTTTCAACATTCACAATAACTTTATAATAAAGATGTTACAAAGCATGCACATGCACACTTGCCGATATTCAACTTAACATAACGTACATTATGCGACATTAATAAACAATAAAAAAAGAGAGAGATTCCTGATTTTTTATCTTTTTTAGTTTGCAGGCAATGTGCCCAAACAGATAAGAGAAATAAGAACAAAAAAATGCGCTCCCGGATAAAAGAGCGCATTTGCAATTTAAGATTTTACAGCAGTCCGGATTCTTCGCACCAGCGCAATGCGGCGATCAAACCTTCTTCTGTCGTCTTGGTGGGGTTGTAACCGAGTATACGTTCAGCCTTGGAAATATCCAGATTCATGTGACAAAGCAGGAATTCCATACCGAAACGCATCGTTATCTGCGGATAGATTTCAACCAGCTTTTCTGCCGGACAGTAAGATATTTCTGAACGGCTGTTGAAATATTCCCGGGCTGTCTTCAGATAAGTTCCCAGAGTTATGGCTTTTTTGCAGGAAATAATAAAAATCTCTCCCCTCACCTCTTCAGGATGGTCGAGCGCAAGAACAAAAGCCGAGGCAAGATCCCAATTGTATCCGGACTGAACCATAATATCTTCACACGGCGCAATGGTAATTGGTTCCCCGGCTTTCAGTTTGCGGAAAAACTCAATATTTCTCCCGCCCCATAATTCCAGAGGGACCCGCCCTTCCCCGATAATATTTGTCGGTCTGAAAATCGTGACCGGAAATTTTCCGGCGGCAAATCTTTCCAGCGCATATTGGTCCCGTTGGCATTGGCTGTAGAAATTGAATGGTGTTTCTTCTTTCCACGGGTGGTTCTCATCGGCTGGGAAATACTGAAGCGGAACGAATGTTCCGGTCGAACTGCAGAAAAATATATTCTCAACATCAGGAAAATATTTTTCATAAAGATCTACAGATACATACCGCGGGACGCTGTCAATAATAACATCAAAATCGTTTTCCTCTGCCAATTGAGCGAGGAACGTTTCATCGCATTTATCTCCGGTAACAAAGCGGATGCCAGCCGGATCATGTTCAAACTTGCGATTGCCTCTGGTGACAGCGGTCACTTCGTGTCCAGCCTGGGCTGCGAGATATGCAATTCTGCCGCCGATCTCTCCTGTGGCTCCAAATACAGCAACTTTGCGTTTCATAAAAAAATCCTTTCATTATTAATATTTTTTGTTAATATACCCTTATTTACTCTTTTATGCAAGTTAATATGGTCAACATTATCTTCGTTTTGCAGAAAAATATTGATCCGCCCTGCCCTGCACCAACATTATCCTCCGGAGCAGCGGAATTTTCACAAAAAAAACGAAAAATTTTTATATGTGCTATTGCTTTTTTTAAAATCTTGACTATATTTATGATTGAATCATTCAATCAAGAGCCAGAAGGTGTGAGGTATGTATGCCGGTTACTATAAAAAGCATTGCCGCTGAAGCAGGGGTTTCCTATCAGGCTGTATCGGCGGTCTTGAACAACAAGACCAATTGCCGGGTTTCGCCTCAAAAAAGGGAACATATTCAGAATATCGCCCGCAAATTGGGATATCAGGTCAATTTCGGTTATAAATTGATGCATGGGCACTCCACACACACTGTTGCCATAGTATCTGCAATGCGTCAGATCGACAGTGAGGAACACATCAAAAAAATGTTGTTGAAACTGATCCGTCAAATGAATCTGATGGGATTTTCCACATATTTCAAGAATATGACGGCAGATGCAGGAGAAAATATCCGGCAGATACGGGAGTTGATTACCCGCGGTGCAGAGTGTTTTGTTTTCCTCGGAACACCATTCGGTCATGTCGAAATCGAATCCGAATTGAGCAAAAGTCAGCGTACTTTTATCGGTTGGAATTCTCTTTTCAGCAGAAATTTGAAAGCCGATTCCGTTACTGCATCTTTAAAATTGTTATCATTCTTAAAAGAACAAAGCGGAGAAAATCCATTATTGATTCTACCCGGAGAACAAAACATGTCATCGGCCCGTTTTGAAGCATTGAAACAATTTATTGATGATCAGACGGTCGATGATGTCATCAAAAATAATGTTATTTTCACGCAGTCGCTCGAATGGGATGAAAAAGATTTTGAAGCCAAAGCCTTTGAGTTAGGATATATTGGTACCGAAATGGCGTTTTCAGGAAAACGTAAGCCCAAAGCGATTGCCTATTTTACAGACCTTTTTGCCATGGGAGGAGCTTACTGGTGTCAACAACACAACTTAATCATCGGCAAAGATATTTTTCTTTCCGGATTTAACAACACAGATGCGGTCAGATTCAATGCTTCCCCGATTGCCTCTGCAGCGCATCCGATAGATAAATCGATTGAAATAATTATTCGGGAAATGGGAAAAAGCGATCCATTTGAAGAAACGTTGCAACTTGATGTTTTTTTGCGCGATATCAATAATCATCCCTTTCAAAAATAAAAGGAGGATAAAGAGATGAAAAAATTGTCAAACGATAAATGTTTCTGTTGTGCAGACAACAGAAAGCCCATGGGCTTCACCCTTATTGAATTGCTGGTGGTCATTGCCATCATCGCTATTTTGGCGGCAATATTGCTCCCTGCCCTCAACTCCGCCCGTGAACGCGGCAGAGCAGCCAGTTGCGTTTCAAATTTAAAACAATTGGGAACAGCATTGAATGCCTATCAGGGCGAAAATGAAGACTATAACCCGTTTACGATATGGAATACTACTGGTCACTACACTTCATGGTTTTTGGATTTAGCTCCTTATGCGGGATTTTCGACCAAAGGTTCTGAAGATGCACGAGCAGATGAAAGTACGGCGTGGACAATAGACTTATTGCTTTGTCCTTCTCATACCGTTGACAGGATGAATTACCGCTGGGGATACAAAATTTCTTATGTCGCAAACGCTACAACTAAAAATGCCCAGTATAATGGAGCGACTGCTGTATTTGGACTCAATTCAGGCATGTGGTATCCTACCGCAAAAATAAATCAGCTTTCTGCGCCATCTTCTATTGCCGCTTTCATTGACTTTCAGGGGAATCCTTCCGCAAGTAAGCGTCCTTATTATTTTGGAGCATGGAACGCTTATGCTAATGAGAAAGAATTTACCGATGCCGGATTTGCACCCCGTCACTCAAACCGCATGAATGGAACTTTTCTTGATGGACATGTTGACAGCATTACTCCGGAATATCCCTACAACTCCAGTACCCGTTGGAATGGCGCAAAACTTTTTAACTGATACGAGTTTTAGACAATCAAATACAGTGAAACAGCAGGGATAAGGTGGGGTGTGCCGACACTCGGAGCAATTATCGATGAAACATATTCTTTTTACAGTTGCATGGTATGATCCTCAAGGCATAATTTATCCCGATACCAAACCGGAAGATAAAATAGTTGCCCGCTATGCTTACAATGAACAACCGGCAGTTGCAGAACGTCAAAATTACGGTAGACACCGAAACAGCAAGTACCCGCTGGTTTAATTTGCAAAAAACAACCAAATAATCATAAGGAGTTTTTTATGCGATCAAAATTTTGGGCAGCTGTCGCGGCAACAATTCTGTGGACGCTGGCACTTCACGGCGCAGAAGCCTGGAGCAATGCCAACCCTGCGCGTTACAGTGCATTTTCTACCGATCATGCAATATGGTTTGAAACATTTGCCAACGATCAACAGCCTTTTACCGTCGAATATTTGGATGGGGCAAAGGGTACTGTCGAGTTGATTGACTCCGGCGGTCGTTCTGAAAAAAGAGCATTGCGAATCGTAAAGACCAACAATGAAGGATTTATTGTTGTCCGGTTCAATCAGAAAATCCCGATAAAAAAAGGAGACCGCATCCAATTCAATGTATTCTACCGGGGAATTGACGGCAGCACCCCGTATTCGGTAGCATATTTGAGGTTGTGGAGTCCGGGAGAAAAAAGTTTTGCATACCAAAGTTTTTTTCCTGGAATTGACGGCAGCCGGAAAATACACAAAATATTACTGACCGCTCCTGAAACGTGGGAACACAAATTCACGCAGCGCAAGATTGCCGGAGACATTGATTTGCTGGAACCGATCCTCGCCATCGGCGGAGCCGCTTCCACATCGATTTGGGATGATTTTTATATCGAATTTGAAGCAGATGCCAAACGCAATTGGCAAACAATTCAAAAGCCATATACCCCCGTCAACCGGATGGGGCAAATGATTTCAAATGACGAATTGAACAACATCATTGCTTCTGAAAAAGATCACACCGGTAAAATCGTTATGATCGATGGAAGAAGTCGTATGCTGATCGATGGGAAAGTAGTTTTTCCATTGATAAACTCGCCTTTTGATCACTTTCTCCGGGGGGCGAATTATTCTAACATGAAAGATTTCCTCACGGCAGGTGTCTCTCTTTCAAAAATCGGCATCCGCCTCGGTCAGGGACGCCCGTTTTCCATCACCGGATACCGGGGGTGTTGGACAGGTAAGGATCAAATAGATCTATCCGGTGCGATCGAGCATTTCCGCAATGCTCTGCGGCTTGCTCCACAGGCTAAATTTATTTTGGAAATAAGTTTGTTCGCATACGCAGATTTTTGCAAAGATTATCCTTCGGAAACGTGGATCGGCAAAAACGGTAAACCCGTGCTTGGCAACGGAATTCATATTGCGGAATCTTTGAATGCTGTTCAAACGGAAAATCGCTATCCGTGGCCATCGTATCATTCAAAAATTTTACAAAATGAATATAAAAAGCAGATCGCTTATATTATTTCAGAGCTGCGGAAAGCCGGATTGCTCAAGTTTGTTGTAGGAATTATGATTTGTGGCGGTCATGACACCCAGATGGTTTCTCCGCATTTGGATTACAGTAAGCCGGCACAAGTTGCATTCAGGGATTTTTTGCGCCGGGAATATGGTACTGTTGAAGCTCTGCGCAGGGCTTGGCGGGATGAAAAGGTTACTTTTGAAACAGTTCAAATGCCGATCATTGACAGTGTGGGAGATTGTTTCGATCCGGAAACCGAACAAAGAGAAATTGACCTGTTCCGCTTTAATAAATTATCCGGTTGGAGAGTCGCTGATGAGATTGCTGAATATGCCAGAACACTTGCCGGCAAAGATGTATTCACCGTCCGCTACTGTATGAGTCCATTCTCCGGTACCCCCGGCACATCCCTGGATATCGGCGATTTTCTGCACAATCAGAATTTTGATTGTCTTGCTGCGCAAGCCAATTACGGAAGCCGTCCGCCGGCAATGGCCTGTACCTCATTTTTGCCATTGGCATCATTTCATAAAAATGGAAAATTGTTTATCAACGAGTTTGATATCCGCACATGGAATGCTGCTGCCGGATACGAAAAAGAGATAATGTCCTACACCTGGGGAATTATGCTTGATTATCCGATGTGGTTGGCCGGACACCGTAAATTGACCGGCTCAATGTTGGCACATGACATGGGTATGTGGTATTTGGATATGGCCCCGGGAAGATATGATAATGAACAGATAATTGGTGATATAAAGAATGTTAATATTACGGCACAGCAGTTGATTCAGAAACCAGTTTCATCATGGCATCCGGATGCAGCATTTGTTATTGATGGACAAGGGATGTTTCTCCGCAATCTGCTCGCTTCACCATATATGTTTGATGTTACCGGCATTTCGCAATATCAACTCAATTTGCTGGGATATTCTGCAGTGCCTTTTGCCTTTTACACTCTGGATGATTTCATTAAGGACCCGGAACTGGCAAAATCTTTTAAGGTTATTGTTTTTGCGGCAATGTATAATATAGATGAAAAACGCAGTATGTTACTCAAAACTTTGCAGAGCGATAACCGAACACTGATTTTTCTTTCCGGCACCGGGCGGCTGGGCGGTGTGGAATCAACCGGATTCCAATTAACTGACAACATTCGCCGTCAACGCAATCACCATGTGATTGCAGAGCCGGGAGTAACAGACATTATGAGTTCATACTGGATGATCAGGGGCGAAAGACATCCGGAGGCAAAATCATTCTGGTATGAATCAATACCATTGGTCAGCGCTGTTGCAAAGCCAGGCGATAAAGTTCTTGCCAGATTTTCAGTCAATGGGGAGCCTGCTGTATTAGAGCATCAATATGCCGATTGGAAAGCCGTATACATTGGCGAAGCAAGTGGTTTATCTCCTGAATATTTCAATACACTGGCAACAGCTGCCGGAGCATATTGTTTGACAGAAAGCGGTTTTCAATGCGAAACTAATGGTAATTTTATGATGGTCCATTGCATAAAAAACGGAAAAAAAACATTTAAGATGCCTTTTAAGGCAAATGTAAAAAATCTCGTTAATGGTGCCGTTTATCAAGGTGTGACAGAAATCACTGTTAAAGCTGAAGCAGGTTCGACCTATTGGTTTGAATTAACTGAAGTGGAATAAAACAATCAACTGAAAGAAAGGTGAAATATGAAAAAAGTTAAATTTATGTTGATCGTGTTTGCAAGCATAACATTCAGCTTGCTGTTTGCCAATCCGGTGACCCGGGATTATTCTTTTAATTTTGACCGGAATACCGGAGGATGGAGTACGCCGGGATATTGGGCTGGAAAAATCAAATTTGTCACCGGCAATGCCCGCAGAGGCAATGGCTCGATTGAGGTGAAAACTACCGAAAAACGCGGACAGTTTTTTGCCAGAGGAACTATTTTCGGTATTACTCATAAATATTTGAGCGGACAAAAAATCAGTATTTCATTTTATGTTAAGGGAACCGGAAAATTTTGTGCCGGAGCCTTGCTTTACGGCCGCAACGGAAAAGGCGGGGAAACGATGAAATTTGTTTATGGTGACAAAGTTCAACTTACTGACAAATGGCAAAAAGTCGAATATATCGTTGATTTGTCTGAAAAATTTGCAGAAAGAATCGCACCGATCTTTGAGTTACACGGCAAAGATGCCGTTGCATATATTGACGATGCGGCATTTACTCACATCAGACCGCGAAATATTACGATAACTCCGGTTTCCTCTCATATCGTAATTCCTGCCGGTTCCGCATTGCCGGAGTTGACTTTCCGGATGACCGGCAGCAATGCCAAGGTGAACTTTTTTGCAATTTCGGCAAATCGCAAACAATTGCCGATCCACACCTCTGCCGGGGTTGGTGCCGATGGTACTGTCGTTTATAACGGTGCTGCACAATTCCCGGCAGGGGAAGTTGCAGTTGTTGCTGCTGTAGAGGGCAAACAGGCTTTCTGCATCGTTGAAATATTGCCTCCGGAAGAATATGCCCGCTGGGAAGAAACATCCTCATCGATCAGTTTGAATAATCCATTGAATATTCTTGTTTTGGGTGATAGTTTGAGCGATCTTCACCGCGGCGGGAACCACATTGACAAACTGGTGTTTTGGTTGAATAAACATAATCCCGGCAAGGTGACTTTGCGCAATTCAGCTATCGCCGGTGATTTTATTACCAGAGTGGAAGAACGACTCAATTGGAAATATGGCAAAACTGATGTGTGGCGTTTGAGTGATTACCGGAATATTTTTGCCCGGAAGTATGATCTTGTATTCATTTTTCTCGGACATAACGACACCGTCGCCAGTTCCAGAAACAAATATGCAACTCCAGCTGTTTCATTGACTGATGCAGAAGCATCATATCGCAGAGTTATTGCAAGAATCAAGCGTGAAAGTCCGAATGCAAAGATCATATTGGTTTCTCCGGTTGCCAGCGATGTAACAAAAAGCCGCACCGTGGCAGAAAATATGGTAAAATGGGGACATGCCGGGCATATCTTTGGTTTACCGGAACACGTTACTCCATTTCTGGCAATGCTGCAGAAAGTTGCCAAAGAAACCGACTGTTTCTATATCGATCTTCACACCCCGACGCAAAATGCGGCAAACCGCCCTGCCCTTTTTGATAAAGGCGGTGTTCATCTTACCCCGGCAGGCAACACTCTGATTGCGTGGGAATTGCTTCGCAGTTTGGCAGCAGAAAATTCACCGTTGAAATAAGAGGGCTGTTATGAGAAAATTATTGTTGTGGATCGTTTCTGTTTGCATTGCTACTAATCTATCTGCAGGTGAAGCGTGGAGCAGTGCAAACCCTGCTCGTTACAGTTCGGCATCGTTTGATAATGCTCTTTGGCATGAGACATTCAAAGACAATGGAGAAACACCTTTTACCGTTGAGTTTTGCGGAGGGGCCAAGGGAAAAGTCGAAATCGTAAATATCGGCGGCCGTTCAGAAGCTCATGCGTTGAAAACAGTAAAAAACAATGCACAGGGATATATCGTTATCCGGTTCAAGAAACAGATAGCTGTCAGCAAAGGTGACAAACTTCAATTCAACTGTTTCTACCGGGGGATTCGGAATTATGCGCTTTACTCACGGGCAATGTTGCGTTTACAGATCCCCGGGCAACAGGATTTCAAACTTTTCAGTTTTTATCCCGGAATTCTCGGCGGAGATCGTTTGCAGGAGATAATTGCAACTCCATTCAACACCTGGGAGCGCAAGTTCACTCAACGCAAAGCGGAAGACAATGTAAAATATTTTGAGCCGATCCTTATTATTGCCGGTGCGCCGAGCGAGGCGATCTGGGATGATTTTTATGTGGAAGATGATAATATTTCTGCACAAAATTGGAATACATTTTTCAATCGGCGTCAACCGGTTGACCGCACTCCGGAAATGATTTCAGAAGCAGAACTTGACCGGATCATTGCCGCTGAACCAGATCACGCCGGCAAAGTCGTGACGGTCAATGGCAAATCAAGAATGTTGATCGACGGAAAAATCACTGTCCCGATCATCGATGGTCAATATGGTGGCTTCGTGCTTGGAAAAAGTTATTCCAATGCCGGGGACTTCGGTGCGATCAATGTCAACTTGTGCAAAGTTTCCCTGCGGCTCGGTCAGGGGCGTCCGGCGGAAACATATCGCGGGTGTTGGACCGGCAAAGATCAGTTGAATATTGACGGAGCGATCCAGCAAATCAGAAACACATTGCGTTTGAATCCCAATGCCAAAATAATTCTTTCCATCGGATTACATCCTTATGCTGCTTTTACCGAAGAGTATCCGGATGAGATTTGGATCGGGCGAACCGGCAAACCGGTTATAGGCAGCGGCATCCATATTTCCGAAAATCTGAATACGACTCCATCGGCGACCAGATATCCATGGGCGTCTTATCATTCAGAAGTTCTTATACAGCAGTATAAGGAACAGATCGCCAAAATCATTGCCGAACTGAAACGAACCGGATTATCAAAATTCATTGTCGGTATTCACATGGGCGGGGGGCATGACGGACAGATGGTCACCACTCACTTTGATTACAGTCAACCGGCATTGCGGGCATTCCGCAAATATCTGCGTAAGAAATACAGCACTGTGGAAAATTTGCGTGCGGCATGGTGCGATAACAGTGTAACTTTTGAAAATGCCCAAGCACCATATTTCACAGGCAGTGATGATTGTCTTGATCCGGAAAATGAACGGCAATATATTGACTTTTTTCACTTCAGCAAAACTGCCGGATGGCGAATGGCTGATCAGATCGGAGAATATGCAAGAAAACTTTTCGGCAAAGATGTTTTCACCATGCGCTGGTGCATGGGGGCGTATACCGGCGGACCGGGAGCATCGCTGGATATTTATGATTTTCTGACCAATCAGAAATTTGATATTCTGGTGGCTCAATCACCATATAATTTCCGTCCGCCGTCATCCCCCAGTATTCAGCCGCTTCCGTTGGATTCATTCCATCGGCATGGCAAATTGTACACCAATGAATTTGACATCCGTACTTGGAATGCTGCTCCGAGTTGGGAAAAGGAAATCATGAGCATTTCCTGGGGATTGATGATCGATTTCCCCATGTGGCAGGCGGCAAACCGTAAACTTGCCGGAGCAATGTTTGCCATGGATATGGGCTTCTGGTATCTTGATATGGCTCCGGGATGGTTCAATCATCAGCAAATACTTGAAGACATCAGGCAAACCGCAGAGATCGGCAACCGGATTTTTGCTATGCCGCCATCAAATTGGCATCCGGATGTTGCATTCGTAATTGATGACGACGGGATGTTTTTGCGGAATTTGCCTTCTCCGGAGTGGATGATGGATATAACCATGCTTACTCAACAGCAAATGTATCTTCTCGGAGTCAGCGGTGTGCCATTTGCGCGTTATTGCCTGAATGATCTGATGGATAATCCGGAATTGGCAAAATCATTCAAAGTGCTGGTGTTCAGTTCAATGTATCATATCGACAACAAGCGTTTGGCATTTCTTAACAAGCTGAAAAATAATAATCGTACGCTGATTTTCCTTTCCGGCACCGGCAGACTCGGCGGTGCTAAAGAAGGCAGTACCATCGAGGTTGTTGCCAGCCGCCGTTTGACAAATCACCATGTGATTGCCGCAGAAGAAATGGCTTTTTCGGTGCTGTCGCCGTGGATGAATAAAAAAGATCCTCATCCTCAAGTAACTCCGGCATGGTATGATGCGATGCGGATAGTTTACGGCATTGCCTGCCCCGGAGACAAAATCCTTGCCCGTTTCGCTGCAAATAATGAACCGGCAATCATTGAACGGCAACATCAAAACTGGAAAGCCGTTTATATTGGTGAAGCCGGCGGCCTTACTCCGGATTATTTTCAGCATTTGGTTGCTCAAGCCGGAGCATATAATATCGGACAATGCGGCTTCCAGTGCAGTACCAATGGCAATTTCATGATGGTTCACTGTCTGAAAGGCGGAAAAACAAGCTTCAAGATGCCATTTAAAGCAGATGTCACCAATCTTTATAATGGCAAAGTATACCGCAATGTCACTGAAATTCCGGTCAATGCGGAACCCGGTTCAACTTATTGGTTCCGTTTAACCTGCGCGGATGAAAACAAATAATGAGTCAATTATTGCCGGATATGCTTGATAAAGTTATCCGGCAATGCTATATTAAGCGAGACAATTTCCTAATAAAATAAACAAAATAAAAAACAGGAAAAACGATGAGTCAGGTTAAATTTCTGGTTTTTGCAGATCTTCATCACTATCCCGGGGTATTTTATACGGATGCCCGCAACAAGCTTGCCGCGATCATGAAACGTGCGGAAGAAGAAAAAGTTGATTTTGCGGTCAGTCTTGGTGACTTCAACCACTCTTGCGGCAACTTCACCGAAATTTTTGAAGACATAAAAAAATATTCTGTAAAGCTCTACCACGTAATGGGGAACCATGATACCGACGGAGCTGAACTCCGGGATGTTCTCAAAGTCTACAATATGCCTCATGAGTATTATTACTTTGATGTCAAAGGTTTCCGTTTTATTGCACTGGATACTAATTATTACGCTCACAAAGGCGGGGAAACTCATTTCCAGTACCGCAACTACTTTGATTTCCCTCATACCCGGGAAACCATGCCGGAAGCAGAAATGGAGTTCCTTGAAAATGCCATTGCCACTGCTCCGGGACAATGCATTCTTTTCAGTCATGCTTCTCTGGAACGCCACAAACATGGTGGAGGAGGTACTGCCAATCAACCCCGCATCCGTGAAATCATCCGCAAAGCCAATGCCAATGGCAGAAAAGTTATTCTTTCCTGCAATGGTCATCATCACCGGGATTTTATCCGTATTCTGGATAATGTTGCATATTTTGATGTCAACTCCGCCAGCTTTGACTGGCTGAATCAGCCCCATGATCTTTTCCCGCAGGAATTGTGTGAAAAATATGATCTTGCTGATCATCAGGCGATTTGGACAGATCCTTTAAGTGCGGTTGTCACCGTTGATGAAGATGGTACGATCAAAATTGACGGCAGCAAATCTGAATATCTTCACGGAATTACCAGAGAGATGACGCCGAATAAGATTTGTGACGGAGCTGGTCGTCCATGCACAGTAGAAATCCAATCGGCCTGTTTCAAGCTGTTGTAATTTATGCGCCTTTTGATTATTTCTGCATTAGTGGTAATGTTCACTCACATGTTGGAGGGCATTGCCGGATTCGGCGGAGCTGTAATGGCTCTGCCGTTTCTTAATTTGACGTTAGGATTAAATAACTCGGTTCATCTGCTCTGCCTTTTTGGCTGGCTGATGGCATTTTACATTGTTCTGCGCTCATGGAGGCAGATAAATTGGAAAGAACTGGGATTCATTTCCATATTTGCCGGTACCGGAATGCCTTTGGGATTATTTCTTTTTGAATATCTTCCCGGAATACAGCTTTGCATTTTGCTCGGTATTTTTATGGGAATCGTGGGAATTCATGGATTCACGTGTCAATTTAAAACGGAAGCGGCAAATATTACGCTGACAAAAAATCGCAATATATGGATGAAAATCCTGCTTTTCATCGGCGGTATATTTCAAGGCGCATTCGGATGCGGCGGACCATGTATTGTGATATATTCGGCAAAATCCATGCCGGACAAAGGAAGTTTCCGGGCAACATTAAGTTTGCTGTGGCTCTTATTAAACAGTTGTCGTCTGGGAGTATGGAGCTTCAATAACTCATTTTGGAACTTGGAACTGCTCAAAATGTTTGCCGTCATTCTGCCGTTTATGTTTGGCGGATTGGTGCTGGGCGATCTTTTGCATCATAAAGTCAATGAGAAACACTTCAAAATCGGAGTCTATTCCCTGTTGACAATTTCCGGAATAATAATGGTCTTCAACAATGTTGCCGCACTGTTTGGTCAACGGTGAATATCGATCACGCTGCCTTGAAACAAATCAAGCATCTCTTGCACAACCGGGTTGTTTTTAGTAACATTGACCAGTGCTTGCGGATCCTCATTGGCAATACTGCGCTGAAGTTTATCCGGTGCAAGCGATTCTTTTTTTTCCTCCGCGGAAACAGAAGAAGAGAAAATATTATATGATTTTTCAATAATATCCAAATCATCTTCCCCATTGTCTTCATCATAATCATCGACAACGATTCCGGTCTCTTCGTAAACAGATTGCGCAGCAGGTATACAAGCATCGGGAGAGGATTTCTCTTCTGTCTCTACGGTATAATCAACTTCGGATTCTTCTATGATTTCTTCACATGAACTTTCCGACACCGCAGTTACTGCCATATTTTCCGGTTCAGTCTCCTGCATAACCGGAATAGCTGCTGCAACTTCGGCGGCATCTTCTTCAGAAATATTATCTGAAACCTTTTCTTCAGTGGCTGTGATCTCTGCATTATCTTCAACCACACCATCGTTCACTTCATCCTGTGGAGTATCAATCCCGTTCTCTGCTGCGACGGAATCATTACTGATGCTATCGCTTTTTTTATCAAGTACAGCGACCGGAACATCTTCCGGCACAGCAGAAGCATTACCAATTGTTCTGCTTTCATCAGTAGACATAGACACCGATGGAGCTTCCACAGGCACAACTGCTGTCAGCAAGTTCTTTTCAACAGGCGGAAGTTGTTCAAGAAACTTTAATTCCCCCGCACTGCGCAACTGATTCAATCTTGCAAGAATATCTCCGATACGGACAGCGTGAGCTTCTCTCATTGCTTTTAATAAAACAGTCTCCAGATAAACCTGTTTATTCAGAGCGTCATGCAGCACTCTGCCCACCGGAGCTACATTTTCCAACAAAATGGAAATCGTATCCCGGGGAGCTTGCTGTGCCAATGACCGGTAGATTGCGATATTTTCCGGAGATTCATCTATCATATCTGACGGATCAGCCAAAATTGTACACAGTTGGATTGCCCGCAATGAGTACAATATATCATCAAAAAGAGTCTCAAGATTTTTCCCGCGTCTGGCAAGATTGGCAATTCTGGTAACTACCTCACCGGGATTGTTTTTCAGAATCGCCTGTAAAATCGCCATCAAATCATTGCGATCAGTTAATCCGAAAAGAGAAAGCACCTGATCTTCTGTGATTTGTGAACCATCTCCGGCTGCAAAAAATGCAATCATCTGATCTAAAAGAGATTGAGCATCACGCATGCCGCCTTCTGCTGCCCTGGCAATTGCATTGACAGCTTCCGGTTTGATTGCCACTTTTTCAGTATCAGCGATCAGTTGCAATCTTTGAGCGATCAGTTTTGTCGGGATCGGCATCAAATCAAAACGCTGGCAACGGGAAATTATTGTCGGCAAAACCTGATGAACTTCTGTCGTCGCAAAAATAAACTTCACATGAGCAGGAGGTTCTTCCACGGTTTTAAGCAAAACATTCCACGCCTGTTTGCTCAACATGTGAACTTCGTCGATAATATAGATCTTGTATTTTCCACTGACCGGACGGGTCAAGGCATTTTCTGCCAATTCCCGCATATCAGTAGTCGTATTACGGCTGGCTGCGTCAATTTCCATTACGTCAAGATTCTTTTCTGCAGCCAATTCCAAACAACTGGAACATTTGCAGCAAGGCTCTCCATTGACCGGATTTTCACAATTCAAAGCCTTGGCAAAAATACGCGCCAAAGTAGTTTTGCCGATTCCCCGGGGACCGACAAAGAGATAAGCGTGAGCGATCCTGCCGCTGTTGATAGCATTACGCAAGGTGCGGACAACATGTTCCTGTCCGACGACATCTCCGAAAGACTGCGGACGCCATTTGCGGGCAATGACCTGATATTCGCTCATTGAATACTCTCCAATATCGCTCTCTGCCGGGCGAATATCTGCTTCAATCCGACCTCGGCAAGATCGATCAACTCATTGAGTTTATTGCGGGAAAACGGTGCCCCTTCTGCAGTCCCCTGCACTTCCACAAGTTTACCTGATTCTGTCATAACGACATTCATATCAACTTCAGCATTTGAATCTTCCGCGTAACAAAGATCAAGCATCGGAACACCATCAATAATACCTACACTGACGGCGGCCACCAGTTCCTTAAACGGATTTTCTTCAGGGGGGAAAAGTCTTTTGCAACCGATTGCCAAAGCCAGACCGGCACCGGAAATACTGGCACAACGGGTTCCGCCATCGGCATTGATCACATCACAATCCAAGTACAAAGTGCGTTCTCCAAGTTTTTCCAAATCGACAGCCATTCGCAATGAACGCCCGATCAAACGCTGGATTTCCACAGTCCTTCCACTTTGTTTCCCCGCAGAAGCTTCTCTGCGGCATCGTTCTGTAGTCGCAGAAGGAATCATTCCGTATTCACAGGTCACCCAGCCACCCGTGACCTTTTGACTTTTCATCCACGAAGGAACTTTATCTTCGCACGAAACAGCAGTAAGCACTCTGGTTTTGCCGCAGGAAATAAAAACAGATGACAATGGGTGGGTAAGATAATCAGTTTCCAGAATAATGGGCCGCAATTCATCATAAGCCCGCCCGTCGATTCGCAACGCACACATAGTTGGAATATTCCTTTCTGTTGCAGAGGCACTAAAACACCCGACCTCTGAAAAAAGAAAAAGCTGTGAAACAGATTACCCATGGCCTGTCAGAAATCACGTAGGGCTGCTTGGTTCCCCACCTGACCCGGTTGGCGTTTCAGACAACACACGAGGTCCGTCTCACAGCATTATATAATTTACATCTTTTTCTTGAAAATGTCAAGTAAAAATGCCAACTCTTTTCGCAAATTTTTTCTTTCAACGACCCGGTCGATCAAACCATGCGCCAAAAGGAACTCTGCCGTCTGAAATCCATTCGGCAAAACAGACTTTGTTGTCTCCTGCACAACACGCGGCCCGGCGAATCCGATCATTGCTCCGGGTTCCGCCAGAATGACGTCGCCCAAAGTCGCAAAACTTGCAGATACTCCACCATAGGTGGGATTGGTCATAATAACGATATAACCAAGACGTTTTTCACGATGCCGGGCAAGAGCTCCACTGGTTTTAGCCATCTGCATCAAACTCAGAATACCCTCCTGCATGCGGGCACCGCCGGATGCTGTGACCAACACGACCGTTTCTTCTCTATTTGTAGCACTTTCGATCAAACGGGTAATCTTTTCCCCGACCACAGAGCCCATGGAAGCTCCCATGAAATTAAAATCCATCACGCCGAGAGAATACGGCAAATTATTCAATGTCGCATGCCCGCAACAAACAGCCTCTTTCATGTCAGATTTCCGTTTGTTTTCAAGCAGACGTTGAGAATAACTTTTGGAATCTATGAAGTTCAAACGGTCAATTGACTCCAAATCTGCATTTTCTTCAACGAAACTGTCTTCATCGGTCAGCAATTCTATTCTGTCCCACAGAGGCATCGGCATGTGGTAACCACAACACCAGCAAACCTGCAAATTGTCTTCCAAACGTTCCGTATACAGCGTCTGGCTGCATTTTTTACATTTCACCCATGAACCGTCAGGAATAACCATTTTGTATTTTCCGCCGGTTTTCAAGGTGGAATATTTTCCTCTGCTGAAAATCGCCATAATGCTATCCTTTTATTTGATTAATCCGGAAATCGTCTTAAAATGCGGATTTTTAGAATCACGCAGCAACATAAAAAGCACGGATTCGCAACTTAAAACATTCGCTCCGGCAGACCGGGCTGCTTCCAACGCCAAATCCCGGTCCGAATTCTTACGGCTGCCGACCGCATCGGCAACCACAATAACCTCATATCCCGCAACACGGGCATCGATCACACTCTGAAGCAGACACACATGAGCTTCCACACCGACAAAAATCAGAACTTCACGTTTACGTTCAGCAAGACGGGTGCGGAACTCCGGAGAAAGGAATACCGAAAAACAGCTTTTTTCTATCACCGGCACACTATCAGGCAGCCAGGTGGAAAGCTCCGGCAGAGTATTACCCAAGCCTTTCGGGTACTGCTCTGTAACAACGATATCCATACCCAGCTCCGTGGCACCGCGCAGCATAATCCCTGCACGGGAAACAATGTTTTCTGCTTCACTCATAGCCGGCATCAAGCGTTCCTGCAGGTCAACTGCCACCAGCAACGAATTTTCTACGGTAGGGAATATCATTTTCGGTTTATCCTTTAATAATCAGAAATCGCCACACAATTTTTTCACAGTCGCCAGCTTGACACACACACAGAAAAGATCCATTGCGATCTGCAATTCATCATCTCCCGGATAGGTCGGTGCGATACGGATATTACGATCACGCGGATCCAGCTTGTACGGGAATGTAGCACCGGCACCGGTCATTGTCACTCCGGCATTTTTTGCCAGCTCCAAAGCCTTTTTTGCACACCCGTCCTGGGTATCCAACGATACAAAATATCCGCCGCGGGGAGTTATCCAGGTGGCATATCCGCCATCGGCGAGTTCTCTGTTGAGAGTATCAAGTACGATATCAAACTTCGGACGGAGAATTTCCGCCAGTTCAGCCATATGTTTCTTCAAGGTTGCGGCATCTTTCAGTGTACGCAACGTACGCAGCTGATTGAGTTTGTCGCTTCCGATCGTTTGAATTCCCATCCGCTTGAGAATTTCCTTGCGTTCTGCAGGAGAAGCAGCCATCATCGCCACCCCTGCCCCGGGAAATGTGATTTTACTGGTGGAAAAGAAATAATACGGACGGTCAGGATTCCCGCCGGCACTGCATGCTGCAAAAATATCAGCAAGCTTCACTTCTTCGTACAGATGATGAACACCATAAGCATTGTCCCAGAAAATCTTAAAATCAGGAGCTGCAGTTTTCATTTTTCCCAAACGGGCAACTGTATCATCACTGTAACAAACACCCTGCGGATTACTGTAGAGCGGCACACACCAGATTCCCTTGATGCTTTCATCTTCAGCAACGAGTTTTTCAACAACATCCATATCCGGACCATTTGCGGTCATCGGAACAGCAATCATTTCAAAGCCGAATTCCTGGGTGATTGCGAAATGGCGATCATACCCCGGACTGGGGCAGAGAAATTTCAGCTCCGGCAATGTTCTCCATGCCGGATGACCACCGGTTCCGAACATCATAAGCCGGACAAATGAATCATACATCAGAGTAAGACTTGAATTGCCGCCGACAATAATTTGCTCCGGATCGATTCCCAATGCTTCGCCAAAAAACTTCCGCATTTCCGGCAATCCTTCAAGAATACCGTAATTACGGGCATCAGTACCATCAGCTGCTGTATAATCTTCCAATGTGCAAAGCACATCATTGTTATGATCAAGCAAACCGCTGGAAGGTTTTCCGCGAGCCATATTCAATGCCAGATTTCTGCTGGCGTACCCGGAATACTCTGCTTCCAATTCGATTTTCAATTCAGCCAATTCGGCTGCTGACAAACTGTTTACCTGATGTTTCATCGTTTTCTATTATGTCCTATACAAAAAAGTTTACCGGATAAAAAACATAGTACTGAGCTTTAATATACCACACAATCGTTGATTTTGCAATATCAAGTGCTTAAAAAAGTTCACCTTGAATCTCTATTTTTTCATCAAACTGCTTTTTTGCACTGTTTTCGGCGACATTGCTTTCTGCAGCAAATGCAAAAAGATCATCGTTATCCGAATGAGTGAAAACATTATCAGCAGCAACTTTTTCAGGTACAGCAGGCAGTTCTTTCAAAATGCTCCTGAATTGATTGGCTTCGCAGACAGCTCTGATTTCTGCCCAATCCGGCTGACGCCGCAACGGTGGTTCAGCAGAAAGCATATTTTCCGGCAAATCTGTTTTCAAGGCGATCAATTCGCGATTACGCCGCAAAACATCCAGATGCGGAAGAAGTTTTTTTGTATACTTATTTCCCTGATCCAGATGCTCCGGATCATTGATCCATTTTTCTATCGCACCGAAAGAGTTTATTATTTCCACAGCACTTTTCGGTCCGATTCCGGGGACTCCGGGTATGTTATCCGAATTATCTCCGATCAAAGCAAGATAATCCACCATATTTTCCGGATCAACTCCGAATTTTGCTTTCACCGCATCAGCATCTCTGATTTCAAAACCGCCGCTGGACGGTATCAGCATAGAGATCCGGTGATCAACCAGCTGCGAAAGATCTTTATCACTGCTGACGATATTGATCCGCAAATCAGCATGATACTTTGCCAGTCCGCCAATGAGATCATCGGCCTCAAATCCCTCACTTTGAAACAACTCCCAGCCGAATGCTTCAGCGATGTGTCTGATCAGCGGAATTTGAGATTTGAGATTATCCGGCATAGGCGGGCGGTTTGCCTTGTAGTCCGGATTCAATTTAAGCCGGAACTCCACTTTTCCGCAATCAAAAAGCATAGCTCCGTATTTCGACGGATGATTTTTCTCCAATTGCAGCATAAGCTTGGTAAAAACAAATGCGGCATTGACCGGTTCCCCCCTGGAGTTGGTCAACATCCTTATTGCGTAAAACGAACGGAATATCTGACTGTATGCATCTATTAAAATACAAGATTCTGTTTGCATAAAAAGTTCCTGTGTTTTGAATCATTCAGCTTTGTCCAGCCAAAGAGTATAGCCTTTTTGCGCGTGCCATCCCAACTTGCTGTAAAACTTCTCTGTCCCCGGCTCGCCAACCAAACCGATCCAATCGACACCTGACTCTTTCAGTTTCAAAGTCAAAGTGTTAATCAAAGCAGAAGCGATCCCCTGCCCCCGGAAAGCAGGATCGACAAAAACATCCTGGATATACGCATCCGAACAGCCATCCGACAAAACCCGGGCACAGCCGATAACAGTTCCATTTTCGTCGAATGCCCCGGCAACCAGAGTCGATCCCTTCAATGCCGGCAACAGAAAAGATGGATCATCATCCGCAGCAATCCAATGCGCCTGAACATAAAAACCGGCAATACGCTCAAGCATATCACCGGAAAACTCATTAATCAATCGCACCGTAACCATCAAAGCAATCCCGTTGCTTCATCCAAGCCGAAACGGATGTTCATACATTGGATAGCCTGACCGGCGGCACCTTTAGTAAGGTTATCAATACAGCTGGTCAAAATCACCTTGTTCATGTGAGCATCGAAAAAGTATCCGATCTCACAGCAATTGGTCATAAAAACATACTTGGTATCAGCACATCTTTTAGCGGGAAGCACGCGGACAAACTGCTCTTTTCCATAGGCGTTTTCCAGAACTTCACCGACCTTTTCCAATGTACATCCGGGGTTGGCATTGAGCAGAATAGTGGAATTGATACCGCGATTCATAGGAGCAAGATGCGGAATGAAGTTGATTGCCACTTCCGGCACTCCGGCGGCCAATGCCATTTCCTGCTCGATTTCCGGCAAATGCCGATGACCGACAGGAGAATAAGCTTTGATACTCTCGTTGCACTCCGGAAAAATATAGGGCAAATCAACTTTACGCCCTGCCCCGGTACAACCGGAACAGCTGGCAACAACGATACCGTCAGGTGAAACAAGACCGCTTTTCAGCAACGGCACGGTAGGAAGAATACTGCTGGTCGGATAACATCCTGCACAAGCAACAAGATCTGCCGTTTTCAGCTCTTCCCGATGAGTTTCCGGCTGACCGTAGACCGCTTTAGCCAACAATTCCGGAGCGGGATGCGGTGTTTTGTAGTATTCCTCATACTTTGCGATACTTTTCAATCTGAAGTCGGCTGAAATATCAAAAACTTTCACACCTTTTTCCAACAGAGGAACTGCAAATTCAGTAGCCAATCCATGAGGCAAAGCCAAAATAGCTGCATCAAAATCGCAATTTTTCATTGCTTCATCCGGAGCAATAAAACTCAAAGGCAAACCGGTAAAACGGGGAAAAACCACAGAAACCGGTTCTCCGGCATTTTTTCTGGAGGTCACCGCAGCGATCTCCACCTGATTATGACGCAACAGCAACCGGAGCAATTCTTCACCGGCATAACCGGATGCTCCAAATACAGCGACCCGAATCTTATTCATACACATTACCTCACTTATTATTTGTACTTATTGTATTTATTGTTCCATAAAAAGATTGCGACTGGTAAACACCGGCTCACTGGTCAGATTGATACCAAGTTTTCTCAATCCGGTTTCATCTCCCACCGGCGGGATGTGGCTGATGTGCATTTCACATCCGCGTAATTTATCCAACTGCATCAAAGCCAGCGCAGCTGCCGGATTTGACGGCATACTGACACTCAAAGCCGTAAGAGTTTCTCCCAGTGTCAGAGAAATCTGTTTTTCAGCAAACACATCATGTTTCAACTTGCCGACAGATTCTATAATCTGCGGGGAAAGCAGATGAAGATCCCCCGGCAAACCGGCAAGATATTTTATAGCGTTGATGATACAACTTGATGCCGCATGAAGCAGCGGACTGTTCTTACCGGTAATAATTTTACCATCAGGCAGCTCAAGAGCAGCACCGCAAAAAATATTATCATGTCCGTATTTCACCGGATTTCCGGCAGCTTCCTCTGCTGCTTTTCTGGCAGGTGCAACCACAGAACGATCAAGTTCATTGATCGAGAGTTCATCCATCAGCAGTTTGATACGCTCCGGCACACAGGCTTCCACTTCTCCCTCTGCATAATTGCGCATAGCTCGGAAGTGACGGCGGATGATTTCCTGTTTGGAAGCCTGCTGACACACCTCATCATCAGTAATTGCAAAACCGATACGGTTTACCCCCATATCTGTGGGGGAGACATAAAGCTGCTCCGGTCCCATGATCCGGGCACAGATGCGATGCACGACCGGAAAAATTTCAATATCCCGATTATAATTGACCGCCGTCTCTCCTCTGTTTTCCAAATGAAACGGGTCAACCATATTTTTATCACCGAGATCAGCAGTTGCCGCCTCATAAGCAACATTAACCGGATGTTTCAGCGGCAAACTCCATACCGGAAAAGTTTCAAATTTTGCATATCCGGCTTTGATCCCCCGCTGAAAATCATGATACACCTGTGACAAACAAGTCCCCATCTTTCCGGAGTTCGGTCCCGGACCGGTAACAACAACGATGGGGCGTTCTGTTTCGATATATTCGTTAGCTCCGTATCCCCGCTCGCTGACGATGGTTTCGACATCGGTAGGATATCCCTCTATCGGACGGTGAGTATACACCTTTATTCCGCGACGGGAAAGCCGGTTTATAAAACCTTTTACCGACGGCTGATCCCGGTAACGGGTGACAACTACCGCTTTGACATCAAGCCCCCAATCGCGCAAATCATCAATAGTCCGCATCGTATCAGCATCATAAGATAAGCCGAAGTCAGCGCGCATTTTTTTCTCTTCAATAGCACCGGCATAGATGCAAATGACAATATCCACCTTGTCTTTCAAACGCTGAAGCAGCTTGATCTTTGCATCCGGATCAAAACCGGGAAGAACCCGGGCTGCATGAAAATCACAAATCAGCTTGCCGCCGAATTCAAGATAAAGTTTGTCGCCGAATTTACCAGCCCGCTCTAAAATAGCTGCGGATTGTTCTGCCAAATATTTTTCACTGTCAAAGCCGTTTTTCAACATAGTATACACCCGATTGTTACATTTTTATTAAAATAACACACATGCGGGATTAAATCAATACCGGATGATAAAAAAACGCGGATTTCCGCACAAAAAAATGATCTGCATCAAAAGAAAAAACGGCGCATGAAGTTCCTCACGCACCGTTGATCAGATAAATAAGCTTATTTTTCAAACCGTACTTCGCCGCCGACCATAGTTTTACAGACATTGAAATCATTGTCCAGCAGAACGATGTCAGCCAAAAATCCCGGCATCAGATAACCACGGTCATTCCACCCCATCGCGGAGGCTGCTGAAGCAGATGTGGCTTTGATCAATTCAGACTGTTTGAGACCGGTCACTTCGCAGATATTCCTGAATGCAGTAGCAAGCTGCAAAGTACTTCCAGCCAAAGCACCACCCTCTTTAAGTCTGGCGGCACCGTCAGCAACCATTACCGGTAAACCGCCGAGATCATATTCGCCGTCAGGCATACCGGAAGCACGCATTGCATCGGAAATCAGAATGACCTTATCAGCCCCCTTGACACTGAATACCAGCTGAATCATTGCCGGAGAAATATGCAGTTTATCACAAATAAGTTCTGCAAAAACATCTTTATGAAGCAAACCGGCACCGACCAGACCGATATCACGGTGGTGAAGCGGTGTCATCTGATTGCAGAAATGGGAAAGGTTGCGCAAACCGGCATCATGCGCCATTTTAAAAACTTCATATTTTGCCTGACTGTGCGTACAGGAGGGAACTATTCCACGGGTAAGCATTTCACCGACAAAATTGATCCCGTTGTCTTCTTCGATGGCAAAAGTGATCTTTTTCACCGGAAAAACAGCATTCAGACGGTCTACTTCAGCAGCATCCGGCTGACGGACAAATGCCGGATTCTGCGCACCGGCGGCTTTGACATTGATGAATGGACCTTCCAGATGCACCCCGGGAATACGGCAGCCGCTTTTCTGATCATATGCAGCAATTGCACTCAAAGAATCAGCCAGATCGCTCTCGCTGACAGTCAATGTGGTCGGCAGCAAAGTTGTCACACCCTCGGCAAGTTTACCTTCAGCAATAGCTTTGGCACCATCTGCCGAACCGTCACAGAAATCAAAACTGTTTCTGCCGTGACAATGCACATCGATAAATCCGGGAACCGCAGTCAAACCGGCGGCATCAATAACCTGCGCCCCCGCCGGAGCAGCAATACATCCCGGAGCAACATTTACGATTTTATCTCCATCAATAAGGATGGATGCTTCGGCGATCTCCACATCCGGAGAGAGCAAACGACAATTTTTGATCAAAGTAAACATGGCAGATTTCCTCCTTGAATAAACGCCAAACTCTTGCTGTACTGAATATAAATATAATCCGATTTTGTAATTTCGCCAGTAACAGTTATGCATAGTTTATGTATTTTCCAGCAAATTACAGGAAAAAGTTGCAATTGCAGTTAACACGGGCTATATTATCCAAGTGACATTGTATAATGTCTGTAAAAAAAACATAAGGATTTAAAAAAATGGGACTCTCTCTGGTTATTCTTGCTGCCGGTATGGGCAGCCGTTACGGTGGATTGAAACAGCTTGATCAAATGGGACCATCCGGTGAAACCGTGATGGATTATTCTGTTTTTGATGCAATGCGTGCGGGATTTGACCGTGTGGTATTTGTCATCCGCAAAGATTTTGAAGAAGAATTCAAGAAAGTCATAGCCGCCCGTTACGCCGGAAAGATCAACATGGAATTTGCCTTTCAGGATCTGAACGATCTGCCCGGCGGCTTCACTGCACCGGCAGACCGGATCAAACCATGGGGTACCGGACATGCGGTATACGCTGCAAGACATCTGCTCAATGAGCCTTTTGCGGTGATCAACGCCGACGACTTCTATGGTCGGGACAGCTATGCCCAGCTGGCGGCATATTTAAAAAATCCGCCTGCGGGGAATAAAGTACGCGGATGCATTGCGGCATTTCAATTGAGCAATACTTTGAGTGAGAATGGATATGTTTCACGGGGAATTTGTTCCGGTGATGAAAAAGGTCTGTTGAGCAAAGTTGTGGAAAATACCAAAATTTACCGCAGAGAAGATGGAAAAGTTGTTTCTCTGATGGAAGACGGCAGCGAAGTTGAATTGACAGGCAATGAACCGGCGTCAATGAATTCATGGGGATTCATGCCTGAATTTGTCAACGAGCTGGAAGGTCTTTTCAGCGAATTTCTGTCCAAAAACGGCAAAGAACTCAAAAGCGAATTTTATCTGCCTTTCGTGGTTGATACTCTCATCAATTCAGGGAAAGCTGAAATCACCATGCTTCACAGCCGGGACAGCTGGTTCGGTGTGACCTACAAAGAGGATCGCCCCATGGTTCAGGCGGCACTGCAGAAGCTGGTTGCTTCCGGTGCTTATCCGGAAAAACTTTTCTGATCACCACTTCAACAGGAGTATTTTTATGGCGGTAAAACCCTACACTCAGGCAGAGATCCGTCGTCTGGCGGGAATGTTTGATATTTACGGAGATTTTCTGGTCGGAACACCTTTCGGCAATGGTAATGTCAATGACACATTTCAATTGACCTACGATCAGGGAGGTATCCGTTTGCATTATGCCTTGCAGCGGATAAATTCCAATGTGTTCAAAAAACCGGTTGCCGTCATGGAAAATGTAGCCAGAGTAACTGATCATATCCTCGGAAAAATCCGTGCCGCGCATCAGGAAACCAGAAAACGGACTTTACGTTTACTCCATGCTCATGATGGCAAACCGTATGCCATTGACAGCAACGGAGAATGCTGGCGTGCCTATGTTTTTGTAGAACACGCCAGAGCGTATGAGGTTCTGGAATCTCCTGAACAGGCATTCCGGGTGGCTCAAGGCTTTGGCGAATTTCAAAAACAACTGGTTGATTTCAAAGGAAGACTGCATGAAACTATTCCGGATTTCCACAACACCCCGAAGCGTGTGACCGCATTGGAAGCTGCGATAAAAGCCGACAGCTTCAACCGGGTGAAACTGGTTGAGCGTGAAATCGATTTTGTTTTGTCACGCAAGGAAGAGTGCAGCAAACTGATCGACCTCAATAAATCCGGCGACATTCCGGAAAGAATCACTCACAATGATACCAAAGCCAACAATATTCTGATCGATGACCTTTCCGGAGAAGCGGTTTGTGTGATCGATCTGGATACTGTCATGCCGGGACTTTCACTTTATGACTTCGGAGATATGGTACGCAGCGGAACCAATCCGGCAGAGGAGGATGAACTTGATCTCAATCGTGTCGGTATGCGTTTTGATATGTATGAGGGGTTATACGATGGTTTTGTCAGTTCAGCCGGAAGTTTTCTGACGGAAGCAGAAAAAGAGATGCTGCCTTTTTCTGCGAAGTTGATCACTCTTGAAATCGGCATGCGCTTTCTTACCGATTTCATAATGGGAGATATTTACTTCAAAACCCGTCGTCCGCTGCAGAATCTTGACCGCTGCCGGACTCAATTCAAACTGGTGGAATCCATTGAAGCTCAAATGAATAAAATGCAGGCTTTACTGTAATATCATGATCGGGCTGACATTTACCGGATATTTCAGAAATCACCGCACCGATCTTGATGCGGTGATCTTTGATATTGACGGAACTCTTTCTCTGGGAAAAACTCCTCTTCCCGGAGCCCGGGAACTTCTTGAAGAATTGAACTGCACTCATACTCCGTATCTGCTGCTGACCAACGATGGCTGCAATTCTGTTGAACAGAAAGCCGCCTATCTCAAAGACGCAGGAATCCCCGTTTCCCCCCGGAATATTCTTTCTGCCGGGAACGCATTGAAATTATGGGCAGCGCAACACTATCATGGCGGCAAATTTTTTCAGCTGGGAAAAACAGGAACTCCATCTTATGCTGATGCCGCCGGAATTGACACAACTGCCGATCCCGGGGAAATAAATGATTGTTGCGGCATACTGTGCGGAGAGGGAGTATATGATTGGCAACCGGCAATTGAAGCAGCTTTCAATCTCTTGTTGAAGCATCCTGAATATCCCATGATCGTGTGCAATCCGGACAGTTACTGGGCCTCTTTGCGGTTTCAGGGGATGGGCATAGGTTCCGGAGCCGTTGCCCGTTTCATCTGTCAGGTGCTTGCTGATGCCGGAAAGAAAATCGAACCGACTTATCTGGGGAAACCATATCCACCGGTATATCAATGTGCGGTAGCATTTTTCAAACAACTTTATCCGGAACTCAAATTCAATGATCCATCAAGAATACTGATGATTGGAGATTCGCTGGAATCCGACATTGCCGGAGCTAATGCCAACGGCATGAGCAGTGCATTGGTATTGACCGGGATCACGACAGAAGATATGTTAGAAACAGCACCGGAAGCGAAACGACCGGATATGATTTTCAAAACATTGTGAGGCAACTGTATGTTAGAAAAAAGAATAATTGTTCTCGGTGCAAATCCGGCATGGCAGAAAACACTGTTTTTTGACACTTTCACTCCCGGAAAAGTCAATCGGGCTTATGATGAAAAAAATTATTCGTCAGGCAAAGGCGTAAACTTCTGCAGGGCGTTACGCTGCTCCGGGGCTGCACAGGAGCATTTGTTCCAATTTGCCGGCGGAATAAACGGTAAGCGATTGTGTGATGGGTTGAATGCCGACGGCTTCTTTTACACAACGATCGAAACCGAAGCAGAAACCCGCTGCTGCATAACCTGTCTTGACAAAAACGGCAACATGACAGAATTTATTGGAAAATCTTCCCCGGTCCTGCCGCAGGAAAGTGCAGCAATGCTTCAGGCACTGAAAAACGCCTTGCCGGAAGCCGGGGTCATGGCAATTACCGGATCGCTGCCTGACGGAAGTGATCCTATGCTGGTCGCAGATGCCGCAAAAAGTGCTGTTGCAGCCGATGTGCCGGTGCTGATCGATGCTCTTATTATGATCCGTGAAATACTTGCGCTTCCGGGGAAAATAATACTGAAAGTGAATAAAGAAGAATTTTTGAGGATCTTTAATTGCAATGATTTGATTGCGGCTCACAAACTGGCTGCTGAAAAATTTCCTGATAAGATTTTTGCAATAACCGATGGCGGGGATAATGCGACCTTATCTGACGGAAAAAATTTATTCATTTACACCATGCCGGAAATAAATGTTATCAGCCCTCTCGGAGCTGGAGATACAGCATCAGCTGTAATGGCTGCTTTATACGCTGAAGGGCAAACTCCGCAAGAGGCATTCAAACAGGCACTGGCGGCCGCATCAGCAAACTGCGAAAATGCTGTTGCCGGACAATACTTGCCGGCACGGGCACTTGAAATAGTCAATAAAATTACAGTCACTTGTATTCCTCTGGAGAAAAAAGCATGAAAAATATTTCTGTAAAAGTTTCCCAGCATGACAAATATCAGGTCGAATTAAAATTCATCTGTCCGATCAAAAGCGGGAAAAAGATCGGGGACTACCACATTGAATTATACTTTTTTCTGCCGCGCAATTTGGAAGTAAGCGATACAAACTTCGGCACTGAACAATTTTACAGCGATTTTTATGAGCATATACGCTTTCAGACTCCGCACGTTGATCTGGCAACTCTGGTTTCTGCTGACGGAGAAAATTCTCCGCTCAACAAACTGAAACATGCCGACAGTCAGGATGATGACATTTACAAAAAAGTACTGAAAATGTTCTGTTCAATTGCCCGCAGTGCCATGCGGGATGGGGAAAATGCCGTTGAAAAAGCTCATCCGCTTCAACGGAATAAGCTTGGGAAAGAGTATCTTTTGCTTACGGAAAAACTGCTCGCCCGTTTCAGAGAATGCAGACCGGAGAATGCAACCAACGCAAATTTGGAACTCTTTGATCTGGTTGATGAATATTTAAGTATCGCTGCAAATTCATATTGTTACAAATTGTGGGAATTTTTCCAGATATATGATCAGGATGCATTGAATGAATTGACCGCCGGAATCACATTCAGAGAATTGGAATACCGCAAACAGAGCGGTTTCCCATCGGTTCCCTGCGAGCATGCAGACAATTCCGAGTTGTTATACAGGGAAAGCACGTTAAAAAAGGCAATGGCAGATATTCTTTTTCTCAACGTGGAAACCAGACGGGCGGGGGTTTTTATGGAACACATGCTCCTGGCGTTCGCAGCTGCCGTTGCCATGGCATTTGCCACGGCGGTATCATTCATCTGGAAGGGATTGTTTTTACAGGAATTTTCTCTTTCGTTCTTTGTTGTGTGGGTGGTGGCATATATGTTCAAAGACAGGATCAAATCTTCACTGCAATTGTATTTTATGAGTCACCGCAACCGCTACTCCTACGATTTCAATCAGAAGATCCGCGATGGACTCGGTAATGAAATCGGTATTTGCAGCGAAGGATTCACCTACTGCAGTGCAAACGAATTGGAATCACCTATCACACTTTGCCGCAACCGCCATATGCTCAGCCGTCTGGAAAATGGCTCAAGAGAAGAAAATGTGATGGCATTCCGCAAAAGAATAGAAATTTACAGCAACCCGTGCCGGGATATTTTTCAGGAATTCGATGTGGACGGAATCGTTGACATAATGCGCCTGAATGTACGGCACTGGACATACAAAATGGATAATCCAACACGCAGCGTTTATACCTCTGACGGCAAGCAGATAAATAAATTGAAAGCGCATCGGGATTATCATATCAATATGGTCGTCCGTTACGGGGAACGCAATGGCGATGATCATTTTGAGCGTTACCGTATTGTATTGTGCAGAAATGGGATCCGCCGTCTGGAACGTTTTGACAGCAACGGAGATCAGGTCGAATAATCGCAACCAAACAGCAGAAGCGGCACATTATTCAGGAATGACATTTTGCCGTCAATCCGGTAAAAGTTGTGGTTTTATTGTCCAAAATGTGTAAAAAAACACAATCCGACAGAGTCGCATATGCCGGATGGTACCGTTTTATTCCGTCCGGAGCTTGCATTACTGACATTGCTGAACCGGATCATTTTTTCTGCGGATCAAATTTCTTCATTCCCTATTTCTCTTACCCATCCACGCAGAAAATCGATCGCTTCGCCGCCGATATCAGCACAGCAATTGGAACAAAAGATGATCCCGTCGGTTTTCCTCTGTTTCAGATAATCGAAGTAGGTTTCACACTCAAACTTCAATTCATCAATGGATAACGGTCTGCCAGCTCCGTAGTTCCAGATATAGCATCCGGTCATGCGTTTCTTGCCCGGAGTACGTTCTATCATACGATCAAGATCATCGCGCAATTCACTTTTCTGTGCCGGAGTATCCATATTCCAGTATGTTATACCGTCAAATTCACGCAGATATTCATCCACCGGAAATTCCAATGCCCGTTTGTACCACACCACCCAAAGTTCCAACTGCCGGGATAATGCCGTATGGAGCCGATCACGCATATTACGTATATACTCCGGTGAATAGCGGGCAAGTTTGCCGCTCCCGGTCAACCGGTAACAGAAAAAGTCATCAAGAATCGCCCCCCGTATATTCGGATATGCTGCCGCCTGCCGGATAACCTCTTCCAAATCCGTTTCCGAATCATTGCGGGCAGAGCCGGCATCACCTATGGCGGAATAAATTACTTTCGGGACATCTTTCATCTTTTCAGATTCAGCATCAAATGGTGGAACCGGCTTGCCATTCATAACCACCCGGAATATATTCGGGATACCGAGAAATGCCGCACCCTCAACCGGTTCAAGTTTATTGCCGCCGGGAAGTTTCCATTTGCTGTTGCCGGGAGAAATCTGATGGGACATGGCATCCTGCCCCCAGAGCCACAAACAATTTTCAGCTTTCATGTTTTTGTTACCAATTATTCATCAAGCATTTTGAAATAAAGAACTTCAGGGATAGTACGGTCAAACCCCATTCTTTCGTAAGCTTTTCTGGCAGGCGCATGAGCATCATCAAAACCGGTATGCACCATTGCCATTTTCATTCCCTCTTTCCGGAAAAAATCCAAAGCAAAAGTATACATCTCATGCCCCACCCCTTTTTCTCCGGCAAGCGGATCAGAAGCATTGCTGTTGATCGAAGCGAGTTTTCTTTCGTAATCAAGATTAAACATGATAAATCCGACGACACGTCCGTTTCTTTCGCAGACATGAATCCATTCCGGATGATTTTCAGACATGTTTTTTATCAAAACCGTCCTGCTGTTGCGGGCATCAGGCATCCATATATCCAGAACATCTTTACCGATCTGTTCTTCGAACCCATCAAAAATGCCGGTATATGCCCGCTTGGCAATATCACAAACGATTTCAAAATCTTCCTGCCGGAATGCTCTTATCATAAAACTGCCTCCGCTGATTACGCAAAAACACCTTGCGATGCAATATATTCCGGAAAATAAGATATTCTTTTCAGTTCCCCGTAAACATCAAAAATCAATATGTTCCACCCGGATGACCTGGCGCAATTCAAAAGGCACTCCACTGTAAACAACTCCGGCATCATCTATTTTGTGAACCTTGCCGGCTTCCACACAGAGCATCGTGTGATATTCCTCATCACCGAAATCCGGCATGCGTTTGGATTTATCTATCCACGGATTCCAGACCACAGTTGAGTTGCTGCCGAATTTGTCAATATGAATGAGACGATTGAAGCCGCAGTCAACAATAACAGTGCTTCCGCAAGTGGAAAACATACGATCTATTTCACGATCGATCAGCAAAGGACCGTGCTGGATACCATATTCATTTTTGACAGTGTCAAGATAACTGATTCCTTCCAATCCTTCGACCGTAACTTTTGAAGCATCGCTGATATTGAAATAGGTGTGCAACGCTCCACTGAAATGAAACGGCTGAACGCCGGCGTTGATCACCTCCAAAGACAAAGTAAGCATCCGGTCGGCAGTGACGGTGTAATAAAGTTCATACCCCTCCCCCTGAAAATTGAGGGTAACAAAATTACCGCCTTCAGGAGCGATCCCGGCAGCTGCGACATCCCACATTGCATTGCGGACGCAGCCGTGACTGCCGCTCTTATCTTCGGGGGCTGCACCGAACCACGGGAAGCAAACCGGCACTCCGCCGCGGATAGCCTTTCCATCTTCAAATAAACTTTCTTTGCTCATCCACAACACATCCGGAGAATCCGGAAGTTTGAATTCGATCACATGAGCTCCGTACACAGAGATCAGTGCTGATGAAAACTCATTTTTCAAGCGGACAGCAGGAAAACCGTTATATTCCTCAAAACTCACACCGTTGCCGCCGAATTTTTCTGTTAATTTTTCGATATCCATATTGATTTCCCTGATATTATACAGCTGTTGAAAGCGTCTTTATAAATGTAGCATAAAAGATGGTATTTTCAAATAAAAAAAAGCGGCAAAGTAAAGTTTTATCTCTCAATTGCCGCAAAATTACAGGGTTACATATTATTTTTCGCCGCGGACGATCCTTTTGTCGAAATTCTTGTATGCATCAACACACGCAAGCAGAGCCAGAGCGAAACTGTCTTCAGAACAATTTACCGGAAGAACAAGTTTGTATGCAGGATGATTTTTATCAGCTATGCACCAGCAGGCTTCTGCTGTAAGATTTATCTGCAGCATGCGGTTCATCATATCATGTGTCAGACCGCCATCGTGCTTCATTACCGCAATGATTCTGATCTGCTCAACCTTGAAGGCACTTTTGTGAGAATCTATAAAGATAAGCAAATCACCATCCCTGATAAGGATTGAGCCGGAATCAGTTACTTTGTGTCCGATATCCATCTTGTTCAGAAATTTCACAATACGGTCAGTGTTATCCGAAAAAGCAGAAAATATGAACACAAACGACAGAACTGACAGCAATTTTTTCATTTTTATTTATGCCTCACCTTTGCAATTGAATTCACAGTGCGGTATAAATATAGCATGACGGCAAAAAAAATCAAATAAAAACACAAAAAAACGAAAAACTCAACCTGTGAAAACTTGAAAAAATGCAACAATGGTTGTATTTTATATAATTGCATCGGTATTCCGGGCCCCAAATGGATTTGTGGCTTGACACCCGGGATGCCATAAAAACTATTACAGAAAGGGATTGGTTATGCCAACCGCAAGTCGAGCAAAACACAAATTCTGCCGCCGGATCGGCCAGTGTCTCTGGGGTGATCCGAAATGTCCGAGCGTCAAACGTCCTTACGCTGCCGGTCCTCACGGCAAAGGCCGTCGCGCCAAACTTTCCACCTATGGCGAATTGCTGATGGAAAAACAGAAACTCCGCAACTACTATGCTATCAGCGAAAAACAGTTGCGCATTGCTTTTGCGAAAGCCAAAAGTGGTGAAGGTCAGACTCACGAAAAACTTTTCCGCAGTCTGGAACTGCGTTTGGATGCCATGGTTTACCGTGCCGGATTTGCCCCGACCATCTTCGCTGCCAAACAGCTGGTCAACCACGGTCACATCCTTGTTGACGGCAAACGTATCGACCGTTCCAGCTATCAGCTGAAAGAGGGTCAGGTTATCAGCATTGATGCTGAAAAATCCCCGAAACTGGCTGAAGTTGCCAAAAAGAACAACACCACTGCTCCGGCTTATATGGAAGTCGATTTGGACAACCTCAAAGCCACCTTGGTGCGTGCCCCGCAGGTCGAAGAGATCCCGGTGGCTGTCAAGATCATGAGCGTTATCGAGTACTACGCCCGGTAATCTCAGCGTATCACGCGACAAGAAAGACGTTTCCTTTTCAGGAAGCGTCTTTTTTCATGCACATTTTTTACAATTTACACCGATTACTTCACGGCAATCAACTATTTATCATCGCCCTGTCGGCAAACAAATCTGCCAGTTGATTGCATTGAACTGATTGCATTTACAAAAAACAGATGCTATATTAATACCGGAAGAAAACGTATATTCTCCGGAACAATCAAAAAATCAACACATTGAAAGGAAAAAAATGAAAAAGTTACTTTTTTCAATCACTGCATGCTTATCGCTGATGTTATTGACCGGCGGATGTTTCGCATTTATAAACACCACCCCATTGTCAAAAAACAATGAATACAAAAATCCGGAACTGGCAGGCGCATGGTATACAGAATCAAAGGACGGGACAAGCGTAATTTACATAGAAGACAAAGGAGATCATTACATTTTTCACTCATTGTCCAGCTTGAGCAAGATTCGCATTACTACATCAAAAATAACAGCTGCTGACAAAAAAACAGAGATGAATTTCCTCAGTGCAGATATATCGTTTATTAAACCCGAAAAAGTACATCCGGGAATATCATTATATTTCATTGCGGGATTCAAAATATCCGACGGCAAATTATCTTTATTGAATTTCTCCGCATCAGATAAAAGAGAGAAAGAAGCACAGAACGCCCTGCCCAGCCTCGGGAAGACAAAATTGTTCCAAGCTGACCAGGCGGCACTGAAAAAATTCGCTTCCGAAAATATGAATTATTTCAAGGACGACAGATTTTGTTTCACCAAATGCGAATTTAAAGATCAGGAAGCACTCCGGACATTCATGATTTTAACCGAATGCGCAAACATTTGCTCGTATCACTTAACGCAATTTTCCGAGAAGATGTCTGAACAGGAGGAACAAAGACTCAATCAGGAATTTATCAAAAATATGAAAGCCTGGCTGAATAAGAATAAACAATATTTGCCGCCATCATTACAGAAAGAAGCCGAGGTGTTTTGCCGGGTTCTGGAAACGTCTGAAAACCTTGCACACAAAAGAGAGATTACAGATTTCCTCGCAAAGGCAAACGCCATTGTCTTTGACGAATTAATCAAACATTGAGAAATCCAGGCTATCCCGGGGTATCATAAAAACATTATTTTATGATGCCCCGTTCTTTCATCCAGAAAATCAATTCTTTTGTCCACGGATGCGGATCATTAACCTTTCCAACCCCCAGCCCGTGTTTACCGAGATGATAAATATGCAGCGAATACGGCACTTTATGTTTTTCCATGGCATTTGCCATATCCAAAGCATTACCAACCGGAACAGAACCATCGGAATAGGTATGCCAGATAAATCCCGGCGGAGTGTTTTTATTCACATGGGCAAATGCCGCAACCTCTGCAACTTTGCTGTCATCACCATCCAAAAGGCATTTGCGGGAATAGCATGGGGTATTCAGAGAAGTCAGAGCGTAACAGAGAATAAAAAAGTCAGGGCGGCAACTGAATCGCTCTAACGGATCTTCGGCGTCAGGCTTTCCTAAATCATTTTTCACCGCCGTCATCGCAGCCAAATGACCACCGGCAGAAGACCCCATAATACCGATTTTTGCCGGATCGATATTCCACTTTTTGGCATTGGCACGCACCATCCGCACCGCCCGTTTTGCATCAAGTTGAGGAACCGGATAACGATAAGAACCGGTACGGATAGAACCGGTACGATACCTCAACACGAAACCGGCAACCCCATATTTGTTAAGCAGTTTGGCATACTTCACCCCCTCATGGGTATATGCTAAACTGGAATAAGCACCACCGGGACAAATCACCACAGCCGGAATCAGATTGCCGTCTTTATTTTCCGGCATAAAGATTTCCAACGTTGGAATATCAATATCACGGGTTCCTTTTGCCAGAGGAGCATCACCCTCCCATAAACGGATTTTCTCTCCGCCGGACACCAATACAACCGCAAAAGAGACTGCCAGCACAAATAGTTTTTTCATAATTATCACCTTAAATCAATAGTTTTAAATTGAAAACTGCGTTTTTTTACATCGCAATCTATTTCCACCATGGATGCATTGCTGCTCACCGATCCGGCACAGCACTCTCCCCTGCCCTGTTCATCGATTTTCAGATACGGCTTGTGGACATGACCGCAAAGAACAAGATCTATTCTTTTTTCTTCCATCAATTGGACGATCTTTCTCTGCCCGAAAAGCCGGTGACGCATTCTTAAGACCGGATGCTCATCAGTCATCGGATAATGTGAAATAAGAATTTTCGGGGCATCAGAATTTTCCGCACAGCATTGTTCAATAAAACCGATATCACCTTTTTTAACAAATCCCCATGAACAAAGCAGATTTGACGGGGCACTGGTATTGATAACCAACATATCAGCCCCGCAATACTGCAATTTTTGCGGCATGGTATCGTAAGTATATTTTCTTTGAGACATCACCTGCACTGCATTTTTTACAGCGTCCACACATTTTTTTCTGGTAACATAGCAATCGTGATTCCCCGGAGTGTAAAGCAACGGAATATCCGATTGATAAAGCGGTTTGATTATTTCCAGCACCCGGGAAAATTCTCCGGGCTGTCCGGCACTGGTCAAATCTCCGGTACACACCGCCACATCCGGTCTGGTATCCATGATAAATTCAACTGCTTTTGCCAAATGCGACAGATCGTGACGGAATTTTCTCCTGAAACGGTAGTTGAAAACACCGACCCACCGTTTGTCAAAATATGCCATAAAATCTTCTGCACCACCCCCGCCGTGAGGATCAGAAAAATGTACTATTTTCATATAGCTCTCCCTGTTTGCGGTTAATATAACCGAAAAAGCATTGATTGTCAAGCATAAAGTATGTTTTTGACTTGCTTTTTTAGAAAACGGAGTTATATTATCAGTTTACTTGACATTATTTTTTTTGGAGAAAATAATTATGGGAAAACTTTTCAAAGAAACTGCTGAAAAATTCAATTCTTATGTGATGCCGACTTACGCCCCGCAGATCATGTTTGTTCGCGGTAAAGATGCTCGCCTCTGGGATGATGACGGCAATGAATATCTGGACTTTGCTTCCGGTATCGCAGTCTGCTCACTGGGACATTGCAATGACCGGGTCACCAAAGCCATTCAGGAGCAATGTGCCAAGCTGGTACATATTTCCAATCTTTACATGAATGAATTGATGCCGCGTCTGGCGGAAAAACTGGTTAAAGAATCCATGTCAGGCGGCAAAGCATTTTTCTGCAATTCCGGAGCAGAAGCCAACGAAGGCATGATCAAACTTGCCCGGAAATACGGCAACAAAACCGGCAGAAATCACATCATTTCCATGGAAAACAGTTTTCATGGAAGAACTCTTGCCACACTTGCCGCTACCGGCAGAGCCAAGTACCGCAAAGGCTTCGAGCCTGATATGCCCGGTTTTTCCCAGGTTCCTTTCAATGACTTTGAAGCACTTGAAAAAGCCGTTACCCCGGATACCTGCGCTATCATGCTGGAAATGCTTCAGGGTGAAGGCGGTGTCTTTCCTGCCGACAAAGAGTATTTACAGAAAGTCCGTGCGCTCTGTGATGAAAAAGACATTCTGCTGCTCTGCGATGAAGTCCAGTGCGGCATGGGTCGTCTCGGTACCCGTTTCGCTTATCAGAAATTCGGCGTGGAACCGGATATTATCACCATGGCAAAAGCCATTGCCAACGGTTTCCCCATGGGAGCAATCATTGCCGGAAAGAAGTGTGCAGACGTCTTTGAAGTCGGCAATCATGCCAGCACATTCGGCGGAACTCCGCTTGCCTGTGCTGCTGCTCTGGCGGTTCAGGATGCATTTGATCAGGATGGCGTTCTTGAAAACTGTGAGCGCGAAGGCGAATTTCTCCGTGCAGAATTGACCCGCATCTGTAAAAAATACTCTTTTGTCAAAACAGTGCGCGGTCTCGGTTTGATGATCGGTGTCGTGCTCGAGCGTCCAGCCAATGGCTTGGCAGCTATTTTGCTTAAAGATAAAATGGTGGCTCTCACCGCAGGAGAAACGGTTCTCCGGTTGGTACCGCCTCTTACCATTACCAGAGCTGATTCCACACTGGCCGTGGAAAAAATCGAAAAAGCTCTGGCTGAATTTGCTAAACAGGAGGGTTTACAATAATGAAAAAAGATTTTCTCACCTTGCAGGATATTACCAGAGATGATTTGGAAAATATCTTTGAGTTATCCACCAAACTGAAAAACGAGCGTGGAGATCAGAGTTTCAAGCCGCTTACCGGCAAAAGTGTCGGATTGATTTTTGCCAAATCATCCACCCGGACCCGGATCTCTTTTGAAGTCGGTGTCAGCGAACTTGGCGGCTATCCGCTTTATCTTGATCAGGGAAAAATGCAGGTCGGCAGAGGAGAAACCATTGCCGATACTGCTCACGTGTTGAGCCGTTATCTCCATGGTATTGTGATCCGTACATTTGCTCACGCCGATGTTGAAGAACTTGCAAGGGAAGCTTCCATTCCGGTAATCAATGCGCTGACTGATGAATTTCACCCCTGCCAGCTGTTGGCGGATATGTTGACGATCAAGGAGTATTCCGGCAAAGTTGACAATTCGATCCGTCTGGCTTTCTATGGTGACGGCAGAAGCAATATGGCAAACTCACTGATCCTTGCCGCTAAACTTTCCGGCATGGAACTGGTTATCGCTGCACCGGAAGAAGAACGTCCGAGTGTCGAGCTTATCGGGGATGCAAAAAACATCGTCTGGGAAAAAGATCCGCTGAAAGCAGCAGAAGGTGTGGATTACTTCTATACCGATGTCTGGGTCAGCATGGGATTTGAAGAAGAACGCGCCCGCCGGATGGAAATATTCCGTCCCTATCAGGTTTCCGAGCAGCTCTTTGAGCGTGCAAAACCGCAGGCTAAATTTTTGCATTGCCTGCCCGCTCACCGCGGCGAAGAAGTTTCTGCCGGTGTGATCGATTCCCCCCGCTCCATCGTTTTTGATGAAGCGGAAAACCGTTTGCATGTCCAGAAAGCAGTGATGTCCATGCTTATGGGCAATAAGTAATGAGTATTACGGAAATATTATTGATTGCATCCGGGGTATCAATTGATGCAGCTGCTGTTTCGATCAGCGGATCATTGTGCCCCGGGAAGTATTCAAAGCGGCGTTGTGCATTCAATGCCGCTTGTTTCTTTGGCGGTTTTCAGTTTTTCATGCCGTTGATCGGATATTTTACTGCCGGTTTTCTGACCAGAAAGACAGCTGCAATAAATCCGGTCATTGCGTTTATTCTGCTGTTGTTTGTCGGTGGAAAAATGATTTGGGAAGCGTGCCATCCGGAAGACAACGAAACCTGCCCTCTCGGAGAATTTTTTTCTCCGGCAAATCTATTCATTCCTGCCGTAGCCACCAGTCTGGATGCTCTCGCCATCGGTGCAGGATTGGCTTTTTCCGGCACAGGAATTTGGCTGCCGTCAGCCGCAATGGGAATCGTAACTGCATTAGTCGCAGCCACATGTGTATTGCTTGGTAAAAAAATTTCTTCAGGCAAACGCAACGGGAAGACCATAACGATTTGTGCCGGATGCGTAATCATCCTTATCGGAGCAAAGATACTTGGTCAGGCATACGGATTGCTGCCGCAATTTTAAGTTACAGCTCAAGGATCCTTTGACGCTGTCCCGGTTCATGGTGCAGCGCACTCATTTCCATTCCCGGGGTAAAATCCCGGACCTCACCGGAAATTATTTCGGTAACAGCTCCTTCAAAGCGGGTTCCGATGACACGCAGTTTCAAATTCTTATTTTTAGCTGCTGTAAAAATCAATCCCGGAAAAACTCCATTACCGCTGCCCGCTGAAATAACAACAACTTTCAGTTGATGATCAACAGCCAATATACGGCAGCTGCCGATGTCTGAACTTTTCGGGATAGTCAAACTGGCAAAATCCATGGATGCCTTTTCCAACTCATCCAAACGCAATATCACCTGCGCTTTGCGGGCTGGACCCAACGGCAATTCAGAAATCAGTTTCAAACACTCTTCTTTTACCGTTAAAGCTGACATGGAAAGAGCATTTCCCCTGCGGGAGACCTCTTCAAGAAGTGCAAGAAGTCTTGTTTCCCGCTCCGGGAAAGTCATCTGCGTATGATCAAACGCAATATTACCCAGCCACATCCGGTAACCGGCAAGTTCTCTTTCAGATTTCAGCAAATTTTCCCGCAATTCCCTGTTTTCACGCCGCAGGCGTTCAATTTCAGAATCAGGAGCGGCAGCAATCAACTGCCCTCCTGAAATCATCAGAAAAATTGCAATAAGAAAATACTTACTCACCTTTTTCAGAATCCTTTTCGTTCTGAACAGCATCATCTGACTCTTCTTCAGATGCCTTATTTTCCAACGCTTTGGAACCATGCTTTCCCAACAGGGAATAAACTTTTTCACGAGAACGCTGGAAGAACGCATACAACGGCGGAATAAATACGATACCGATTATTGTAGAAAGCAGCATCCCGTAGAAGGTCGTTATACCGATCGCACGCCGGCTTCCGGCACCGGCACCGGTCGCAATGACCATGGGGAACACACCGATAACGAATGACCATGCTGTCATCAACACCGCGCGGTAACGGTGTCTGAAACCATTTTGAGCAGCTTCTTCTACAGATTTTCCAGATTCACGCTCCTGCTTGGAAAATTCCACCATCAAAATAGCGTTTTTACAGGCAAGACCAATCAACATAACAATACCCAGCTGTGCATAGATACTGAAGTCAAGTCCGCTGTACCTCATGCCGAGGAATCCACCGAGCATGGCAAAGAAGAAGCTCAATACCACTGTGATCGGGATAGTCCAGCTTTCATACTGACCGACAAGGAAGAGATAACCGAAAACAAGCGCAAGGATCAGCAATTGAACAATACGCCCCTCGTTGCCCCGCTCCTGATAACTCATATCAGTCCAACTGATCTGATATTTTTCAAACTCTTTTTCGGTCATGATATTTTCAATCTCTTTCATCACAACCTGACTGCTCACCCCCGGCAGAGCCTGCACTGTGATCTTGGCAGAAAGCAACTGATTGAAACGGGTGAGAGAACGTGCGCCTGCCTGACGGCGGATAGTAGAGAATGTTCCAAGCTCAACCATGGCTCCACGATTGCTCTTCACCTGCAGCTGCAGCAGCTCATCAGCACTGGCACGTTCAGCATCTTCCGCCTGCATTTTCACTTTGAATGAGTAACCATGCAAGTTGAAATCGTTGATATATTCGGATGCAACATTTCCGGCAAGCGCACTGAATATCTGACTTTTGGAAACGCCAAGGGTTTCAGCTTTATCAAAATCCACATCCAGATACAACTCGGGAGTACCGGTTTCAAAGTTTCCGAATGCCATCATTACCATATCTTTTTTGGCATTCAACTTCATCAGCAGCAAATTCATTGCCTGCTGCAATTCATCTGCGCTCTGTCCGGCAGTTGCCTGCAGCATAAAAGTGACACCACCGGTAACACCCAAGCCCATAATCGCCGGCGGCTGGAAGAAGTTGATTCTCGCTTCCGGCACATCTGCTGCAACCTGCTGCATTTTACCCTGGATGGCATTGATCTGAGTTTCCGGAGTATTCCGTTCCTCCCAGTCATCGAGAGTAACGATAAAGGTACCAACGTTTTCACCGGCACCACTGGTAAAACTGTAACCATAGATACTTATCAGGTTTTTCACACCGGGAATATCTTTTAATTCTTCTTCAGTGGCTTTAAGCGCTTTATTGGTTTCAGCCAAAGTCGCACCGGGGCGCAACTCGACCATTCCCATCACAGCCCCTTTGTCTTCTGCCGGAATAAAGGAATTCGGAATATTTTTCAAATAGTAGTAGTTAAAGAAAATAACAGCCCCGAAAATCACCAGCGCAATAATCGTTCTGCGCACCATAAATTGCGATATTTTCATGTATCCGGAACATGATCCGGCAAGCAATTTGTTAAATCCGCGGAAAACCCGGTTTTCTTTCGGTTTGCGCAACAGCAAAGCACACAAAGCCGGACTCAAAGTCAAAGCATTGATGGTTGACAGGCACAACGAAATACACATCGTCACAGAGAACTGCAGATAAATGGTTCCGACCATACCGCCATAGAAACCGACCGGAACATAAATCGCAACGATAACAAGAGTGGTCGCAATAACAGCCCCGGTGATTTGTTTCATACTTTTACTGGCAGCTTCTTTGGGAGAAAGCCCTTCTTCTTCAATGATACGCATACAGTTTTCTGTAACAACGATAGCATCATCCACCAGAGAACCGATTACCAGAATAAGCCCGAACATGGTCAGAAGGTTGATGGAAAATCCCAATGGAATAAGGAAGATAAATGTACCGATCAAACTTACCGGGATGGTCAGTGTCGGCACTAAAGTTGCCCGCCAATCCTGCAGGAACAAATATGTGATCGCAACCACCAGAACAAGGGTAAGGAGCAGTGTCTCAAAAATTTCAATCATCGTAATGCGGATATATTCCGTCGGGTCATAACCGATTTGATAATCAATGAGAGCATTGCCATCTTCATCTTTCGGGAACTGCTTTTTCAATTCTTCGAGCAGCTCATTTGCCGCAGCAACAACTTCCAAAGCATTGGCATCGCTGTTGCGGTAAATAATCATTCCTATGGAATTTTCACCGTTAAAACGGCTGCCGTTGGTATAGCTTTCAGCACCAAGTTCAATTCTTGCGATGTCTTTAAGTTTTATCTGCTCACCATTCTCTTTGGAACGGACAATTATGTTTTCAAACTCCTCGACACTATTCAAACGCCCGAGAGTTGTCAACTTCAATTGCAGAAAATCACTGCTGCCTTCTGTTCCGATCGATCCGGCTGCAGCCTGAATATTCTGTGCCCGCACGGCATTACCAACATCATCAGAAGAAATCCCCTTTGCAGCCATCTGTTTGGAATCAAGCCAGATACGCATGGAATAGTTCCGTTCTCCCATAATGGAAACTTCACTGATCCCAGGCACACGCGAAAGAGGATCACGGACATTTGTGCGGATAAAGTTTGACAGTTTGGTAAGCGGATACTTCTCTTCATCGGTGGTGGAAAAGTTGTAAAAAGCCAGAATATCGCCACTGCGTTTGAATTGCCGCACACCATTTCGTTTTACCACATCCGGCAATAAAGGCTCTGCCCTTTTTACCGCATTTTGCACGTTCACCAGATTTATATCTGTATTGGAACCGGATTCAAAGGTAATTTCAAGCAAATACATACCATTGTTGCTGCATGTACTGCTGAAGTAAAGTAAATTTTCCAGACCATTGCACTGTTCTTCGATCACAGTTGCCACGGTATCGGCAACCTCCTGACTGCTGGCACCGGTATAATTAGCCATAACCATAATGGTCGGCGGCGCAATTTCCGGATATTCCGCAATCGGAGCCTGAAATAAACACAAACATCCGGCAATAACGGTGACTATGGAAATCACCATTGCCAATTTGGGACGATCAATAAATATCTGCGAAAACATGATTATTCACTCCCCTCACAGGGCTACCGGCTGACCGGCTTCAGAAGCAGCCAGACCGAAAATTACTTTGTGAGTACCATCAACAACGATCTTTTCGCCGTCTTTCAAACCTGACGTAATGATCTGTTTATTTCCCTGCATATCACCGAGGACGACCGGTCTGATGCGGGCAATATTATTTTCGTCAATAACATAAACAAAACTCTGTTTACCCTGTGTGACAATAGCGGAAGCAGGCACAGCAGTCTTTGCCGGATCCTTCTTGGATATCCGCACAGAAACCAGAGAATCAGGAAGCAACACCATACCATCATTTTTAACTCTCAAACGGACCCGGATGGTGTCGGTATCTTTATCGACCTTATTGTCCACTAAAATAATTTTTTTCTCTCCCTTGAATTCACTGCCGTCAGCCAGCATCAATGTAACATGTGCCTCGTTCTTCAAGCGCTCAAAATTGCCGCCGAAAATTGAAATATAATCGCGCATGGAAATCCAAAAGTTAACATTCATGCTATCCATGTTGACGATATAAATCAAAGCTCCTGAAGCAGGCGTGACATAGTTATAAGGTCCGATAGGAGCAATACCGGCTTTACCATTAAAAGGAGCTTTTATTTTGGTATAGCTGAGATTGTTTTCTGCATCATCCAAAGCTGCCTGAGCAGCATCAACAGTTGCTCTTGCTGCTTCAACGGCGGCGTTGGCAGCAACAATGGATACTTCCATTGACTTCACTGCGGCGACAGCGACATCATTTTTTCTGACGGCTTCATCATAAACAGTTTCTGCGATGGCAGGATCCTTACCATCCTTCCACAACTTCTTATTCCGCTCCAACTCTTTATTTGCAAAAACAGCTTCTGCCTTCAAACGGACCAATTCAGCTTTGCATTTGCCGACTTCAGCTTCACATCTTTTAAGATCAGCCTTGCTCTGCGCCAATCTGGCTTTGGCAGAATCAACCGCTGCTTTATAAGTGGTATCTTCGATAACGAAAAGTAATTGATCCTTTTTGACTTCATCTCCACTGGCAAAACACTGCTGCAAAATTGTTCCACTCACCCGGGCAACCAGAGAAACATCATCCACAGCTGAAACTTTGCCGATGTACCGTCTGCCGATTTCCACCGGAATAGATTCGACCACTCCGCCGACAACTTTTTCGGGGGGACGCTCCGCTGACATACCGGCTACACCCAGCAGCATAAAAGAGCCGATCAATAAATTTTTCCAGGATTTTTTCACTTTTCACATACTCCTTTTTTTGTTTCTGATAAATATTTATTAAAGTTATCAAGGACTTCTTCAAAACAACTCAACTTTACCGGGTCGCATTCACAGATAAACTTTTCGATCTTTTCATTCAAAAAATCATCTGTCGCACAAAGATGACGCCTGCCCTTTTCCGCAAGCCGGATCATAACCTTGCGCCGGTCTTCAGCATCGACACTCCGCTCCAGATACCCCCGTTGAACCAGACTTTCCACCATAACAGATACTGCACTGCTGGAAAGCCCGAGTTTTTCGGCAAGATCGCGCAGCATGACACCCTGCGGCACACTCTCCGTCATTCGCCACACAGCCCGGAACAATCTCCCCTGATTCACCGTCAAACCCATGATCTCACGCGCACTGCGACTGGATTGGTGCTGCAACCACGCATCGCGCAATTCATCGGTCAAATCAAAAATTTTCCGGCATATCGCAATATTTTTATCATTTTGTTTTCGCACAACACCACCACTCATACTGATAAATCTTATTTAATATACATGCACTCCTAACTTTTTGCAAACTGTAATGAACAGCTTTGACAAAAAAAATCGCAAAATCAGCCAAAATATTTTTCATACTGATTTTGCAATTTTCACAGACGATACAGTTATGTACCGGCATCAGGTATTTTATTCAGTAGGCAGCGGCATTATCATAACGCAAGTCAAATTCACTGCTGTTTTCTCCCCGGTTGCTGACATCAAACAGAATATTATTCACCCGGTTGAAAAGTGATGAAAAATCTTTACCGGTTGGGAATTTAAAAATAAAATCCCTGTTGCTTGACTGGTCAGTCAATTTAACAATCAGCAAGTCACGATTTTCAATCTTCACTTCATGGATTTTTATATTGCTGTGGTTATCGGCAACAGCAAGCAGCTGCAAAACAGCACATACTTCCCGATTGTTACTCAAATTTCCGCCGGATTCCACATTTCCTGAAATAACAGGGAATAATTTTTTTTGTTTGGAATAGGAGGATTCTTCCTTTTTGAAACAAATCCCGTTCTTATCGACAAATGTATCTTCACCGATCACAGCTACCGGCACACGTTCACTCAAGTCTACAATCAGCATATCCGGCAAAGACAATTGCACAGAGGCATCTTCAATACTGCTCAACGCAAGCAAACGCCGGCGGACATCACCGACATCCACAGAAAATAAACTCTGCCCGGTTTTCAAATTGCAGATTTGCCAAAGCCTGCTCTTATTCTCGTGCCAATAATTATTACTGGAACGAACCTCTATCTGATAAAGAGCCATCCGGGGATTTTTCAACATCAATCCATTGGGGATCTGGCACAACAGAAAAACAATTCCGGCAATAAGACAGACAAACAAAACGATGCAAACCCACAATACCAGTTTGTGAAGCCATGAGTGTTTTTTGCCGTCAGAATTCCCGTCTCCCTTTCCGGAACGGTCATCTTTCACCGTTTTCTTTTTATCTGCAGCTTTCCTGATTGCCATCAGCAAGGAACTCCTTCATCCCAGACGAACCGACATTCCCTATTCCAAATCACGGGAATTCAGCAAACCTCGAAACCGTTACGTTTCAATTCAGCTTTCAATTCCGGAATATCGATCAGATGGAAATGGAAAACAGATGCAGCCAGCAACACCTCTGCCCCAGCCTGCGCAGCTTCGATAAAGTGCTCCATCTTTCCGGCTCCTCCGGAAGCGACGATCTTGGCAGAACAGCACTGTGCCATCGCTTTGATCACCGGCAAATCATAACCGGTTCTTGCGCCATCTCCGGCTTTGCTTGTCGGTAATATAACCTTCACGCCGAAATCATCAACCTTACGGGCAAAATCAACCGCATCAAAACCGGTTGCAGTTCTGCCCCCATCGATATAAACCTCGTAACCGGAAGGCATTGACGGATTAACATCAAGATCGATAGCAACAGTTATTGCATCCGCACCGAATTCACTGATCAGCTCTTTTATCAATTCCGGACGGCGGAAAGCGGCACTGCTGGTGGAAACTTTATTTGCTCCGGCAGCAAGCACACTGCGTGCGGATTCCACGTCTCTGATACCGCCGCCGACAGTAAATGGCACAGTACAAACATCTGCCACTTTACGGACAACTTCAGTAAGAGTGTCGCGTTGTTCTACAGTTGCTGTAATATCAAGCAATGCCAATTCATCCGCCCCCGCGGCACAATAAGCCTGCGCACATGCCACCGGATCTCCGGCATCGGCAATGTCAACAAAATGCACACCCTTTACAACCCGTCCGGCACACATATCCAGACACGGCATCACTGAAATTAATTTACTCATAATCCCAAACCCTTTGATATTTAACGGATCGGCATACGATCCGGTTCTTCCGTAATCAGCTTCTGAATCCACTCCACATTGGGGAAGTAATCTTCATAAAATGACTTGATCATGATTTCCAAGCCCTTTTCGCCGAATTCCCAATCAAGGACATCATCGCCGAGAACTTTGCGGACATTGCTCTGATCAAAAACAATGTCACTGCTGAAATACGGGAACAGATCTCCGACAAAGCGGCTCATGAGAGATTCACCGGAACCATCGCCCTTGCTCTCTCCTCCAACAGTTGTTCCATCCAGACGCAGAATTTTGCAAATGGTATGTTCGATCTGACGCACGGAAACCGGACTGTCGCCGGAAATGTGATACGCCGTATTGGTAACCGGCTTCTGATAGAGAGCAGTAATAGCCTCCTGCACATAATCGATCGGAACAAAATAAACGTGTTCGGAAGGATTGGTCGCAAAGTTTATTTCCATATTCACCCAGCTGTCCGGAGAGATACCGAGTTTGGAACAACGATGACTTTTGACCTTGCCGAGAAATTCCAGTATGCGGTAAAAGGCAAGCGGCTTGCGGATACGTCCGTCAGAACGGCGGCCGGTAATAATTGCCGGACGGTAGATGGAGAACGGGATCCCGCTTTCACGGACAAGAAACTCCGCTTTGAATTTACTTTCTTCATAAGGATTGTTGAAGCCATTGTCAACCGGATTATCCTCATAAGCCGTACCGCAGAGTTTTCCGGCGATATAGCAGGTTCCGACATAATGGAACTCTTTGACTTCAAGCAATTTTGCAAGAGCAACCATGTTCCGGGTGCCGCCGTAATTGATTTTGAAAACTTTACCGGTGGGATCCTTGCCCAGATTCACATCAGCAGCACAGTGGAAAACAGAGGTCGTACCGCGAAGAATTTCATCTTTTGCCAATTCCTCCGGAACGATCGTGGTAACATCTCCCTCGATGACTTTGATCTTGCTCAATATCTTGTCTGCATCTTCAGGGAAACCATCGAATGCACACTCGTCACGGATAATGGAATCGACACGTTCAGCAGCACTTTTTCCGCCGCCGCTGCGAACAAGACATATAATCTCGCAATCTTGTCTTTCCCTCAGCAGAGCAACCACAAAAGCACTGCCGACCAATCCGGTGATACCAGTAACCAAAATCTTATTCATCTGTAAATCCTGCTTTAACTTTGAGCGGAGCCAACTGCCGCAATCCGGCGACTTTCCGGGATAATACGACTCCGCAATCATTTGACTTCAAAAGCCCGGAACTTTCCATATGCAATGATGCAATTTCTTAACTATACACCACTTTTTCTGTTTTTTCAAGTTGTCCGGGGGCAAAACAGTGTATTATTTCATACAAATATCTGTATTGACCACAATTATCGCAGATGAAATATGAAACAAACCTTGACTTCCCACATAAAATGTGTTATATTTATTATTGTTGTATAATCAAACGGCAATCTTTAAAAATCGGGAATAGAATATGGGATGTTTTTCTAAAATTTCAGCATACATTCTGCTCGCGGCACTCCTGACCGGATGCGGCTCCAGCGAAGACAACGGCAAATTGAAAGTCGCAGCCGGTTTGCCTCCGGTCGCCGGTCTGGCAAAGTTGATCGGTGGAGACAGAATTGAAGTGATTTCAGTACTTCCCGAAGGGAAAACCCCTCATGATTTCGCCCCGACACCGAACACTGTCGCACAGGCAGCCAAAGCGAAAGTTTTTTTCACGACAGGAATGCAGTTTGAGAACAAAGTCGCAGAAAGAATGCAGAAAAACGGTAAAATATGCGATGTTTCCTCCGGCATAGAGAGAATCGATTTTCACGATGGCAGTGAACATCATGATCACCATCATCACGATGATAACTGTTCAGCAGACAGTCATGATCCGCACGTATGGCTTTCTCTGGAAAACGCAATTATCATTGCCGACAATATCCGGGCAGAATTGACAGAAATCGATCCGGACGGAAAAGAATATTACCAGAAAAATTTTGATGATCTCAAAGAGCGTCTGCTGGCACTTGACCGGAAAATTTCAGAAAATCTCGCTCCCTACAAAGGTAAAACATTTTTTGTTTACCATCCGGCATTCGGTTATTTTGCAGATGCATACGGTTTGAAACAGCGCGCAATCAGCCTGAACGACAGAGAAATCAAAGCTGAAAATCTTTCTGCAATAAGCAAGGAAGCCAGAGAAGCCGGAGTTTCCACTATTTTTGTCCAGGAACAATTCAACCCCCGCAGTGCAGAAATGCTCGCCGGAAAAATCAATGGCAATGTCGTCCCGCTGGATCCTCTGGTTGAAGACCTGCCGGCTAATCTGGAAAAAATTGCCGATGCACTGAATAACGGATTTTCAAAAACGGATAGATGACCATGGCTACCCCGATCATAAAAATCAATAACCTTTCCTTTTGCTATTCGCCGGGGATACCGGTACTTGATTCTGTTTCATTTTCGGTAAAAGAAGGAGAATCCGGATGCATCGTAGGCCCCAATGGCGGCGGAAAAAGTACACTGTTGAAATTGATGCTCGGTCTTCTCACACCGTCAGGCGGTACAATTGAAATACTGGGGACAACACCTGAAAAAGCCCGGTCCAGAATCGGTTATATGCCTCAATATCATCAATTGGATTCTTCGTTTCCGGCAAGTGTTCTGGAAGTTGCCCTGATGGGCAGAATAACCCCGAAAACTTTTTTCTGCCACTCAAAAGCAGATAAAAAAATCGCCATGGAAGCTCTGGATACGGTCGGCATCGCTGATTTGGCAGAACGTTCTTTTGCCGGATTGTCCGGCGGTCAGCGTCAACGGGTTTTGATTGCACGCGCCCTTGCCGGAGAACCGGAATTGCTGCTGCTTGATGAACCGACAGCCAACATTGATCCGGGGGCCGAAGAACAATTTTATTCGACATTGGAAAAACTCCGGCGGCAAATGACGGTGATCACGGTTTCCCATGATCTTGGTTTTGTCAACCGTGAAACCGATTTAATCATCTGTGTCAACCGCTCCGTGAATATTCACAATGCGGCGGATTTTACAGCAGAAACAGCGAATGAAGTATACCATCATCATGTCAGTATGATCAAACATGATCACGCCTGCTTCTGCCATTGCGGAAAGGAACATGAAGAAAAATGACTGATTGGTATAACGTATTCAACTGGGAATTTCTGAAAATTCCCATTCTCGTGGGCATTTGTATATCCCCTGCCCTTGGCGTTACCGGCACAATGGTGGTCACCAGACGCATATCATCCCTTGCCGGAGCAAGTACTCATGCGGCACTCGGCGGTTTCGGGTTGGCTCTTTTTCTGCAGCGCGTGTGCATGCTTGAATGGTTCACGTCCACACTCGGAGCCGTTGCCGGTGCAGTAACTGCCGCAATAGTGGTCGGTCTGGTCAGTATATATGCCAAAGAAAGGGAAGATACCATTATCGGGGCGGTATGGGCGTTGGGAATGTCCATCGGATTGCTTTTTCTGGATCATACCCCCGGGTATGTGGATTGGCAGGGGTATCTTTTCGGCAGCATTCTGCTGCTTTCAGAAAACGATCTTTACATGACGCTGATTCTTGATTGTATCATTATGATTCCGACAATGATCTTTTTCCCTGCTCTGCTGGCGATGAGTTTCGATGACACCTTTGCCAAATTACGGGGAATAAAAGTAACGCTGCTTTATCTTGGAGTTCTGATCCTTACAGCATTGACCATTGTTCTGTTGATAAATCTGGTCGGCATAATGCTGGTAATAGCTTTGCTCACTCTGCCATCTGCCGCAGCTGCGTGTTATGCCTCCCATCTCAAGACAACGATGATTCTTTCAGCAGTATTCAATGCCGTTTTTATTACAGTTGGATTACTTTTAAGCTGCGTCTTGAATTTGCCTGCCGGACCGACGATTGCAGTGCTGGCTGGAATTATTTATATTTTGAGCATGGTTAGAAAAAAATACTGTTCCAAATAAGATGGGGGAAAGATGAGATTTTTTGTTTTATCCGGAGTGGTTATCTGTTCCGCACTTGTATTCTGCGGCTGTTCAGATGACTCATCAGATGAAGAATTGAATAGAGCTGTAAGTCTTGCAAAAGCCGGCAATTGGCAGGAATCAGCAAAGATTGCCAATGAAACAGCCGGGGCATCATCCGGTGCGGCACCGATGCTGCTGCAGGCACTGGCATTTGAGAAATCCGGAGAACTTGACAAAGCTATCGATCTGGCACAGCAGTGTGCCGAACAGCACCAAAACGATTTCACAGTGCTATACACACTGGGCAGGCTCTATTCTCTGGATCCGAAACGTCAGGATAAAGCTTTGAGTACTCTGGAAAAAGCCGTAAAATTGCGTGAAAATGTAAATGCACTTATCCTGCTTTGCAATATCGGGATAAAGAGCAACGATCCCAATGTGATCAAATATTTGCAGCAGCTTATACGCCGGACGGACTTGCAGGAAAAAGAACGCGGCAAAGCTTATTATCTGCTGGGAATACAGCAAAAAAAGGCAAACCGGCTAAGTGAATATCATTCTGCAATGGAAAATGCGAGAAAGATCAGCGAAAAACACAACCCTGAACTGCTCTTCTATATTGCTGATTTCTACGAACAGGATGGCGGGTATAACCATGAAACGGCTGTACTCCTGTATAAAAAATTCATCAGTAAAAGCAAAGATTGTGATCAGTCTTTGATCAATGAAGCTCAAAACCGTATCAAACGTCTTTCCAAACATAAAAAATGAGTCTTGACCTTAGCAAAGAGATCATAGAAGAGATCCGTCACCGTTGCGACATCAGTGATGTCATAAGCAGTTGCGGAGTTCAGTTGAAACGTTCCGGTTCTTCCAGTTTAAAAGGTTTATGCCCTTTTCATCAGGAAAAGACTCCTTCTTTTCATGTCGACACAGCCCGTCAGAGTTTTCACTGTTTCGGTTGCGGAAAAGGCGGTGATGTTTTCCGTTTTTTCATGGATAAAGAAAATCTTGACTTCATCAATGCCGCCCAGATACTGGCATCCCGTTGCGGGGTGGTGATCCCGGAAAAAACAGACGGCAGACGTGAAGATCCATCAAAACGCAGTCTGCGGGATCGACTGTTCGCTGTCAATGGTGAATTCAGTAATTTTTTCTGCCGCTACCTGCGGGACAATCCGCATTCACCGGCTGCGGAATATTTAAGAAAACGCAATATTCCATCGGATGTCATTGAAAAATTCAGGATCGGGGCTGTGCCGGACAGTTGGACAGCCTGCCGTGATTATGGACGCTCTGTAGGATTTTCTGATGAAGATATGCTCACTGCCGGAATATTGCGCCGCAAGGAAGATACCGGAAACATTTATGATCAATTCAAAGGGCGTCTGGCATTTACCATTGAAAATGAACATGGCAAACCGGTGGGATTCAGTGCCAGAACACTGGAAGCCAAACCGCTTGACGGCAGAAAATATGTCAATACTCCGGAAACTCCGGTTTTCAAAAAAGGACAGCTGCTTTATGCGCTGCCGCATGCCCGGCAGGGGATCGGAAGATTAAAAAAAGCCATTCTTTGTGAAGGACAGTTAGATGCGATTGCTTTTCACCGCGCCGGATTTGATTGCGCCGTAGCACCATTGGGAACTGCATTCACCGCAGATCAGGCAAGAATAATCAGACGCTACTCCAGAAATCTCATTCTGGCATTTGATGCTGACAGTGCCGGTCAGAAAGCCGTACTGCGTGCTGCTGAAATTTTATTACCGCTTTCGGTTGAATTGAAAGTACTCCGAATTCCCGGAGGCAAGGATCCGGATGAATTATTTTCACATGGCGGCAAAGATGCTCTGGAAGATGCTCTGCAAAATACAGTAAACTGGATGGATATTCTCCATGAGACCTTGCCGGAACGTTATGATCTGTCTTCACCGGTCGGCAGAAGTCAGGCAGCCGGATTTGTCGCATCTTTTCTGAAACTGGTAACCAATCAGGTGGAATTGGAAGTTTATCTGAAAGAGGCGGCAAAGATGCTTGACATCAGTGAAAGTGCCATGAATATTGAACTTTCCGGAGCTGTCAAGACAAAAATTTTCGAATCTGCGGAGAAAAAAAATCTCCCGGCTCCACCGCAAAAAAAATCAGGAGCAGCCCTGATAACATTGCTGGAACTGGCAATTTCTGACATAAACTGCGGCAGAGCTGTTGCGGAAGCGATCCCGCCGGAAATGCTTCCGGGCGACACACCGGTGGAAAAGGCTCTTAATTCAGCGATCAATGCTGCGCTCAACGATGAAATGGATTCATTGCCGGATGAATTACAAAATCTGCTGATCGAATTTCCCAGTCCGGAAGTCAGCCGGATTATTCACCAGCCGGCAAATTTCCCTCCGGAGCGTAAAGAACGGGCTCTGCAGGATGCTCTCAATGAGTTCATGCGTCAAAAACGCCGGCAGACAGAAAATGACTTGTTGCAAAAATTACGCAGCACAGTCGATCCGGAAGATAAAATGAAAATTCTTATGGCGTTACAAAATTCAAACAACAAACAGTGAAAGGAGTTTTTTATGAAACATGTTTTTTTGTACGCAATGTTGGGAGTGTTGTTTTTAACATCGGTAACATCGGGTTGCGTAACAGAAGAAGGACCCAAAATGAAATTGGCGATGGGTGTACCTGATGGTACGCTCGAATACCAAACGGTATCTCCGCGCAATCTGTCATTAAAAATGATCAGCAAACCGACAGTCTACGCCGGAGAAAAAACCAATTTGATCTTTTCCTTGAGCAATGATGGCTTCAGAGAGGTTTCCATTCCGGAATGGTACAGTCACGAGCAGGATAATGTAATCGTTTACGCCCAACCGTGGACGACAGAAATGACACAACCGCATCCTGACGGCTGGATAGAGTTGAGTTTCGATCTCCGCAAACCGGTAATGCATTATCCTTTGAAACTCCTCCCGGGAAATAAAGTATTGATTGCCAAGGAGCTGCCGTTTGTTGAACAGCTTCAGGTATCACCTGGAAAAAAGCGGCGTTATTTTATAAAGTCAAAATTGAACTTGAAATCATTGAAACTGGAAAGTGACACTGTGGTACTGGAAGTATTGCCACGGAAAAAATCGGGGGAAAAATAATTATGAAAAAAACATTATTGTTTGCTGTTTTCACAGCATTGTCGCTATCTGCGGCACCGGCGACATTCCGACCGCATATAAAGGTGAACAAAGCCAGCGGCATCGACCTTGCCAACGGCATTGATCATCCGGCATGGAAATATGCTCCGGCTTACAGTTTACTGAAACTGGTCTACTCTATTCCGGATATAAACCGGAAACCGGCAGAATCCGGTTCTGTTCAATATCTTTATGATGATAAATATCTCTATATCCGGGCGGATTTCAAAGATTCGGATATTATGACCAATGCGCAAAAAGATGGCGGACACTTTTACAAGCAGGGAGATTTGCTGGAAATATTCATCAAACCGGGAAATGCCAACTATTATTGGGAAATTTATGCAACGCCCAGTAAATTGCAAACCAGATTTCATTTCGGTTCCCGTTCAACGGTGGGACTGCCTTCCGGATTTGCACACCGGGATGTCGGAATAAAAATCTCCTCAAAAATAAATGGATCTATGAACGATGCATCCGACCGGGATCATGGCTACATTCTGCTGGTGGCGATTCCGATTTCAGAATTGAATCGTCCCCATGCGATCGATGGGATCAAAAAGTATCCGGCAGGCACAGTTCCATTTGCTCCGGGAAGCGATTGGCGTATTCAATCTGCCCGCTACAATTACGGCAGATATCTGAATAATATAGAGCTTTCCTGTTATCCGCAGGCTTACGGTGGATACCATTCAACCGAATATTATGCTCAAATGGAACTTGTAAAATAAATAATTGAAAAGGAAGTTTATCATGAAAAAACATCTTATCTGTACTTTTGTTGCCTTGTCAGCGTTTGCCGTTCAGGCAGATGAAACAATGATCCGTCATCAATTAACTGCCGATGAAAAAGACCAGCAGTTCCGGATAATTGCCAAGAAGCCGGAACATTTCAACCGTTGTCCTTCAGAAAAAGCTTCTGTAAAAGCATCCTGTGACAAAAAATTTCTGCGCTTTTCAGTATCCATGGCGGATAACGATATTATTTGTGAAGCGACCAAAAATCAGGATTCTCTGAAAAATTTCGGTGATGCGATCCAGATTTTTGTCAAATCTGAAAAAGACACTTTCATCTGGGAATTTCAAATTGCTCCCAACGGCAAAAAAAGCTGCTTCTTTCACATGGGGCCCGGCAGAATGTTCTACCCGGAAGCCGGATCAAAATTCCCGGATTACACAGTAAAAAACACCATATCCAACGGAAAGTGGGAAATGGTTGCAGAAATTCCGCTGGAAATTTTCAAAGAAAAAGGTTTTAAATTCACCGATGATGAAAAGTGGACTGCCATCGTGGTCAGACACAACTTTTCAAGATACCACAATGAACGTGAAACAAGCAGTTATCCCCAGACCATCGGCAATGTTGCCGATCCGGATTACTATGCGGAGCTGATCCTGAAATAAATCTTATCCGAGCCGGAAGAGTGACAACAGCTCTTCCGGCGTTACAGAGCTGATATATTCAGTTATATCGATAGCGGCTAACTTACCGGCAATCTCATCATAGCGGGGAAGTGAGCCGTTAATTTTTTCTGCAAGTTCGCTGCTCGGACGGCTCCCGAAAAAATCACCGGAAAATTTCAAATCGCAGATCCGGTTATCCTGAACATTGAAATGCACTTCAACAGAACCTCCGGCAAATCTGCCCTTTCGGGAGTAACTGTATGCCGTCAAAGAACCGAAATTCCATTGCCATGTCCGGTATTTTTCATCCGCCAATTTCTCAGCTTCCAGCAGCAACTCTGCGGGAATCGGAGTAACAGAGCTTTCTCCGGTAAGTTCCAAAAGAGCATCTTTCAGATGTTCAATGAATATATCTGCTGTCCACTGCGGCAGAAATTCTTTCAGATTGGCGACCCGGGAACGGACAGACTTTATCCCTTTGGCTTTGATCTTTTCCTCATCCGGAGTAAGCACTTGAGAAAGAATCGATAAATCTGCATCAAAAAGTAAAGTCCCGTGAAAAAGAGTCCGGTTCGTCAATACACTTTTTGCACTGCCGGAAATTTTTCTGCCATCTACAAGAATATCATTTCGCCCTTTGAATTCAGCTGGAATATTAAATCGATGCAACGCTTCTATTATAATTCCGGCATTCCTGGCAAATGCTTCACTATCCAACTGCCGGTCATTGGCAGCAATAGTATAATTGATATTGCCCAAATCGTGATAAACAGCCCCTCCCCCGGTTATGCGGCGGACAACTTGAATATTACGACGCCGCACCTCTCCGGCATTGATTTCCGCCTCCGTATTTTGATTTCTGCCAACGATTATGGATGGTGCGTTGCGCCATAACATAACTGCTTCGTCAGGAAAACCGGAAGCAATCAATTCTTCCAATGCAAGATTGAATGCCGGATCTACAGAATTGTTTATCAAAAGCTTCATAGTACAAATAAAAAATGCCGCAGGAAAATACTATTCTCACGCGGCACGTTGCATTTTTCAACAGGTTACGGCATCGCCATAAAGGAGAACACCAGAGCAAAGATAGCACAGGTTTCAACCACACCAAGGACGATCAGATAGTTGGCAAACCCTTTTCCGGTTTCGGCAAAAGAAACACATCCGTTAGCTCCGCAGCGTCCCTGAAAGATCGCTGATACCATCTGGGCAATACCGCCAAGCAATCCCATGCACACATAAGCAAGAGCATACTCCGGTTTTTCCACGACAGCCTGTTTGGAAAGAACCATCATCAACATGGCATAAATGGTCTGCGACAACGGCGCACCTACCATCGCGATCAACAGAAACGGCGCAGCTTTCCCCTGTTGATAACATTTTTTCCACGCACCGATCGCCGCGGCACCCGCCGTTCCGGCACCGATTGCAGAACCCACTGCTGCCAAACCAACAGCCACATAGCCGACACCGATAGCCAAAGCCTGCATTGAAGTCATTTTTTACTCCTCCTTTTTATTTAATTTAAATGGATTGAATTTTTGACCACTCCAAGATAATCCGGTATGATTGGAAAATTCCAAAGTATTAAGACGTACAGCATGAACCAGTACACTGAGTAAAGCCAATGCTATATTGAGCAGATGTCCGATCAATGCGACCAGAATACCTGCCGGAAGCAGCCATGCAGACACTTTACATAAATCAAATGCCATTCCATTGAAACTGCCGGCGATACATGCTCCGGCAAGACCGACAGCAAACAAACGGATATAACTCAACACATCAGTAAAACTGCCGATAATATCAAAAGGAAATTGGAAAACATCTGATGCCTGTTTCCAATTGACTCCGCAAACCATCACCATCATCAATCCCACGGCATAAAGTACATACATATATTCCGGAAATTCTCCGGGATAAACGATCAGACGGATAGTGAGGAAAAAGTTGCCCCAGATGATCAACATCCATCCGATATGCTGCCCGAAAGCCCGCCAATTGCGTTCCTGTATCACTCGCCATATACGCCCGACAGAAAGCTGAAGCACGGCAAGGATAAAGCAGAAAAACTGGATATTAGCCTGTTTAGCCGCACTGCCGGCAAAATCTCTGAAACACTCAAGTGCCGGAAATGGTTTATCCGTTCCGGGGATCGTTGACATACCGAACCAGCTGCCGCAAAGGGCTCCCCAGATGACAGCAGCGATACTTAACACCAGCATCAATTTCATCGGCAAAAGCAATTTCGGAGCTTTTTTGGCGCAAAACAGACCGGCACCGGAAATAATTGCAAAAACAATACCGTAACCGGCATCCCCGATAATGATTGCATAAAAGATGGTAAAAAATATCAACACAGCTCCGGAAATATCAATTTCACGATACCCCGGCACGATTCCGAGAAAATCAAAGAGCGGCTTGATAATTCTGGTAAAACGGTTATTTTTCAGCAAAACCGGAACTTCCTCATCCTCCGCCGGTTCAGTGGCAAGGAAACCCCAGCCATTCTTTCCGGCTGCTTCGACAACTTTTTCCATATCAGGTTCTGGAACAAAACCGGAAAGAGTTACCACAGCCCCGTGTTCTGCGATCGAATCACGTACCCGGCAGAATTCCCAAACCGCAGCAGAATCTTCTATCGCCAGAGCAATGGCACTGCGTTTTTCAGCCAGCTGCTCCAGAGATTTTTCCAAATCATCACGTTCTTTTTTCAATCTGGAAATCGATTCACGTAATTTTACCGGATCATCTTCTTCGGAAAGTCTGACCACCGGCAATGCTGCTTCATCAACTGCATCAAGCGCAATTACGGCGAAAGCGATTTTGCCTTTACTCCGGGCGACGACCTGACACCTGACACCTTCCATCTTTTCCGCGGCAGTCAGTTCACTGCTTCCGCCGAGACAGAGCAACACTTTCACACCGGAATCATTAAGCTTATCCAGAAGGGCACGGTCAAAATCACCCCAGATGGCAAGAGCATCCAAGCGGCGGATCAAATCATTTAAATCACTATCCAAAGCTGCTTGACGTTCAATAATACAACTGACACCGGCTGCAACAGATTCCGCTTCTGAAACCGGAACATCCTCCGTCATTTCCAGCTTCTTTTCCTGTGCCAACTGATCACAAACATTGTAAATACGGTTGAAATAATTCAATTTATCAGCAGCCGCAGTTGAATCTGCGGAAAAATGATCATCCAGATCTATCTGCATAACGCCGAGTTTGCGCAAAGAATCAAGCGCATTCTCCTGCTCACTTTTCAAAGTGATAAGCGTCACTTTTTTCATTGGTACAATCATTGCTCTGCGACTCCGTTTCAACAGTTGTTTGTCACAAAATATAACACTTTTTTACGAAAAAATCAAGTTATTTTATTCAATTTTTCCGAATTATCTTATCTGTCCATCTCCGATGACCACATATTTATAGGTTGTCAACTCATCAGTTCCCATCGGACCGCGGGCATGAAGTTTATCAGTACTTATACCGATTTCCGCTCCCATACCGAATTCACCGCCGTCGGTAAAACGGGTTGATGCATTAACATAAACCGTTGATGTATCGACATTTTTAGTAAAATATTCAATATTTTCCAAAACAGTACTTAAGATGCCGTCACTGTGCTTTGATCCGTAAGTATTTATATGCTCGACGGCATCTTCAACCCCATCGACCGTTTTTACAGCAAGGATCAGCGAAAGATATTCCGCATAAAAATCCTCTTCTGTTGCCGGAACAGCATCCGGAACAACTTTGCAAAATTCCTCATCTCCACGCAGTTCCACTCCCCTGCCCCGCAGTTCTGCGGCAACAACCGGAGCAAAATCAGCAAGAATACTGCGATCGATAAGCAAAGTTTCCAAGGCGTTGCACACTGCCGGGCGGGAACATTTGGCATTGACAATGATCTTCACAGCTTTTTCCATATCACACTCTGCATCAACAAAAAGATGACACACACCTTTGTAGTGTTTAAGCACCGGCATCGTTGCTTCTGCCACCACAGTACGGATCAAGCCTTCACCGCCGCGGGGAATGACCAGATCGATATAGCGATCCATCTTAAGCATCAATTTCACCGCTTCACGGTCTGTCCACGGGATCAGCTGCACCACGCCGTCAGGCAAACCGCACCCGGCGGCACTTTCATTAAGGATCCCGGCTATAGTGGTATTGGATTCAAAAGCTTCTTTACCTCCCCGTAAAATGACCGCATTTCCAGCTTTGATACAGATACCGGCAGCATCTGCGGTCACATTGGGACGCGCTTCATAAATAATGCCGATCACGCCGAAAGGAACAGCTATCTTGGAAATTCTCAATCCATTGGGACGGATATTTTCAGAAAGCACCTTCCCTACCGGATCGCTTTGAGCGGCAACCTGACGCAATCCATCTGCCATACCGGCGATACGGGATTCATTCAAGGTCAAGCGGTCGATCTTTGCATCATCCATTCCATTACTGCGGGCATTGGCGATATCTTTGGCATTGGCTGCGGCAATTTCAGCAGAGCGGGCGATCAACGCATCTGCCATTTTTTCGAGGCAAAGCGTTTTTGCTTCCGGCGGAAAAACTGCCAGTGCTGCGGATGCCCGACGGGCTTTTTTTCCGATATTGGTCAAAATAAGCTGCATTTCCTGCGAATCCATAGTTCACCTCATGTTTTTTATTAAATGAATATCCACATTAATATAATGCGTAATTCTGTTTTTTGCAATCATAAAAGCAAAAAAATCAAAGCTTCAAAGCGATAAAAAAGCCGTCCCGGCAACTGACCGGGACGGCGTTTTTCAATAAGACGCATCTGCTCTGTTTTTTACATGGTCACTTAAACATTTCCATCATGTTCATATACCACATGCCCCATTCCACGCCGATCGCCACCAAAACGACCAGTGCAGAAATTATAAAACCGTGCAGCATGGGACTCAACCCCGCTTTTTTCATATCCTTAAAACTGGTTCCAAGACCGATCGCAGCCAGAGCGGCAACCATAAGAAACTTGCTTGTATCCTTGGCGATATCGGAAATTTTTTCGGGAATAACACCGGTGCTGTTGACTGCAGCCAACGCCAGAAATCCCAGAATAAACCAGGGAAAGAGTCCCCAAAAATTGATTTTCGCCCCGGTGGTTTCCAGATGATTCTTTCTGGCAAGCCTGATATTGACAAATGCAAAAACAAGCACAGTCGGGATGATCGACAGAGTTCTGGTCAACTTCACCATCGTGGCAAAGTCACCGCCGCCCTCGCTGAAAGCATAACCGGCTGCAACCACGCTCGACGTATCATTGACAGCCGTTCCAGCCCAGAGACCGTATGCTTCATCAGTAAGCCCCATAGCATGTCCCATTATGGGAAAAAGCACGATCATTGCCATGTCAAAGAGAAAAGTAGCAGACATGGCGTATGCGATGTCTCTGTCTTCCGCATCAATAACCGGAGCGATAGCAGCAATCGCACTGCCGCCGCATATCCCGGTGCCGGCAGATATAAGATTGGAAAGTTTCCAATTCAAGCCCAATGCCCTGCCGATCAGATACCCGCCGCCGAAGCAGGTAAGAAGAGTAAAGAACATGACCATCAGAGAGAGTTTTCCGACGTCAAGTATCACATGCACACTGAGCGATGCACCAAGAAGGATAATGGCAAGTTTCAAAATTTTCTTGGATGTAAACTTCAAACCGGAAGCTGCCCATGCCGGACGCCAGAAGCTATTGATTATCATACCGACAAACAATGCTATGACCGATGCTCCGATCACATGCATCGGCAGCAAGCCCTCTACAACTTTTGCAGCAAAAGCGATACAGAGTGCCAGAATAAAACCGGGCAGCAGCATAACCATATCCAACAGTTTTTTCTTCATTTATTTCCCCCTTAAGGTAATTCCAAAAGTTTTTAATTTAGTTACTGAAAAAAAGACAGACAAAAAGTGCATTTTACATTCCAGTGTGGTAACACCGAAAAATAAACATGAACAAATTGTCGGATGTATAATATACTGCCTGAAGTTATCTTTTTCCACCAAAGCAATAAAAAAATCAGCTGAATAACTTTAAATAACATAACTTTTGAGGATAAAAAAAGAGCGTTGAAAAAACTTCAACGCCCTTTTTGGTATTGTCAAGCTTAAAGGTTTTTAAGCATATTAAGCATCACACCGGCAGCAACCGCTGAACCGATAACACCGGCAACATTCGGTCCCATGGCGTGCATCAGCAGGAAGTTGTGCGGGTCGCTTTCCTGACCGACTTTGTTGGCGACACGGGCAGCCATCGGCACCGCAGACACACCGGCAGAACCGATAAGCGGGTTGATTTTGGTTTTGCTGAAGCAATTCATCAGCTTGGCAAACAACAAACCGGCAGCTGTACCGATACTGAAGGCAACCGCACCGAGGAAGAGAATACCCAGAGTCTGAACGCTCAGGAACTGATCCGCAGAGAGCTTACTGCCGACGGCAATACCGAGGAAGATGGTAACGATGTTGATCAGTGCATTCTGGGCAGTCTGGTTCAAACGTTCAGTCACGCCGCTTTCTTTGAGCAAGTTACCGAACATCAGCATACCGATCAGAGGAGCAGCATCCGGCAGCAGCAATGCGCAGAGCAGAGTGATCAGGATCGGGAAGCAAATCTTTTCGATTTTGCTGACCGGACGAAGCGTGGACATTCTGATCTTGCGTTCTTTTTCAGTGGTCAGCAAGCGCATGATGGGCGGCTGAATGATCGGCACCAGAGCCATGTAGCTGTATGCCGCAACAGCGATCGCACCGAGCAGTTTCGGGGAAAGACGGCTGGCAAGATAGATGGCGGTCGGGCCATCAGCACCACCAATGATACCGATACTGGCAGCATCTTTAAGATCAAAGTCGATACCGACAGCTCCGAGAGCCAACGCTCCGAGCAGAGCGGCAAAGATACCGAACTGGGCAGCACCACCGAGCAAAGCGGTTTTCGGGTTGGCAATCAAAGGAGCAAAGTCGGTCATAGCACCGACACCGAGGAAGATGAGCAGCGGGAACACACCGCTGTTGATACCGACTTCAAAGATCATGCCCTGCAAACCATCAGGTCCTGAAATACCGGCAAGCGGAATATTTGCCAACAACGCACCGAAACCGATCGGCAGCAGCAAAAGCGGTTCAAATTCTTTGACGATAGCCAGATAAATCAGAACCAATGCGACCAGCATCATGACCACACGACCGAGACCGAGCGTCCAGGTGGAACTGAAGTTTTCGGTACTCTGACGGTAAAGGTCATAGATACCGGTACTTTTCCACAAACTGTTAAAAGTATTGCCCCAACTGTCAAGTTTCTGACCGGATTCACCGCCGCCGGCAACTGCGCTCTGAGCCAATTCAACAGCTTCAAATTCGGCAACAACCGTTCCGGGGAGCAATGTTCCGGCATCAATAACACTCTCATGTTTGGTTTTGGGAACCAGTTTGATCGTGCTTTTGGCAACCAGAGTACCTTTGCTGTAACCTTCCGGATGATACATCATCATCTGACGTCCGGGGTTGCAAACACCATCATAAGGAATAGTCACAGTATAGATGGTAGTGGGGACCAATTTAACTTTGTCGCCGTCTTTGAGCATACCGAGATAAACCAATTTACGGCTGTTTCCTCTCACCCACCACTGGAAAAGATCATCACTGGAGTTGTCATCCAGACGATAGCCCTCTTTCAGCAAAGCAGACACGGTTTTACTGACAGGACATTCTTCAACTTTATCCGCCTCCGGACAAGCATCAGACTTATCACAACACTTCTCTGCCGCAGCGACGGTAAAAACCGCCGCCACAGCCAACAGGAGTGCAAAACTCAATTTTTTGAATATACTCATTTTCTGCACTTCCTTATCCGATAGTAATCAGAGCATCGCCTTCGGCAACGACCGCACCGACTGTCACATCAACAGAAACGATCACGCCATCTTTATCTGCGGCGACCGGAGTTTCCATTTTCATGGCTTCCAGAATCATCACCGTATCTCCGCTTTTCACCGCATCTCCGGCTTTGACCAGAATTTTGGTCACGGTTCCCGGAAGAGGACTGGTCATGGCACTGGCAGCTGCAGCAGGAGCAGCAGCACCGGCGGCACCGGCGATGGTAATCAGGGCATCGCCTTCGGCAACGACCGCACCGACTGTCACATCAATAGAAGCGATAACGCCATCTTTGTCAGCGGCAACCGGAGTTTCCATTTTCATAGCTTCAAGGATCATCACGGTATCACCGGCTTTGACCGCATCACCGGCTTTGACCAGAATTTTGGTCACGGTTCCCGGGAGAGGACTGGTCATCGTACTGGCAGCACCACCGGCAGCCGGAGCAGCAGCGGCAGCAGAAGCACCCTCGGTAAGTTTGACTTCAAAACTCTTGCCGTTAACTTTGGCAGTGTAAGCATCACCGGCGGCATTGAGTTCGACCACGACATTGGTACCATTGACATTGGCAGTGTAAGCCTGAGCGCCTTTTTTGGCGGCAGGTTTTTCCGCTTCTTTGTAACGGATACCCATGGGTTTATCACCTTTGAGGAAGTTGATACCTTTTTCACCGCAGGCAGCTGCGATGAAGATATTTTCTTCGGTGACTTCCAGACCGTTTTCTTTCAAAAGTTCAGTATTGTAGGCAATACCCAGTTTCGGATTGGCATCGTTGAGTTCAACGACAGCTTTGGTCGTCGGTTCAAGACCGAGCTGTTCGCTTGCCCATTTGACCAGCTGCGGATCAGGGGCAACCGGAGTTTTACCGAAGTAGCCCAACACCATTTTGCCGTAACCATTGGGATCCATCTTCCAGGAACCATCGGGATTTTTACCCTGAACGGCGTTACGGAATGCCTGCTGGAAGTAGAACTGGCTGACCGGGGTCACGGAAGTACCGAAACCGCCTTTAGCGACCACATCACGCATTTCCTCGATGCATTTATCATATTTATCCAGACATTTGTTATCACGCATCATCTGGGTGTTGGCAGTCAAAGCACCACCGGGCATGGGTGAGAAGATGATCTTCGGAGAGACCTGCATTGATTCGGGGGGCATGAAATATTTATCCATGCACTGTTCAAAGATTTTTTCCACGCCGAGGATTTTTTCCGGATCAATGTCCAGAGTATAATCGGTACCGCGCAGTCTCTGATACATCACAAGGATATCAGCTTCGCAGGTGCCACCGGAAAGCGGGCTCATGGCAAGGTCGATCACATCCGCACCGGCCTCGATAGCAGCCATGTTGCAGGCAACCGCCATACCGGCAGTATCGTGGGTGTGGAACTGGATCTCTTTGGCACCTTTGCCATAGTTGGCATCGAGGATCTCACGGGCCTGTTTGACGGTTTCAAATACAGTCGCAGGAGTACTGGTACCGGAAGCATCTTTGAAAGCAACGCTGTCAAAAGGAATGCCGGACTGCAGGATCTCATTCAAACGGTCGATGTAAAACTTCGGAGTGTGGGCATAAGCTTCGGTCAGGTTCGGAGCCAATCCCATCAAAGTAACAGTGACCTGATGTTTCAAACCGTGTTTGGCGATGGCACGGCCGGAAACGTCGAGGTTACGCACATCGTTGAGGGCATCGAAGTTACGGATTGTGGTAATACCGTGTTTCTTGAAAAGTTTGGCATGCAGATCAATGATGTCGCTGGACTGGGAGGAAAGACCCACAACGTTCACACCGCGGGAGAGGGTCTGCAAGTTCACATCGGGACCCACAGTAGCTCTCCAGAGATCCATCATTTCAAAGGCATCTTCCTGGCAGTAGAAATACAAACTCTGGAAACGGGCGCCGCCGCCGATTTCAATGTGGGAGATCCCGGCATCTTTTGCCGCTGCGAGAGCAGGAAGGAAATCTTCAGTTTTTACGCGGGCTCCGAGGCAGGACTGAAAACCGTCTCTGAAGGAGCAATCCATAAATTCTATTTTTTTCATAAAAAGTAATCCTGATTATTGTTTTTGTAAAAAATCGTTTTTATTATTTGTTGTTTGCGTGGAACGCTGCGGCTGCCACTGCTGCTTCAAGATCAGCATCAGAAGCTCCGGAAGATGACTTCTTTGCTGCAGCAGCTGCGGCTTTTGCTGCCTCAAATTCTCGGGCGGCAAAGGGTGCAAGCACTTTCTGCAACAAGTACATCATGCAGATCATAAGGATAAGGAAGACATAAACGCCAACCATCCCCAGGACCAGGAGTTTTACTCCATCCATTACGAGACCCATTTGTACTCTCCTTTTTTTGTTTTTGTTTTCTGCTCAGTTTATATTAAAAATATAAAATCGGTTTACTGTTTCATTTCCTGAAAAGTTCAGGATTTTTTACAAGACGCACATCCCCGCTGGAAAATAGAAACTCTTTCCCCTCCTCTTCACAGAGAAGCCGCCCGTCTTCCGCAATGTCTTTTACCCTGACAAAACGTCTTTTTCCAGTACTTTCTTCCAGTTCGACCCATTTGCCGGGCACACGGTTTTTCTCTTTCCATTCCTGAAAAACCCTACTGCCACATTGCATATGTTTAATATAATACTTCAACAGGTATTCTGCAAGTTCTCCAAGCAATTTTTTTCTCTGAAAAACAACCCCCGTAAGGGAAAACATGCTTGCCGCTTTCTGGGGAATGGCATCAAGGACTTCCTGCGGCGTATTTACATTGAGTCCCATTCCGGCGATTACGGAAAGCGGGGTGTCTTTTGTCTGTGCCGTACATTCACACAATACCCCGCAGATCTTTGCATCCCCGGCAAAAATATCGTTGGGCCACTTGATAAAAATATCTCCGCCGGGAATATGTTTTTCCAATAACGAAAGCACCGCAAGAGAAGATACAATGGTAGCCCGGAAGGGATCGTTTATCTGTTTCATCACAAAAGAACAGTAAATATTCTCTTCTTTCCCCGGAGAGATCCAGCTTCTTCCGTTACGCCCTCTTCCCGCACTCTGTTCCTCCGCACAGACAAGTGTACGATCCTCCAGCAAAGCAATATTTTCTTTTGCATAGGTGTTGGTAGAGGAAAGAAGAGGAAAATCAAGGATCTTTACAGAAAAATCATCCGTTTGCATATTAAAAATCTCCGGAAAAAGTCTAAAAAAAGGGGGTGTTGCAAAACTGTTTTGTGGGGAAGAAACCTTTTTGAAAAAAGGTTCTCTTCCCCACACCCCATTTTCCAAAAACTTTCACCGGAATTGCTTTTATTACAAGTAATAAAAGCAATTCC